>JBBRPK010000078.1:0-24734 GCA_038228235.1 Verrucomicrobiota bacterium
CGAAATATGAACCAAACATCCGTCATCACCCCAACCCCACCATGCCCTGTTTCCTCTCCCTCTTTTCCGTTGGAGGAGAGGGGGCCAGCCTCATCCTCAGACGCCCCTGAACGTCGCGACCGGCTCGGGCAAAAAATCGCCCGACTCCCCAAAGCGACGCGGGACATGCTCAACCTCATGCTCGACGATGGGCTTCCTTATCGCGTCATCATCGAGGAATTAGGCGAAACAGCCGCGGGTCTCAACCCGGGAAGCCTCACCAAGTGGGTCGAGAGCGGGTACGAGGATTATCTCAAGAACCGCGCGAAAAGCGATGAAGCCAAAACTCAGGCTGAATTCGCCGCCGATCTCCTTCGGGAGCTCGGCAACATTGATGTCACTGTCGTGCACCACGCTTGCATGGCTCTCGCGATGATCCAGATCTACCGTGCCATTGAGGAATACGGCGACGAAGCCCTCAGAAAAATGCTGCACACCAAACCAGCCAGTTTCATAAGTCTGCTGAACGCCCTCTGCAATTCCCTCCAGCCAATGATCGACCTTGAGAACCACCGCATCGCTGCGGAAAGGGCTTTGGTGGGCCTTCCATCACAGGGTTCGGTCCCAGAATTGTGACAATAAGCACTTCTCAGGTTTTTCTGCCGGAACTGCCGCGTCTGCTGAAGCCGTTCGCGGCGGAGCGGAGGAATCTTTGCTGGAAAATCTCAAAAGCACTCGCGTATGCAACCTCGCTGCACCCGAGGACGAGCGCACTCCGAACAGAACCCGCGTCATCTCGCGATCGCGCTCGAAATTATTTGGTTTTCTCGGTTTTCGCGGGTTTTTCTGCCTTGGCAGGTTTTTCACTCTTCTCGTCTTTTGCGGCCGGTTTTTCTTCCAGTCGCTTGCCGCGCTTTTCAGTCCTTTGCGGTGCGCCATCTTCCTTGCCAGCGGCTTCTCGTCCCGGCCGGAAGGAGTCCCTTCCTCGGCCTTCGGCGGGCCTTTCGGTTGGCGAGGGCAGGGGAGTGGTGCTTTCCACTTTGACTTTCAAAGACGTAACCACTTCCGCGTGCAAACGCAGCTCTACGTCATGTTCACCGAGGGTGCGGATAGGGTGTTCGAGATGAATCTTTCTTCTGTCCAGAGAAATATCAAACTGATGCTTAAGCTCATCCGCAATGGTCCCGGCCGTGATGGAGCCGAACATTTTTCCATCATCTCCGGTCTTTACTTTCACAAGGCACACCAACTTGGAAATGCTCTTGGAAAGTTCACTCATAGTATTAAATTCATGGGCTTCACGCTCGGCGCGGCGCTGGCGCAAGGCTTCGATGCGCCGCTTGTTTGCCCCAGTCAAAGGAATGGCAAAACCCTGGGGAAAAAGATAATTGCGGGCATAACCAGCAGCCACTTTTACCTGATCGGACTCGGCCCCAAGGCCAATGATATTGTGAGTAAGAATAACTTCAGTTTTCGGCATAAAAATAGGTTCGTGAGTTAGGGACGGATGAGGAGTTCCTCTGCTGTGCGCGCATGACTATAAAATCTTTAAAATGGCACGTCGTCCTCAGACGGCGGTGGCCCGTCGGGCTCGGGCGCGGGAAGGGGAGGGGAGTCCGCACCGTGTCCCGGCGAGCGAGGCTGGGAAGAGACGGGAACGCCTCCGGTTTCCCCGGTGCGCTGCGAATCGATAAAGGAAAACCCTTCCAGCACCACTTTCAACTTACTCTGCTTCTGGTGGGTGTTTTTGTCTTCCCAACTGTCCAGCTTTAGGCGGCCTTCCACTAAAAAGGGCCGTCCCTTTTTCATATACTGGGCCACGACCTCAGCCTGGCGTCCAAAGGCATCTACATCCACAAAAGTGACTTCCTCCTTGGTTTCTCCAGTTTCGGTTTTCCAAGTGCGGTTCACAGCCAAGCCAAAGTTGGCAATGGCCGTGCCTTTGGGCGTATAGCGCAATTGTGGATCGCGAGTGAGATTTCCAGCGAGGATTACTTTGTTGAAACTTGCCATAGACTTTTATTTCGTGGCCTCGGCCTTGGGAGGCGGGGCAATTGATACCAATGAGCGGAAAACCTCCTCGTTTAGACTGAGGCGATGGCGGAGTTGCGCAGTGGCTGTCTCCGGACATTGAAAAATCACGTTCACATAGAACCCGGAGCTGTATTTCTTGTCCGCCACGCGCGCAAACTGTTTCTTGTCCATTTTCTGGACTGTCTCCACTTTCCCGCCAAGAGCGGCTATCTCGGCGGAAATCTTATCAATCGAATCCTTGATTCCCTCTTCTTTGGCCGCCGTATTTAATATAAATAGACCTTCGTATTGTTTCATCTGTGCCTTTTCTTTGAACTTTTAAATTTCAATTTTTCCGTTAAACCGATTCATTGCCTGTGAAATTCCTTCACTTAGCCAGCATTCGACCTGGTCACACGCTCGTGCCAGAACCTTTTCCAGTAACCCGGCCTCTCCGGGGCTGAACTGCGAGAGCACGTAATCCGTGATTTCTCGCGTCCCATTCTCTGTCCGGCCGATGCCCACTCGCAACCGGGGAAAATCGCGTGTTCCCAAATGCTGCTCAATCGATTCCAATCCGTGATGGCCACCACTGCTTCCTCGCCCCCGCAGTCGAATCTCACCCAGGGACAAATCCGCATCATCAACCACCACTAATGTCCGTTCAGCGGTGCCGTGGTAAAAAGCCAAAAGGGCCTGCACCGCTTCTCCGCTGGCATTCATAAAGGTTTCTGGTTGGCAAATCACCAGTCGGTGGCCATTTCGTTCCACCACTGCCACGCGAGCTTTAAATCTGCTTTTGACTGCCAAACCAGCCTGCCAGCGGCTTGCCAGCCGGTCCACAACCATAAATCCAGCATTGTGCCGGGTGCGAGCGTATTGGCGGCCCGGATTTCCCAACCCCGCGATGAGCTTGCCAGTTTCCGATTGCCCATTGCCCATTTCCAATCATCCCGGCAATTGTTAGCCGCTCATGGCAGTGGCCAATAGGCAGCATCCAACGCCTACTTCTTCTTCTCCGCTTTCTTCTCCGCTGGAGCTTTTTCAGCGGGAGCCTTGCCTGCGGGAGCTTTCTCAGCCGCAGCCTTCCCAGCCGCTGGAGCCTTCTCCGTTCCCGCCTTGCCGGCGGGCGCTTTCTCGGCGCCTGCCGCAGGAGCACCTTCTTCCTTCTTCTCCTTGAGCATCTCCACTTCGCCCGGTGCTGCGGCCGCGGCTGCCTCGGCTGCCGCCGTTTCCTGTGCTTCCGTAATCGGCGCGGCGACCGCAATGACCGAGATGCCCTTGTCGCCCAAAACTTCCACTCCCGGAGGAGGCTTGATATCCCCTAAGTGAATGGACTGGCCGATGGCTAACTGCGATACATCAACTTCAATGACCTCTGGCAAATCTTTAGGCAAAGCCCGCACCTTAATCTTGAAGAGAACATGCTCCAATACCCCGCCCTCGGTTTTCACGCCCACGGATTCTCCCACCGTTTCCACCGGAACCATGATCGTTACTTTTTCATTTTCCGAAACCTCATGCAGATCGACATGCAGGACTTCTCCGCTTAGTGGGTGGTGCTGAATTTCCTGCACCAGAACCAGCCGCTTGGGCTGGGCATCCTCGGCCACGGATAGATCCAGAAGCAAATTCTCCGAAACCGATTGGTGAATAAGATTTCGCAGTTCGATGCGATTGATCTCGAGATTCTTGGGCTGAGTGTGGGCCCCATAAATGACCGCGGGCACGCGGCCCGTAGCACGAAGCTTTTTGACCCCGCCGCGGCGGGCCAGCGAACGCGGATAAGCAGTGAGTGGTACCGTTTTCATTTTTAAATTAAATCATCTATGCGAGCTGCCAGGCGCCTTAACTAGTGCGTCCGCCCTTAAATTCAAACAGCGAAGTTACCGACGAATTATTATGAATCCGCTTGATGGCTTCGCCCAACAAACCCGCCACCGACAGTGTCGTTATTCGGACTCCGTCAATAGCCGGGCGTAGGACGGTATCAGTCGTAATTAATTCGTCAATCCTTGATTTTCGCAATCTTGCGATCCCAACATCGTTCAAAATGGCGTGGGAAACACAGGCATAAATCCGCTTGGCTCCCTTTTTCTTCACCAGCTCGGCTGCCGCCGTTAATGTCCCGGCGGTCTCGGTGAGGTCATCGACCAGGAGCACGGTCTTCCCACGGATTTCGCCGATGACGGCCATAGACTCCACTTCGCTGGGACTCTTGCGTCGCTTGGCCACAATTTCCAGACCACCCTCCAGAACCTGAGAGTAAGCATGGGCCATTTTCAGGCCCCCCACATCGGGGCTCACTACCACCAGATCAGGCAAGTCTTTTTTCTTCAAATAATCGTACATCACCGGGGCGGCGTAGAGGTGATCCACCGGAATGTCGAAAAATCCCTGGATCTGCTGCGCATGCAAATCCATGGTTAAAACCCGATTGGCCCCGGCCGCCACGAGCAGGTTGGCAACCAGTTTGGCGGTGATGGGCACGCGTGGCTGATCTTTGCGGTCTTGGCGAGCGTAGCCATAAAAGGGGATTACTGGCGTGATGCGCAAGGCGCTCGCGCGGCGCAACGCGTCCATCATGATAAACATTTCCATCAAATTATGGTTCGTCGGCGGGCTGGTCGATTGAATCAGGAACACATCTTCGCCACGCACGTTTTCCTCGATTTTGACAAAAGTCTCTCCGTCCGGAAAAGCGCTGACGGTGCACTTGCCCAATTCTACGCCAATTGAAGCCGCGATGGCTTTGGCCAAAGGAGGATTTGATGTGCCGCTAAAAATTTTCACAAATGCTTATCTAACTGGGAAACAGAAAAAAATGAAACCACCCCAATGGCGGTTGCTGGTTCAATTGCGGGCAGGACTGTAACAGCGCGCTCCGGCGGCGCAAGCGGAAATAGGAACGGAAAGAAAAAATTATTTTGGGTTTCGATTGGCTAGGCCTTTTGCGGTTTGCTTGTTTCTGAAGTTTTCATAAGCGGTGCGGTGCGCCGGATACTTGTTGCCCAATATTGCGGTGGCAAACAAGGCAGCATTGATCGCCCCGGGTTTGCCAATGGCCAGCGTGGCCACCGGAACTCCACCGGGCATTTGCACCATGGAGAGCAGCGAATCCATCCCGTGCAGTGACTTGGATTCCATCGGCACTCCCAACACGGGCAGTACGGTTTTCGCGGCCGTGACTCCCGCCAGGTGCGCCGCTCCACCGGCCGCGGCAATAATGACTTCCAAGCCACGCTCGGCGGCGCTGGAAGCATACTCGAAAAGCAGATCCGGAGTTCGGTGCGCCGAAATCACCTGTGTCTCGAATGGCACCTCCAATTCGTCCAGTTGAGCGGCTGCGTGCTGCATGGTTTCCCAGTCGGATTGACTGCCCATAATGATACCCACCAGAGGTTTTGAATTTGACGCCATAGTTTTTCCGCCATTGTTCTACAGAGGAAACCAGCCTCTCGTCGAGCGCAATAAAAGAGAACGCAGCGATTCTCATTTTGCCAGGTGGGCAGCGCTTGGTGTCCACCCTTTAGCGTGCCTGCCAACGCCAAACACGCTAAAACCTCGACACCAACCAGGAGCGGGCAGAAACGCCAGCGCCAATCGATCCTTTCGTTTTGGGAGAATTCTACGTGCCTGCTGACGGATTTCCTGCTTCGGTGGATCGTGTCGTAGCGGCGTCTCGGCAGAACGCCGGACCTTTCTCCTCCGATGTTCCAGATGGCGGCTCTCTTCCGAGAAGCCGCTACGGACTACCCCGCGAAGACCCCAGGCCGCCCGGCGAACGCCACAGGGTTTTTCGCAGCGCGACAGGCGCATTTGTCCTCGATGCCGATGGCGCGGTGGAAAAGGCCAAGCTCAATGAGTTTCGACCGAACAACCTCAGCCTGAAAAAGCAGTTGGATGAGTTGACCAAGCGTTACGATGTACGATGGCATCTACCCGGAATCGGTGAAAACCTTGCTTCTCGAGAAAGCGATGCTGGAAGACGAAAGGCTTCTGAAGGAGGGCCAATTGGAAAAGTTGGTCGAGAAGCGAATCAAAGCCGCCTTGATCGAAACCCAAAAGCAGGGCAAGGCCGCCGACCAACGCGCCGCGACTTTAGAGGCTCGCCTCGTTGAAACCGAAATTAGGTCAAGTCACCGCACTCCAAAATAATGTCGCGTCACTTCGCTGCCTCAGCAGCCTTGGCGCCTGCTTCTTTTTGAACTGGCTCCGGAGCGGATTCGACGGGCACGTCCACCCACTCAATAATGGCCAATTGAGCGGCATCGCCCTGGCGTTGGTGCAGGCGCATAATGCGCGTATAGCCGCCATGGCGATCTGCCTGAGTCGGGGCAATCTCATTAAACAGGATTCGCACGGCGTCCTCCTGGTGCAATCTCGCTACGGCCAGCCGGCGGTCGTGAAGCGTCCCGCTTTTGCCGAGGGTGAGCATTTTCTCGGCTACCGAGCGAATGGCCTTGGCTTTGGCCAGCGTGGTGGTAATCCGCTTGTGTTTGATGAGGCAGCAAACCATATTGGCAAGCATGGCATTGCGATGCTCGCCGGTGCGGCCCAGTTTGGCTGTTCGTTTAAGATGTCGCATGGGATTCCTTATTCGATGAGAGCTTCGGGCTCCTCTTTCGGAGCTTCCAGGAGTTCCGGATCGATGTTCATCCCCAAGCTCAAGCTGAGGGCGGCCAGTTTTTCTTTGATCTCGTTAAGGGACTTCTTTCCGAAATTGCGGTACTTGAGCATCTCGGCCTCGGTCTTCATGGCCAATTGCCCGACGGTAGTGATATTGGCGTTGTTCAAACAATTTGCCGCCCGCACGCTCAGCTCAATTTCATTCACGCTCATATTGAGCAACTTTTTCATGCGGGACTTCTCGTCGTCCTGCTTGTCGGCCACTTCCTCGAACTCGACCGCGTTTTTGTCATAGCCAACGAAAACATCCAGATGGTGCTGCAAGATGGCAGAAGCCTGGGTCAATGCGTCGTCGGGCGAGATGCGGCCATCGGTCCAGATTTCCAGGATAAGGCGGTCATAATCCGTGCGCTGGCCGACGCGGGCGCTTTCCACGGCGTAGCGAACACGGGTGACTGGCGAGAAGAGGGAATCAATGGCGATGACGCCGATAGGCTGGTCGGGCTTTTTATTCTCATCGCCCGGCAAAAAGCCGCGTCCGACTTTGACCTCCAACTCCATCTCAAATTTTTTCTTCTTGTCGAGGGTGCAAATGAGCTGCTGGGGATTCACCAATTCGACATTCTGATTTAGTTGAATGTCGCCGGCGGTGACCTCTCCTTCCTTGTTGGCGCTGAGCAAGAGCATTTGAGTCTCGCGTGAGTGAGCCGTGAAAAGCACTTTTTTCAGATTCAGAACCAAATCGGTGACGTCTTCAACCACCCCATCAATGGTGGTGAATTCGTGCATGGCGCCGTCAATTTTCAGGGAGGTGATGGCCGCGCCTTCCAGGGATGAGAGGAGCACCCGGCGTAGAGAGTTGCCAATGGTATGGCCATAACCGGTCTCAAACGGTTCAGCAACAAATTTGGCGTAGATTTCAGTGGCGGTGGACTCTTCTTTGGTCAACCGTTTGGGCATTTCGAAACGTCCTAAACGTACTGGCATAGTTTCCTTTCAACAATTTTAATCTGACTTCTCCGGCCATTATTCCCGCGGACCGAAGAAGCCCATATAATCGTTTTTTTGTTTGTTTTTGTTAGCGGGAATAAAATTCGACCACTGCCTGCTCATTGGCAATGGGCTGGATCTCATCGCGGCTGGGAATGCGCATCACCACCCCTTTGAAAGTGTCCTTGCTCAGCGAGAGCCAATCGGGCACCGCCCGACTGGTGGAGATTTCCAGACTTTTCGTTGCGAGCTGCCGCGAAACGTTCGTGTTCTTCACTTCGATGGCATCATTCACTTTAAGGCCATAAGAGGGGATATCAACCTTGCGTCCATTGACCTTGATATGCCCGTGCCCGACCATTTGACGCGCGGCAGCGCGGGTGTTGCCAAAGCCCAGATGGAAAACCACGTTGTCCAAGCGCGCTTCGAGAATCTGCAACATTTGCTCGCCGGTGATGCCGCGCCTTTTCAGAGCGCGTTCATAAACGCCACGAAACTGGCGTTCCATAAGCCCATAATAATAGCGGAGCTTCTGTTTCTCGATCAGGCCGAGGGCGTAATCGGTATGTTTGCGGCGAGACTTGGGGCCGTGCATGCCGGGGCCGTAATTGCGCCGCTCCAAATACTTGGAAGGACCAAAAATAGGGACGCCGAAACGCCGGCTGATGCGAACACGAGGACCTGTATAACGAGCCATAATTAAATTGGTGATTCGATTAGCGATTGCATTAAACGCGCCTCTTTTTGCGGGGACGGCAGCCATTATGAGGCACCGGTGTTACGTCCTTGATCAGGTTAATTTCCAGACCAATCGCTTGCAACGCGCGGATGGCGGATTCACGGCCGGAGCCAGGCCCCTTTACTCTCACTTCCACCTCTCGCATTCCATGCGACATCGCTTGGCGAGCGGCATCCTGGGCTACCTGTTGGGCGGCGAAGGCGGTACTCTTGCGCGAGCCCTTGAAACCGACTTTGCCAGCCGTGGACCAGCCAAGCAAGTTGCCGTGCATATCGGTGATAGTTACTTGCGTGTTGTTAAAGGTGGCGAGGATGTGCGCAACGCCAGCCGCGATGTTCTTCGCGTGCTTGGCCTTAATAATCTTTTTCGCGTTCGGATCTTCCGCCAAGAGCTCAGCCGCGGTGGGAGCGGCAACCGCACCCGGCTCGACCGCTTTGGGAGCTTCAGCCCCCTCGGGTTTGGGCGCTGCTCCCTTGGGTGATTCGGCGCTGGGTTTGCCGCCAGCTTTATCTGCGGCCGGGGCGGGAGCGCCTTTGGGCTCTTTTTGCGCAGCGGCTTTCTCTTTTTTGGGTTTTGCTTCGTCGGCCATAAAACTTTAATGAATACCGGTTTTGGCGTTCGGGTTGCGTTGAACCCCAACTGTCTTGCGCGGCCCTTTGCGAGTGCGCGCGTTGGTGGAAGTGCGTTGCCCGCGAACTGGCAGGCCGCGCAAATGTCGAACTCCCCGATAGCACTTAATGCTCTGAAGGCGTTTTAAGTTCAAGCCGAGTTCTCGTCGGAGATCCCCTTCGATGATGTATTTACCGTCCTGGATGGCATGGACGATTTGGGATAGTTGTTGCTCATTCAAATCTTTAGCGCGAATGCTCCGATCGATTTTGGCTTTCTCCAAAATGTGGAGCGCGTTTGTCGGTCCGACGCCATAGATGTAGCGCAGCGCGATGTCGATGCGCTTTTCGCCTGGTATTTCAACTCCGATAATTCGTGCCATAGTTATCCTTGACGTTGTTTGTGGCGCCGATTCGTGCAGATAACTCGAATTACGCCGTTGCGCTTAATGATTTTACAATTCTCGCAAAGCTTTTTTACTGATGCCCTAACTTTCATATAAAAATTATCTTTCACTTAATGCAATGCGGCCTCTAGAAAAATCAAAAGGCGACATTTCGACTGTTACTTTGTCTCCGATTCCCAACGCACCGCCAGACTCACGCCCACGCCACCCCGAACCCCGTGGCCAATGCGCCAGAATTCGGTGCCCATTAGAAAATTCGACCCGGTATAGCCGGCTGCTGAACGCTTCCACTATCGAGCCTTCAATTTTGATAGGGTTTTCGCCTGACACGTCAAAATTTCCGGCTCGGACTCCGTCACCAGGACGGTATGCTCGAAATGGGCTGATAATTGACCATCTTTGGTGGCCACTGTCCAGCCGTCTTTTAGCACTTTTACTTCCGAGGATCCCGCGTTGACCATGGGTTCAATGGCCAGGGTCATGCCCGGTCTGAGCCGGGGAGAGTTCTTCCCGTCATCGAAATTAGGAACTTGAGGTTCTTCGTGCATCGAGCGTCCCACGCCGTGACCGACAAATTCGCGCACGATGCTGCAGCCATTGCTTTCAACGTATTGCTGAATAGCGCGTGAGATATGAGCCACGCGATTCCCGGAAACGGCTTGCCCAATTCCCTCGTACAAAGCCTTTTCAGTGATATCCATCAAGCGCTGTGCCTCGACGCTGCAGCCGCCCACGGCCACCGTCCTGGCGTTGTCCCCAATGAATCCGTTGAAAATAACCCCCACATCTAAACTAATGATGTCCCCAAAATCAACCCGGCGGGCGCTGGCCAACCCGTGAACCACCTGCTCGTTGACCGAAATACAAAGTTGACAGGGAAACTTCCGATATCCCAGAAAGGCGCTGCGCGCTCCGTAACTTTTGATTCGTGAGCCGGCATATTGGTCAATTTCCTGGGTGGTCCGTCCCGGTTGAATAAAATCGCAGACCTCATCCAAAACCTGGCGCGCCACCACGCAAGCCGGCCGCATCGCCTCCAAATCACGTTCGCTCTTTAAAATGATCATCTTCAACTCGCCCGCATCCTGATTAAAAACGGCCTTTGAGACGGCCTTTCTTGAGGAAGCCATCATAGTGGCGCATCAACAAATGGGATTCCATCTGCCTCATGGTATCCAACATCACCCCCACTAAAATGAGCATGCTCGTGCCTCCGAAAAATGTCGCCAGGGCAAAGGGCACTTTCATCTGGCTATTTAACACTATGGGAATAACCGCGATGATGGTTAAAAACACCGCTCCCGCCAGCGTAATCCTGCTCATGGCATTATGAAGATAATTGCTCGTGGCCTGCCCTGGGCGCACTCCGGGAATATAGCCGCCATATTTCTTCAAATCATCCGCAATCTGGATTTCATTGAACTGGGTCGCAACCCAGAAATAGGAAAAGAACAGGATCATCAAGCCGTACAAGGTCAGATAGAGCGGATCTCCATCGCGCAAATTATAGTCCGCGAATTTTTTGAGAAAGCTGAGGCTGCCGGTGGCAGCTCCGAAAATCTTGGCCGGAAACATCAGAATTGCCTGAGCAAATATGATCGGCATCACACCGGCATAGTTCACACGCAACGGCATGAAGGAAGTCCCTCCCGCCACCACCTTGCGCCCGACGGCCCGTTGCGCGTATTGCACAGCCACCTTGCGCTGGGCTTGAGTGACGGCGATCACCCGGGCGATCACGCCAAAGAGGAGAAAGATCATGGCGATTCCCTTGAACAAATTAAACCGGCCTTCGGAAGCGGCAGGATGAAGAAAGTCAAGCAGCGCCTGCCCAGCCTGTGGCAGTCGCGCCATGATGCCGATGCTGATGACCAGCGAGATCCCGTTGCCAATGCCACGCTCGGAAATCTGCTCTCCCATCCACATCAACAACAAGGTGCCAGTGGTGATAATAATCACGGTTTGAAAATAATACCACCAGAGGTTTTGGTAGAGCACCAAGTTTCCGTTGAATCCACTGAATAAGGAGCCGGTCTGCCATCCATAGGCCATGAACACCCCTTGGCCCAGGCAAAGTAGCACCGTTAGATAACGTCCGTATTGGATGATTTTGGTGCGGCCTCCCTCTTCACGAGCCAGTTTGCTTAACCTCGGAATCACAGCCGTTAACAATTGGATAATAATCGTCGCGCTAATGTATGGCATGATGCCAAGGGCGCCAACCGCGCACTTCTCCAGAGCGCCACCGGTAAACATGCTGTACATGTCGAGCAGCCCGCCGCCGCCTCTGGACCTGGCGGCCTGCTTGAAAAACTCCGCTAATTTTGCGCCGTCCAAGCCTGGAACCGGAAGCATTGAGATGACGCGGCAGATGCCCAACAGCAGCAACGTAAATAAAATACGCGACTTTAACTCCGGAATCTTGAAGCAGTTCGCGAAAGTGTTGATGATTGTCTTTATCATGTGCCAGGTTGTGGCGAGGGCCGCCCTTTCACGGGTGCCGCCGCTTTTGCGCCGGTCAGTTCGCAGGTGCCGCCTTTGCCTTCAATCTTTAATTTGGCAGAGGCGCTGAAAGCATCCGCGCTGACAGTCAATTTTTTCATCAACTCCCCATCGCCGAGAATTTTGATTCCGTCCGCCCGCCCATTAGCCAGGCCCGCTTTGCGGAGAATTTGCGCATCCACCCGCGATCCCTCCTCGAACCGGTTCAATGATTCGAGATTGACGGCGATATAACGGGTGGTATGGCGGGCATTATTAAACCCGCGTTTGGGAATACGGCGGATAAGTGGCATTTGTCCGCCCTCGAAGCCAATCCGGATCGAGCTGCCGGAGCGGGCTGTCTGTCCCTTGCCGCCGCGCCCGCTGGTTTTGCCGTGGCCGCTGGCCTCACCCTGGCCAAGACGTTTGCGCCGATGTTTGGCGCCTGGACGAGGTTTAAGATCATGTAAACGCATAAAATCAAACAGCCGGTGACGTCGAAGGCGGCGTGAATGGCGGCGGTGGAGGAGGCGGGGTGGTTGCCGCGGTTGGCGCGGGTGGAGTCAAAACCGGCGCCTTTTCCGGCTTCCTCACCTCCAAGCCCCGACTCTTATAAATTTGTTCTCGCAACCGAAGCTGCTTGAGGGCGGCTAGGGTGGCCTTGACGACATTGGCCGCGTTCTTTGACCCCAGCGATTTGCTCAGGACATCCTTAATCCCGACTGACTCTAGAACCGCCCGCACCGTTTTTCCTGCGATTACTCCGGTACCGGGAGAGGCAGGGCGCAATAAGACATGGGCTCCGCAAAACCGGGTCTCAATTTCATGCGGGATGGTGTGGTCTTTCAAGGCTATGGTCGTCATCTGGGTTTTGGCGAATTCCCCTCCCTTCCGAATCGCATCGGCCACTTCCCCGGCTTTGCCCAAGCCCACGCCGACGCGTCCGCGCTTATCACCCACGACAATTAGGGCGCTAAAACTAAAGCGGCGGCCGCCCTTGACGACTTTGGAAGAGCGATTGATAAAAACTACTTTCTCGGAAAGTTCGGGCGCCTTCTCGCCGCCCGCCGCCGAGCTGTCCGATCCGCCTTCGGAGCCGCGGTTACGCCGCGGACCCCGGTTGAAACCTCGGCCACCGCCGCCGCGTCCACCCTCACCGCCGCTTTTGATTGGTTCTGGCACAATATTCTCCTGGTTAAATTAAAATTGCAAGCCGGCCTCGCGGGCTGCATCGGCCAAGGCTTTGACTTTACCGTGATACTTCGCGCCGCTGCGATCGAAGACAATTTGTTTGATGCCTTGGCTCTTGGCCGCCTCCGCCGCCACGGTCCCGATTCGTTTGGCACTGACGACATTGGCTTTCAACTTATCACGGTCGGGAATGGCTTTCGCCAGCGTCGAAGCGGATGCGAGGGTGACCCCTGCTGAGTCGTCAATGAACTGGACGTAAATGTTTTCCCCCGTGAACCGTACGCTCATGCGGGGCCGTTCCTTGGTGCCAGTCACTTTCTTGCGGATTCGCCAGCAGCGTAACTGCCTGTGGGTCTGTTTGGTATTCGCCATGTTTGTTGAGACCACGGATTTGCCGTAGCCAGAATAATTATTGCACCGTCTTGCCTTCCTTGCGTTCGACTTTTTCGCCCACGTAGCGCACCCCTTTGCCTTTGTACGGTTCGGGGGGGTAATAGGCGCGGATTTCTGCGGCCACTTGACCAACGACTTGCTTATCGGGCCCTTCAATGGTTAATTTCGTGTTTTCTTCCACGGTCACTTTAACCTGATCGGGGATGGGATAAATTAAAGGATGGGAGTACCCGAGGCTCAGATTGACGTTTTTGCCTTGAACGGCGGCTTTGAATCCAACTCCTTGAATCTCCAATTTTTTGACAAAACCTTCACTGACGCCCTTGACCATGTTGTTCACGATCGAACGGCTGAGGCCGTGCAGGGCTTTGGCTTCCGCATCATCCCCCTGGCGGCTGATGAGGAGGTGGCCATTCTCGAGCTTGGCTCCCGTCCGGCGTGGCAGCTCGAAATCCAGTTTGCCCCTGGGACCTTCTACCAAAACCTTCTGGCCTTTGATCTCGACCTTCACTTTGGCCGGGACCACGACTGGCTGTTTTCCAATTCTAGACATAAACTCTTTTTATCGTGTTTACCACACGTAACAAAGCAACTCGCCCCCGAGGTTGTTCTTGCGCGCTTGAACGCCGGTCATGAGACCTCGCGAAGTTGAGACGATGGCAGTGCCTAACCCGCCGCGCACTCGCGGAATTTCCGTCGCCCCGACATACCGGCGCAGTCCCGGTGTGCTCACTCGGCGAAGCCCTTCGATGACGCCCTTCCGCCCATCGTACTTTAGCTTCAAAGTTATCTTCTTCGCAGCGACCTTTCCCTCAACAGAAAAATCGACTATGTAGCCTTCGCGCTTAAGAATGCCGGCAATGCTCTCCTTCATCCTGGAATGCGGCAGGTCCATAGACGGCAACAACGCCTGATGGGCATTGCGGATCCGTGTTAGCATATCGGAAATCGGGTCAGTCATAATCTCACCAGCTCGCTTTCGTCACTCCGGGAATCAGGCCATTCAAGGCCGCCTCTCGGAAGGTCAGGCGGGAAAAGCCGAACTTGCGCAGATAGCCATGCCGGCGTCCGCTCATCGCGCAACGGTTCACCAGCCGCACGGGGCTGGCATCGCGGGGGAGCTTCGTCAAGCCCGCGTAATCTTTTTTTGCCTTCAACTCCGCGCGCAAAACCGCGTATTTCTTCACCGTCTCCGCTTTCCGTTTGTTTCTCTCGATCCAAGCTTTCTTTGCCATAAATTTATCTTCCTTCCGCGAACGGCATTCCCATCAGTTTCAACAAATCCATTGCCTCCTCATCAGTGTTAGCCGAAGTAACAATCGTAATGTCCATGCCCTGCGTCCGCTTAATTTTGTCCAATTCAATCTCTGGGAAGACCGTTTGATCAGCCACGCCCAGGGAATAGTTTCCGCGCCCGTCAAACGAGCGCGTCGATAAACCGCGAAAATCGCGGATCCGAGGCAAAGCCGCTGCCACGAGCCGATCAAAAAACTCATACATCCCGTCACGCCGCAAGGTTACCCGGCAGCCAATAGGCTGGCCCTCGCGCAATTTGAAGTTGGCGATGCTCTTCCGCGACTTGCTGATTACCGGTTTCCGGCCCGTGAGCATGGACATGTCCTTGGCCGCATCATCCACGGCCCCTTTTTCCAAGGACGCGCTCACGCCCATGTTGACCACAATCTTTTCCAGGCGCGGCACTTGGTGGATGTTCGTGTATTTTCGCTTTTCTTTCAACGCCGGCAACACTTCACTGATGTATTTTTGATAAAGTCTGGCTTTCATTGCGCTCGCACTTTCAAATTTAGATGGGTTAAGGCCGTCACGATGGTGTTGCGGCAGGCGCGGCAGGCCTGCGTTTGGCCACCCGCGCATCGTATCGTTCGGCCAGCATCACGTTGGAAATATGGATGGTTCCTTCTCGGGTGATGATGGCGCCCTGCGGGCGATTTTGGTTGGTATTCGCCTTCAAGTGCTTCTTGATCATCTTTGCCCCCTCGATGATCACCCGGCTCTTCTGGCGCTGCACTTCGAGGATTTTCCCGCGTTTGCCGCGTTCGGCGCCGGCGATAATCACCACCAGGTCGCCCTTTTTAACATGAAATTTCAGCATAACTCAAATCACTTCCGGGGCCAGCGAGATAATTTTCATAAACTTCTTGTCCCGCAGCTCGCGCGCCACCGGTCCGAAAATGCGAGTTCCGCGCGGATTATTTTCCTTGTCGATTATGACCACGGCGTTTGAATCAAAACGCAAATACGAACCATCATTGCGCCGAATCGGCTGACGGGTGCGCACCACCACCGCATCGACCACTTCGCCCTTTTTCACCGTCCCATCGGGCGCGGCCTCCTTGATATGCGCCTTGATGACGTCGCCCACATGCGCATAACGTTGGTTGCGGCCAAGAACCCCAATGGCGGCCGCGCGTTTGGCGCCGGAATTATCAGCCACTTCCAAAATAGAACGTATCTGTAACATAAAATCAAAAATTATCCCGCCACCCGCGCCGCATCCGTATTGCGCTCCACGACCTCGAGCAAGCGCCAGCGTTTCAATTTGGAAAAAGGGCGGGTTTCCTCGATCCGCACGCGATCTCCCGGTTTGGCTTCGCTTTTCTCATCGTGGGCGTAAAGCTTCTTATATTGCGTCACCACTTTTTTAAATTCGGGGTGGGCGAAGCGTCGCTGCACTTGCACCACAATCGTTTTGGTCATCTTGCTAGGCAAGACTTCGCCAATGCGTTCTTTGCGCTTTCCACGAACCGCTTCTGTGCCGATTTCAGTCATAATCAAGGGGTCACGCCGCTTTTTTGCGCAGCATGGTGATATAGGTTTCAATCCTGGCGATATCCCTTCGCAAGCTTCGCAAGCGACCGGGCTTTTCCAACTGGCTGCTGGCCTGTTGCAGACGCAGATTAAACATCTCCTGACGAAGATCCCGGCCCTGCGCCAGCAATTCCGGGATCGTCCTATCTTTCAGTTCAGACATTTTCATAACTCGTTCTCGCGCTCAACCCAAACGGTGCCTGGAAATGAATTTGGTTCGAATGGGTAGTTTACTTGAGGCCAGCCGCAACGACTCCCGCGCTACCACTTCCGAAACCCCATCGACCTCGAACAAGACATTGGCCGGGCGAATCACCGCTACCCACGATTCGAGCGGTCCTTTGCCTTTGCCCATGCGCGTTTCCAGAGGTTTTTTGGTATAGGATTTCTGCGGAAAAATGCGAATCCACATCTTGCCGCGTCGTTTCATAAAGCGGCTGATAGCCACACGGGCAGCCTCGATTTGCTTCGTATCGAGCCAACAGCGCTCCAGGGCCTGCAAGCCGTACTCCCCGAAAGCCACCGTCGCCCCGCGCCTGGCCATGCCAGCGCGGCTGCCCCGGTGCATTTTGCGATACTTCACTCTATCAGGAATCAGTGGCATAACGATTTTCCAGCTAAAATTAGGTGGCGATGGCTGCGGGCTCGACGGCCTGCGGCTTCTCGGCCTTCGCCTCGCCTTTGCAAATCCAGCACTTAACCCCCAGCTTCCCGTAAACGGTGTTGGCCTCGGCAAAGCCGTAATCAATGTTAGCCCGCAAGGTGTGCAACGGCACGCGTCCTTCGTGGTAGGTTTCAACTCGGGCCAGCTCCGCGCCTCCCAAACGGCCCGCGCAACGAATCTTAATCCCCTCGGCTCCGAAGTCCATCGTGGTCTGGAGAGCTTTCTTCATCGCCCGGCGAAACGAAACCCGGCGCTCCAATTGGATGGCCACATTCTCCGCTACCAGTTGGGCGTCCAATTCCGGAGTTTTAATCTCCATGATGTCCACGTAAATCTCCTTGCCAGTCATCTTGCTCAGCTCCTCTTTGAGTTTGTCGATTTCTGCCCCTTTGCGCCCAATTACCACTCCTGGCCGGGCCGTCAAAATGGTAATGCGGCAGCGGGTCGCCGCGCGCTCAATCAAAATCCTCGGCACGGAGGCCGATTCAAGTTTCTTTTTCAGCACCTCGCGAATCTTGCGGTCTTCATTGAGCAGTTTGCCGAACTCTTTCTTCTCGGCATACCACTTGGAGCGCCAGTCATGAGTCACAGCCACTCGCAGACCAATTGGATTTGTTTTCTGTCCCATAAATTTATTCGTCCGATACTACAATCTTGATATGACAATTGCGCTTCAAAATCGGTCCTGCTGACCCACGTGCCTTGGGGGTGAAGCGTCTGAACGTGGTCGCTGTCCCGGCGACGGCTTCGTGCACCCGCAAATTTTCCGGTTTGAGGCCATTATTGTTTTCAGCATTGGCGATGGCGGATTGCAAAGTCTTAGCCACCAAACGGGCTGATTTCCGTGGCACAACTGCCAGCACCGCCTGCGCCTGCAGGGCAGGCAGGCCTTGAATCTGGCGGACGAGCTCGCGCATTTTCTGCGCTGACATCCGCACATTTTTTGTGATGGCTTGAACTTGCATAAAAGTTTACTTCGCTTCTGCCTTGGCGGTATGAGCCCCGTGTTTTTTGAACGTGCGCGTCAAGGAAAACTCACCCAGGCGATGGCCCACCATGTTTTCGGTCACGAACACCGGGTTAAAAACTTTCCCGTTATGAACCGTAAAGGTCAACCCCACAAAATCAGGGGTGATCATCGAGCGGCGCGACCAGGTCTTGATGGGCTGCTTCGATTTCGTTTCTTTCGCCTTGCTGATCTTTTCCAACAGATGTCCGTCGATGAACGGACCTTTTTTAATTGAGCGTCCCATGGTTTAATCTTTCTTCATCGGCCGGCCGTCCCGCCGCACGACAATGAAGCGGCTGGAATACTTATGCTTTACCCGAGTGCGGTAGCCCTTGGTGATTACGCCCCAGGGAGTGACCGGATGGCCGCCTCCAGAGGTTTTACCGGCACCGCCCCCCATCGGGTGATCGACCGGGTTCTTAGCCACGGCCCGGCTGAGCGGACGGATGCCGCGGTGTCGAGAGCGCCCGGCTTTTCCCAGCACCACATTTTCATGATCGGCATTGCCTACTTGCCCAACGGTTGCGTAACAGTTTTCATGCACGAGCCGGATTTCTCCGGACGGCAATCGCACCTGGCCATAACCCTCATCTCGCGACATCAGGGTGGCAGAGCCCCCAGCCGTGCGGACCATTTGCGCGCCTTTGCCCGGCGTAAGCTCGATGTTGTGAATGGGCAAACCAACTGGAATGGTTCTTAAAGGGAGGCTGTTTCCTATTTCCGGGGGCGCAGCCGGTCCGCTCATTAGCTTAGCGCCCACCTTCAATCCCACCGGAGCAATCATATAGCGCTTTTCCCCATCCTTGTAGAGCAGCAAAGCCAGCCGGGCCGTGCGGCGAGGATCATATTCGATCGCTGTCACCGTCGCTTCCATCCCGTGTTTGTGCCGCTTAAAATCGACGGTTCGAATCTTCTGTTTGTGTCCGCGGCCGATGCCCCGGCTGGTGATCCGGCCATAACAATTACGACCACCGGTTTTCTTGCGAGTAAAGACCAGGCTCTTTTCCGGCTTGGACTTGGTGATGTCGCTAAAATTCGCGATGCTAATATATCGCGTAGAGGGGGTAAGGGGCCTGAAAGCTCTTATTGGCATAAAATTAAGCGTTAAGTGAGGATAATCTTGTCGCCCTTTTTCAGGGTAACGATTGCTTTTTTCCAATCAGAGGTCCGGCCCGCCTGCGCGGTGCGTTGACGCCGGGCTTTGCCATGCACATTCATGGTATTGACCCGGGTCACTTTGACCTTAAAAAGTTCCTGAACGGCGTGGCGGATTTGCGTCTTGTTAGCCCGGCGATCCGCGATCACGGTGTATTGATTGAGCTTTTCTCCCTGGCGGGTGCCCTTTTCAGTCAAACGGGCAGTTTTAATGATCTCAAAGGTGTTCATGGCAAATCAGTCCTTCAACCTTTCCTCCAGCTTTTCAAAAGCGCCCCGAGCGAAGAGCAACTTGTCATAACGCAAGACTTGATAAGTGTTCAGGGACTCGGGCGTCGTCACCTCGATTTTTTGAAGGTTGCCGCTGGCGAGCGCCAGGTTCCGTTCAATGGCAGGCACCACGACCAAAGCAGTACCACCCAATTCAAACCTGGCTAGCATCTCAACAAAGTTCTTCGTCTTGGGCGATTCGAAGTTGAGGTTCTCCACCAAAAGCACATCCCCTGCGTTTAAGCGTTCAGTCATTGCCTTTCGCAACGCCAGTTGCTTGGTTTTGCGTCCCACCTTTTTGCTGAAATCACGCGGCCTCGGCCCGAAGACAACTCCACCGCCCCGCCACAATGGAGATTGAAACGAGCCCGCTCGAGCGCGACCGGTTCCTTTTTGCTTCCACGGCTTCTTGTTGCTCCCGGCCACTTCCCCCACGGTTTTAGTGCAGGCGGTGCCCATTCGTTGGTTGGCACGAAAAGCGACTACTACGTCATGAACCGCTTGTGTGCCTCGGCCGCCTTCCACCAGGGAAAACTTCACCTCGAGTTCGCCGTGATCCTTGCCGTTGCTGTCTTTGATTGAAAGTTTCATGATGGATTACTTCTTGGCTGGAGCTGCGGGTGCGGCCGCCTTGGCAGCGGCCCCTGCCTTGGCCTTGCCAGTCGGCGGGATAACTTTCTTGACCGTACCTTGGGGAATCTTTTTTGACTCGCGGATGACCACATAATCTCCGTTTGCCCCTGGAATTGCTCCTTTAACCAATAGCAGGTTGTCTGCCTCCCGCACTTGCATAATCTCCAGGTTTTGCGTGGTGCGCCGGACCTGCCCCATATGACCGGGCATTCGCATCCCTCGCATGACCGTGCCCGGAAACAACCGTTGCCCGATGGCCCCGCTGCGGCGATGCCAACCCTTCGCGCCGTGGGTCGAGTCCCCGCCGGCAAAGTGATGGCGTTTGACGACCCCTTCAAATCCGCGGCCTTTTGTGACGCCGATGGCGTCGATGAAATCGCCTTTCGAGAAGAGGCTGGCCCCGATGACATCTCCCGGCTTCACGTCGCGCGAGAAATCGCGAAATTCTTTGATGCGTTTCACCGGGGCGGTATTGAATTTTTTCAAATGTCCCAGCAAGGGCTTCGTGAGACGCTGCGCCTTTTGATCTTCAAAGCCCAATTGCACCGCTTTATAACCGTCGCTCTCGACCGTCTTGCATTGGATGACGCGGTTAGGGCCCACCAGCACCACCGTGACCGGGATGAGGAGACCCTGAGCGTTATACACGCGTGTCTGCCCTAATTTTTTTCCAAGGAGGCCTATTGGCATGATACGGAAAAGAGTTAAATTTTAATAGTAATGTCCACGCCTGCCGGCAAATTGAGTTTTTTCAATTCATCCACGGTTTTGGCGGTCGGCTCGATGATGTCCAGCAATCGCTTATGGGTCCGCTGCTCAAAGGTTTCTTGGGATTTTTTGTCCGCGTGCGGGGAGCGCAACACGGTGAATCGTTCGATGCGAGTCGGGAGCGGAATGGGGCCGGCGACGCGGGCTCCGGTGCGCTTGACGGTCTCCACGATGTCGTGCGCTGATTGATCAATGACCCGATGGTCAAAGGCTTTAAGTCGAATGCGAATGCGTTGTCCAGCCATAGAAAGAACAATTTAATGATTTTAAGTGCGTGCTGCGGGGCGGTCTTTAGCAGAATCCAAAATGGTGGCTACAATGCTGTTCGGCACCGGCTCAAAGCAGAACGGCTCCATTGAATAGGCTGCGCGGCCCTTTGACAAGGAGCGAATCGCCGTCGCGTAACCGAACATTTCTGCCAGCGGTACTTCGGCGCTCAAAATGGTGGCAGTATCTTTAGCCTCGATGGCGACAATCTTGCCTCGACGCCGGTTTAAATCTCCAAGCAAGTCGCCTTGGTATTCCTCCGGCGTGGTCACTTCGACTTTCATGATCGGCTCCAGCAAAATCGGATGGGCTTTTTTTACGGCATCCTTGAGCGCGAAAATTCCGGCCATTTTGAACGCCAATTCGCTGGAATCGACCTCGTGAAATGTTCCATCGACGATGGCGACCTTTATATCCACCATGGGATAACCTGCCAGCACCCCGCCCTTAATGGCTTCTTCGATGCCATCAATGACCGGTGCGATATACTCTTTGGGAATGGCTCCGCCCACGATCTCATTCAGGATTTCGACCCCTTTGCCGCGGGGGTTGGGCTCAATTGTAACCAAGGCATGGCCATATTGTCCGCGGCCACCAGACTGACGGATAAACTTTCCTTCGCCTTCGCCCGGTTTGGTGATGGTTTCCCGATAGGCAATTTGTGGCGCACCCGCATTTGCTTCGACTTTGAATTCACGGAAAAGACGATCCCGGATGATTTCCAGGTGTAACTCACCCATCCCCGCGATGATGAGCTGTCCAGTCTCCTCGTTGGTAAAACAGCGGAAGGTCGGATCTTCCTCGGCCAGTCGTTGCAACCCTTCACCAAGCTTCTCCCGGTCCGCCTTCGTCTTCGGCTCGACGGCCATTGAGATGACGGGCTCAGGAAAAGTGGGCGGCTCGAGCATAATGTCGAAGTTTTCGTCGCAAAGGGTATCTCCTGTTGTGATATTCCTCAATCCCACCAGCGCCGCGATGTCGCCAGCAAAGACCGTCTCCACGTCAATGCGTTTGTCGGCCTGAATCATCATGACCCTGCTGACCCGTTCTCGGCGGCGGGTGCGCGGATTGTAAATGGTGTCTCCTTTTTTGAGTTGCCCGCTGTAAACACGAAAAAACACCAATTTTCCGGTAAACGGATCGGTCCATAGCTTAAAGGCCAGCGAACAAAATTTCTCGTTGTCATCGGACGGAACTTCCGCTTTATCTTCCGTGCCGGGGACGACGCCCACTGCCGGGGGGACGTCCAATGGAGAAGGCAGATAATCAACTACCGCGTCCAGGAGCGGTTGAACGCCCTTTTTCTTGAAAGCCGAACCGCACAGCACCGGGACGAGTTCGATTTTACAGGTCAGCCGGCGAATGGCTGCTTTGAGCGCCTGGGGAGAAACGGGCTTGTTCTCGATGACCATCTCGGCGATGGAATCGTCTTTGTTGGAAACCGCTTCGACCAACTCTTCCAGATATTGTTTAGCAGACTCTTTAAGATCTTCGGGAATTTCTGCGATGGTGTAATTCAGGCCCACGTCGTCATTGTCCTCATAAATGATGGCCTTCTGGTTGACCAAATCGATCACCCCTTTAAGGTGGTCTTCTTTGCCGATGGGGATCATAACGGCATAGGCATACGCGCCTAATTTCTTCCGCATCTCGCTGAGGGCATTCTCAAAATTAGCGCCAATGCGATCCATCTTATTGATGAAAGCAATGCGCGGAACCTTGTATTTGGTAGCCTGTCGCCAGACCGTTTCCGATTGCGGTTGGACGCCGGCAACACCGCAGAACACGGCCACCGCGCCATCCAATACCCGCATTGAGCGCTCGACCTCGGCCGTGAAATCGACATGGCCGGGCGTGTCTATGATGTTAATCCTATGCTGAGTCCCGTTGAACGCCTTATGCAGTCCGTCCTCCTTCTGCGTCCAATAACAAGTGGTCGCTGCCGAGGTGATGGTGATGCCGCGCTCGCGTTCCTGCTCCATCCAATCGGTGACGGTGTTGCCGTCATCAACGTCACCCATTCGATGAATGAGCCCCGTGTAAAAAAGGATGCGCTCGGTGGTGGTCGTTTTGCCAGCATCGATATGGGCGGCAATGCCGATGTTGCGAGTGCAAGCCATCGGATACTGCCGCTTGGGCGAATTGACTGATCTTTTTTCTTCCATTACTGCATCCATCGTTAACCTTAAAGAATAAAAATGCCCCGAGTTACTTCGGCCTTCGGGGCGTTCACTTAAAATTGTTTACCAGCGAAAATGGGCGAAGGCCTTATTGGCCTGCGCCATCTTATGCACATCATCCCGCTTGCGAATGGCGTTGCCTTGCCCTTGAAACGCTTCCAAAATCTCAGCGGCCAAGGCCTCTTTCATCGGAATCCCTTTCCGCGCATCAGCATAATCGACCAGCCAGCGCATAGCCAGCGCCAATTGGCGATCCACTGTCACTTCCAGGGGAACCTGATACGTGGCCCCGCCGACCCGGCGAGCTTTCACCTCCAACCGAGGCTTGGCATTGTCCACCGCTCGCTGCAAAACTTCAAGGGGATTCGTCGTTGGATTCTTCGCCGTGATGTGATCGAAGGCCCCATAGACAATCCGTTGCGCCACAGTTTTTTTGCCTGACACCATGACCGTGTTGACCAGCCGGGTGACCAGCGGGCTATGATACTTGGCATCTGCGGCCAACGGTTTTTTTACTGCTTGACGGCGTCGAGACATGAAATCCTTAAATCGTTAATGGGAGTAATTATTACTTGGCCGCCGCGGGTTTGGCAGCTTTCGGCCGTTTGACCCCATATTTGGAACGGCTGACCCGGCGCTTTTCCACCCCTGCAGCATCCAATGTGCCCCTCACGATGTGATAGCGCACGCCCGGGAGGTCCTTCACGCGCCCTCCCCGAACCAACACGATGGAGTGCTCTTGCAAATTATGACCCTCGTCGGGGATATAAGCAATAATTTCATAGCCGTTTGTAAGGCGCACCTTCGCCACTTTGCGCATGGCCGAATTTGGTTTCTTCGGTGTGCGGGTCATGACCTGCAGACACACTCCGCGGCGAAAGGGGGCGTTCTCCAAGGCTGGTGACTTGGACTTGCGTTTTAACTTATTTCGTCCTTTCCGGACGAGTTGATTAATAGTCGGCATTGCTGCTCTTGCTGTTTGACCCGTTCCTCATTCTCGGCAACGGAGGGCGGAATATAGGCAAATGGAAACAAAGCCGCAACAACTTTCTGGAAAAAAGATTGTCCAGCCAGGTTCTGGCGAAACCCGCGATAAACTGCGGGGGTGTTTTACGCGATTCCAAAGATCTTGGCAAGCACTCAAAAACAACATTTTACGTTAATGATTACTGGAAACCACACCAGTGATCGCGCCTCACATTGACAGCGAAAGAAAGTCTGGATTTCGATATCGAACTAGAGTTGGGAAAAAAAAGCCGTCAGGAAGGTCGTCAACAGGAACCCCTCGCTTTTGTAAAGCGCCAGTTGGCCCGGCCGAGTCGGCCCTCTGAAACCCGCAGTGGAACGCCAAGTCAATCGATTGAGCCCAGACGACCTGGCGGAACTAGCCCAACTTTCGATACCGGGACCTGGTTTCATAAAAATTCTCGGGTGCGACCCGCGGGTTTGTTAGCAAATAGGCCGATTTAGTCCGGCCCAAACCGCTCAAAGCCTTGTAGTGAAGACCTACCCCCTTGCGCTCCCCCACC
>JBBRPK010000079.1:0-24604 GCA_038228235.1 Verrucomicrobiota bacterium
CACCGTAAAATGCTCACTCTGCGCCAACATCACAAATCGAATAATCTCGTCCATAGGGGTTACAGTTTTCCAAGCCATGATGCTCGAAAGTGTAACCCATCACTCCGGATTGTTTGTTACCCATCACTCCGGTTCGTACCGTTCACCGAATCGCAATGCACCCGACGCGTCCGAAAGTTTTGTTCATGCAGAAGCATTGGGATGTCATGCGCAGCGACGACGCTGGGGAATCATGGCAGGAGGTTAGCGGGAATTTGCCGACCGACTTTGGCTTCCCGATCGAAGTCCATGCGCACGAGCCGGAGACCATCTTTGTCGTGCCTATTAAGAGCGACTCCGAGCACTATCCGCCCGACGGCAAGTTGCGGGTGTACCGCAGCCGGACGGGCGGAAATGAGTGGGAGGCGCTGACGAAAGGGCTGCCGCAAAAGGACTGCTACGTAAATGTGTTGCGCGAAGCGATGACTGTCGATTCGCTTGATTCGTGCGGCGTGTACTTTGGCACCACCGGAGGACAGGTGTACGCGTCGTCTGATGCCGGCGATAACTGGTCGCCCATCGTCCGGGATCTGCCGGCCGTGTTGTCTGTGGAGGTCCAGACATTGGCATGATTCGAGTTACACTTCCTCCACATCTGCGGACGCTGGCTCGCGTCGAGGGGGACGTGTCACTTCAGGTTAACGGCCCAGTGACACAGCGTTCAATCCTCGACGCGTTGGAGACAAGTTATCCCATGTTGCGGGGCGCCATCCGCGACCACACCACACAAAAACGCCGTCCGTTTGTGCGTTTCTTTGCCTGTGAGCAGGATTTGTCACACGAACCGCCCGATGCGCCTTTGCCCGAGCCAGTCACAAAAGGGGCGGAACCTTATCTAATTGTTGGCGCCATTGCCGGGGGTTAACCCTTATGTTACCCGCTGGCTCAAGCGTCCGCCAATTCCCGGGCGGCACGGCGGCGGGCGGCAAACCGTTTGACCAATTCATCGGCAATTACTCCAGCGAGGATCACAGCGCCAATGATGGCGAACTCGAGGTGGGTGGGAATGCCGAGGATGTTGATGGCGTTGTAGAGCACGCGCATAACCGCTGTGCCGATGATCACGCCCAGAATGGTTCCTTCGCCCCCACGCAGGCTGCACCCGCCCAGCACGGCCGCGGCGATGGCGTAGAGCTCGTAAAATTCCCCAAGACCAGAAGGCTGTATCGAATTAAGGTCCAGCGAAAACAGGATTCCGCCCACTCCTGCCAACAGCGAACAGATGACGTAGGCAATAATCTTCATTCTGTCGGTGTTGATGCCGCTGTAACGGGTGGCAGTCTCGTTGCGGCCCAAGGCCAGCAAATAGCGTCCCCAAATCGTGCGGTTGAGAAAAATGGCGGCCAGAACACCCACCAACACGAGAACGAAGAATGGCGCGGGCAGGGAGAACTGAGGGGTGATGGGTACCGCGCCAATGGCCACCCAGCGCATCCCCTCGTAGGCATTTCCAAAACCCTGACTTTGGTCGTCGGTGATATAACGAGCCAGGCCTCGATAGAGCAGCAATCCGCAAAGGGTAACAACAAAGGGTTGCAGCCGCATCTTGGTGATAAGAAGTCCGTGGGCGAGGCCAATGGCCAGTGAAAGCAAAAGCACCGTCACAACGGTGGCCGGAATACCCCAATGTTTGTGGGTGAGCAGCCAGGCCATGAGGGAGCCGACCAGCCCGATGACTGATCCGATGGAGAGGTCGATCCCCCCCGTAATAATAACGAAGGCTACGCCGATGCTGATAATGCCGAAGAGCGAGGTCCAGCTAATCAGGTTCTGCAAGTTGTAGGCGCTGACAAATTTGGGGTTTGCCACAGAAGTCGCGGCGAACACAACCAGAAACAACCCTGAAATGCCGAGCAGTTTTTTCATTGGTTCGGCGAGTTTTGTTTCATTTCAGGCATCGGTCCGGTGAGTCTTTTCCAACCGGCCGCCAGTCGCCAGGCGCATGATCGCTTCTTCCGAGAGTTCCACCCTTGGCAATTCTCCAGCCAGGCGGCCCTCATGCAGGACCAGCGTGCGATCGCTCATGCGCAAGACCTCCTCCATTTCACTGCTGACGAAAAGGATCGCCACCCCGCGTCCCGCTAACTCCTCCATTAAACGATAAATCTCCTGCTTGGCGCCGACGTCGATGCCGCGAGTGGGTTCATCGAGCAATAAGGCGCGCGGCTCCAGCGCCAGCCATTTGGCGAGCACGATTTTTTGTTGGTTGCCGCCAGAGAGATATTGCACGGGTTGTGCCAGGTTCGGTGTCTTGATATTGAGTTGCCTGGTCATCTGGGCCGCAACTTCTCCCTCGCGGCGGCGATTGAGAAAACCTCTCCGAGCGTGGCCGCGGACGCAAGCCAGGGTGATGTTCTGGCGCACCCCCATTTCGAGAATGACTCCCTGTTGCTTCCGGTCCTCGGGAACCAGCGCCAGGCCCGCGCGAATCGCATCTTGGGGCGAATGCAAATTGACCTTCCGGCCGGCTAGAAGGACCTGCCCACCCACGGGCTGTTCAATCCCGAAGAGCGTGCTGAGCAATTCAGTCCGTCCGGCTCCGACAAGTCCAGCCACACCGACGATTTCCCCCCTGCGCAGACTGAAATCCAGGGCCTGTTGGGGATAGCGCAAGGTACGCAACCCGCGGACCTCGAGCACAGCCTCGCCGTGCCCATGAGCGTCACGCAAGTGACGGCCCAGTTCGCGTCCGACCATCAGTTTGACCATGGCGTCGTGATGGATTTGGCCGCGCTGGAGTTCGCCGGCATTCTGTCCGTCACGCAACACTACCACACGGTCAGCCAGTTCCTTTACTTCACCGAGCCTGTGGCTGATGTAGATAATCGCCACACCCCGGGAGCGCAGTTCTTTGATGACGCCGTACAACCGGTCGGTTTCAGTCTGGCTTAGACTGGAGGTCGGCTCATCCATAATGAGCACGCGAGCGTTAGTGCTTAGCGCCTTGGCGATCTCCACCATCTGCTGATGTCCCAGTGGCAACCGGCTCACGAGCGTGCGCGGGGAACAATCGAGGCCGACCTGTTCCATGAAGCCTCCCGCCTTGCGATCAAGGACGGAACGCTGGATAAAGCAACCGCGGCGGGGTTCGCGGCCCAGCAAAACGTTGGCCGCCACATCGAGGTTGTCGGCGAGGTTTAACTCCTGGTGAATGAGAGAAATGCCGAGATTTTCCGCGGCGCGCACGCTGTCGATGTGGACGGGTTGGCCGTCGACCATGATTGTCCCGCTGTCCGGCTCTTGCACGCCCGCGAGAATTTTCATGAGCGTGCTCTTGCCCGCGCCATTTTCACCAATCACGGCCAGCACCTCGCCGCGCCGCAGAGTGAGATTGACCTGGTGAAGGGCGCGGACGCCAGGAAAGCGCTTGGAAAGAGAGCGGACTTCCAGCAGGGGTTCAACTGCAAGCGGCGGGGGGTCGGTCAGGGACATTTTAAAGCCAAAGGTTAGGGCAGCGTACTGGAGCGGAGAGCGTGGGAAGTGTGGCGCCGCCAACCCCTCCACGCTTTACGCTCCTCACGCTTCACCCTCCTCACGCTCAACGCCCCTCACTTCCCCGCCTCCTGCATTTTCTTCAAACCCGTCCAGAAGGTCTGCACATTGGCCTGGCGCACTTCGACGATTGGCACTTCCAGATAGCCTCCGGCGGGAAGCACAGATTTGTCGCCATTGGCGAGGCCCTTGAGGATACGCACAGACTCATAGCCATAGTAATACGGTTGCTGGCTGATCGTGCCATAGACCTGGCCATCGGTGATGCCTTGCAGGACTTCGTTTGCTTCATCGAAACTAACAATTTTGATTTGGCCGACCTTTCCCGCTTCTTTGGCAGCGTTCAAGCAATGTGGGGCATTGTAGGCGAAAAGCCCCACCATGCACGCCAGGTCCGGTGTGCTGGCCATGGCATCCTGGGCATTTGCTTTGGCCCGGGCATAATCGAAATTGTCCGTCCGGGTATCGAGAATGGTATATTTCGCCCCGGCCAGCACCTGGCCGGGCGGATCATAATTTACTTTATCGAGTGTTTGCATTGGACGGTCCAGCAACTCGTCAATCACACCCTGGCGGCGCTGCTGGGCATTGAGCTGCTCCAGGCGCCCCACGAAGATCATTACTTTGCCCCCGTTCGGAATGGCCTCCTTGACCAGTTTGCCGGCCGCGCGCCCCGCTTTATAATTATCCATGCCGACGAAACAAAGGCGCTTGCTGCCTGGAGCATCGGAATCGTGGGTGATGACCGGACAATGCGCCGCCGCCTGGTCGATGAGGTCAATCTGATTTTTAGCGTCCACGGGACTGATAGCAATGCCATCGATGCCGCGAGCGAGAAGACCTTCGACCATCCGTTTCTGGTCGATAGTGCCTTTGGGCGGCATCAGCACCTGGCATTCGATGTCAAAAGCCTTTTCGGCGGCTCGCACTCCGGCGGCGGCGGTATTCCAGAAGGGGTCCACACCATTGGTGACGTAGGCAATTTTCTTTTTTTTGCCCAGGGTGGCGGGGCCTCCCGAAGCCGGGTTGCCGCCTTGAATGCCGGAATCCGAAGATTTATTGCAACTGGTCAAAGCTATAACCAAGACCGAGAGGAAGGCAAAGCGTAATGGGGTATTCATAATGTTAGCATGGATCGGCCGGCATTTTTCAATTTACTGTCATTCCGCCATTGATGGAAAGGTTCTGGCCCGTGATAAATGACGCAGCTTCGCTCGCGAGGAAAACGACGGCGCCTCCGACATCGGCTGGCACCCCCCATCGTTCGGCGGGAATGAGAGCGAGGTAGTCGTCCTTTTCCTCTTGCGAATCCTTTTCGTGGCGTTCGACGGGAATCCAGCCTGGGGAAATCATGTTAACAGTAATTCCGAAGGGGGCGAGTTCGGTGGCGAGCCCGCGATGAAAACCGTTTTGCCCGGCCTTGGCGGCCAGGTAGGGCGTGAAGTTAGGGACCCCGCGTTGCACAGCTTCGGTGCCGATGTTAATGATGCGTCCCCAGCGCTGCTTTTTCATATGGGGCAGACACGCTCGAGTTAGCAGGAAGGGACTTTTGATAAAAAAATCGAGCATCGATTGGTAAAAGGCCCAGTCGTATTCCTCGATCGGCTTGTGCGGTTGGTCGCAAGTGGCATTGAGGACCACGATATCCACGGCGCCAAGTGTCCGGCCCGCGTCTCCAATCATCTGCTCGACGGCTTTTGGATCGGTCACATCGGCGCGGATCAACATGCCTTCACAGCCCTTGGATTTGAATTCGCCGAAGCTTTTTTCCGCCCTTGCCGCATTGTTGAAGTAGTTGATGGCTACTCGCGCGCCTGCCTGTCCTAGAGCCAGGGCCATCGCCTTGCCCAGGCCGGTGGAGCTGCCCGTGACGAGCGCGACGCGACCGCGCAACGAAAATGCGGATGCTGGAGTTGATTTGGCGGTGTCAATCATACAATACGACGCGACACTAGCGCAGGCCGAGACGAATGCTCAAGCGCTAACCGTCCTCGTCTGGCCGTTTAGCGTGAAGCTGATCGTCTTTTCCATTACTGGCCGTAACCGCGGACGAAGTCGATGCACTGTTTGACCTCGGGGACAGAATTGTCCCAATTATATTCGTATTCGATCGAGATGTTGCCTTCAAAGCCCTGCTTTTTCAATTCACCTAGAACGCCCTTGATGTCTCCCACACCCTCTCCATAAGGCACATCATGGCCAGAAGGGCCGAAATCCGACTTGTCCTTGAGATGGCTGCTGATGATGTGGCCTTTCAAAACCCGCAAACAATAGACCGGGTTTAAACCCGAGGTCTGCCAGTGGCCCGTGTCCGCGCAGGAGCCTATGCGCCGGTCGCGGTCTTTGACGACTGAAAGAATATAATAAGGGTCCCACATCCGGTAATTGGGATCATTAGCTCGCCTGGGATGATCGTGAAACCCAACCATAATATCATATTCTTTGACCATCTGCTCAATGGTGTCGATGGCGTCAGTGGATTCGGTAGTCACTCCCCGCAGGCCCATTTTTTTGGCGAACTCGAAAATTTTGCGGGCCCCGGCTTCATCTTTGGGGATGCCGACGACGCCGTAATTGACAGCCATGATTTTATGCTGCGCGAGTTTAGCTTTAACCTTGGCAATGGTTTCATCGCTGGCATCGTGGTCCCACTTGATGGCAGGCTCTTCTGTGCTGAGCTTTTGGCCGGGGAAAAATTCGATGACCTTGCCGCCGGCAGCGGCGGTTTTTTCGATCGCCTCGAAAACACTGAAGTGATTGAAGGTGTAAGCCTGGCAACCAATGGCAAAACCGCCCTGCTTATACTCGTCGGGGATTTTGACCTGGCCGCGGAGTGTAAAGGCGCAGGTGAGCGCGACCGTCGCAATGGCGATGGCACGAGAGATTTTAAGGATGGAAACCATAATGTTGCTGGTTAGTGATGGATGACCGTGATTTGTGTATTTCTGTTCAGCGATGAGCATCCCGAAACCCTCAAACCTGTCAAACAAAAACGAGCCTCCGTAAAAGCCCGCAATCCAGGGAACAGGCCTTTGGCAACGTCAGCCCCAAGTTAAATGAGTTAATCGAGCGCGCCCTACGGGCCGTTGCTGCCGATGGCTTCGACCGGGCAGCCCTCCATGGCTTCTTTGCATTGCGCTTCTTCTTCGGGAGTTTCCGGTTGCTTTTTCACGTAAGAATAACCGCCGTCATCGTTGCGCGTGAAGTTCTCAGGGGCAGTTTCACGGCAGAGGTCGCAGTCGATACATTGATTGTCCACGTAGTACTTGCCAATCACATTCTCCGGATATCTATTTGCAATGTCAGCCATAATTCAGAGTGCCCTTACCCGAAGTAATATGGCGATGAGCCAGCCACATATCAAGCCTCAACTGAGTATTCTTGAATTCGCGCTTTTCCGCTGCCCGTGGGAACGGGTGCAAAGAACCGTGAAATGCTATCTGGATTTCGTTCCCGGCAAGCGCTTTAGCATTTCAAGGGCCACAGGGCGGGAGGGCTGGGCCTCTGCCAAACGGCGAAGAAGTTCGCGCGCCTTTTCAGGATTTGCTTTGGCCTCCAGGGACGCGATGGTCAGGCATTGCGCGTACCCGGAGGTAAAATCCTCGCTTAACCTGGCGCTCTCTACGAAGGCATCAAGAGCCGCTCCCGGATGTCCTTCGCTTTCATCAACCAATCCCCGCAGATAAACATCTCGGGCTGTCATGTAGTTTTTCAATCGCTGGGCAAACTGAGTTGTCTCAGGGTCTGAAGACAGCTTCAGCACCTCGCTTACGTTCGGCACGGGATACTTCAACAATGCCATCAGCCGGCCATAGGAGTTGGCAGTTTTCTCATAGGTGAATCGGGGCGCTCCGAAGACGACGCGCGGCTTGTCGTCCGTATTGAGTGGAGCGGCCCCGGCAATTTCCTTCAGCTCCTTCGGTCCGGCGATGAGATTCCCAAAAAAACGAATCGAGTCGGCCATGGCGAGTTTTTTCATTTCCTGTTCCAGCCCACCCACTCCGAGATGCTGTTCGATCCAGTACATTGAATAGTGGGGCCAAGCCAGACTTCCCATCAAGCCCAAGACTGGGGCATCCACATTGAACCGGAGCAGATAGGCATGCGCCTCTGGAAATACTTCCAGGAAAGTATGGATGATCGTTCGGAGCATCCCTTCGTCCAACTGATGCAAAGGAAGCCATTGACAGAAAATGCCCCCGGAGGATAACCGCTGCCGCACGGCCTGAAAATGTTCGAGGGTATAGAGCGATCCGGCACCGTCGCGCGCGGGATGAAAAAGGTCTGCCACGATCACATCGTAATACGTCTCGCTCGCCCGGACGAAGCGGCGGGCATCGGCCACATGCAGCCTGAGGGCCGGCTGAGTTGCGGGCGAGTAATTGTACGCCCCAAATTGCGGCATGACAGCCACCACCTCCGGCACCAGTTCCACTCCATCGCTTTGCAGGTTCGGATGCAGACTGGCCGCCCCGAAAGTGATTCCCGTCCCCAGTCCCAAAAAAAGTGCTCGCCTTGGAGCGGAGTGGAGCAGCAGCGGGATATGCGCATGACGGTACTCCGCTGCGGCTGCGGCGGTGCCGCCCATTTGAAAGCGGTTGTTCACGCGAAGAGTTTTGTTTGTGGCGGCATCCTCGATGACGGCGACCGAGGCCATGATGCCTTCACGATACTCTGCGAGCTTGCCTCCAGGCGGTATCTGGACAATTTGCAAGTTCGAGGGGAGCGCAAAAAATAAACTGATGGGCAGGAATGGAAGAATCCAGCGCCAGCCGGCTACTTTGGGCAGGAGAGCCAGATAAGCCCACGAAATCAAAGCCAGAGTCCATTTTGACCCCAGCCCAGGCAGAATAAATACCCCGAATATGGCCGGAGCCAGCGCGCCGCCAAAGGTGTTGAATGCGGCTGCTTTTCCGACCCCGCAGTCCTTGCTCCGCGCCGACTGCACAAGGTGGCTGAAGATGGCGCCCATCAAGATCGTTGGCAAGCCATAAACGGTTGCCGCCAAAGCGATTTCTGCCGCCAAGACCGCGGACCGAGAATCACCCAACGCGTTTCGGCAAGCTTCATAAAATAATGGCGCACGGAACATCGCCACCACACCGAGGCCGCACGCCAGGGAAAGCCCACAGAGCAAATCTGTGAGCAGGGCTGGAGACGAGGAGCGGCGCAGCCAACGTTGGTAGAGACCTGCCCCAACCGCTGTGCCAAGCAGAAAAACCGACAACACAGCCGCAAAAGTGTAAACTGTGTTTTCCAAAATCTGAGACAGCACTCGAATACCCACGGTCTCGTACCCGATACCCAGCAGCCCGACGAAAAAGATCGTCAAACCTGGACGCAGCCCGGGCAGGGGCTTCGATGGCGTAGTTCGATTCGGGGGAGGGAGAATGAACGCTTCGCAGCGTATCGGTTGTCGGCTCAGCGACAACGCAGCGGCGCCACACATCAGATTGACCAGGCCAAGACACCAAACACTTCCACGTAATCCCATTGCGGGCATAATGAGGAAAGCCATCAAAAGTGTTCCAGCCACAGCTCCAAGGGTGTTAGCGCCATAAACTGCTCCCACGCAACGGCCATCCCTTTGCAGCGGAGAAACGAATCGTTCCATCGCGGGCAGCGTCGCTCCCATGGCGGCAGTGGCAGGCAAAAGCGCCAGGAATGGCAGCGCGAAGCCTGCGCCCCAATGCCGCACGGCGGAAGGTTCCATCCCAATCACTTGCAAGGTAGCGCGATTAATCAGTGGGATAACAAGGGTCGAGAGAAAAGCCCATAGGCCAATGCCCAGTTCGAGCCCGCCGTACCAGCAGCCTGGCCTTTGGCTGCGGCCGATCGCCCTGTCCAGACTCCATGAACCGAGCCCCATTCCGCCCATAACAGCACACACCACCGCGAGGGTGGCCGGGACTTCGTGCCCCAATCCGGTGGCGAGCATCTTCAACCATGCTATCTGATAGCCGAGTCCTGCAGCGCCCGAGAAAGAGAAGATCAGGTAAAGATGCCAGGCTCGTGATCCGGCGCGATTCATTTGAACTTCTTTGGCAGAATCATCCCGGTCCCCAGCTTGGCCCAATCAGGCAGAGAAAAATAGTTTTTTCCGAGCTTCAATTTAAATCCAACCTGCCGATGAACTTAGAGGTGAAGTCTATATTGACATATAAGAAGGCGGCGGGAGTCTGGGCCCGTTGCTCGTTTTTTGGCGTGGCGCTCTGTCTGTCCTCTTCGCTTCTGGGCGCAGAATTGACATTCCCATCACTGGTCGTGGGATCCCAAACCTATTCCAATGTCACCGTGACCAGCAAAACTCCCCGCTATGTCATCATTAGCCATGCTCGAGGGATGGCGTCGCTCAAGCTGAAGGATCTCTCGGAGGATGTTCTCACGCAATTGGGCTATAAAGTAACCCCATCGGTTGCCAAAACCCAGTCATTCCTGCCGGGAAAAATTGCCCTCGACCCCCGACTCAAAGAAATGGGAGAAAAAGGGGTCAAGCAGATCAAGGAGCAGTTCCAGGAACTTGATCCGATGCTCCTCGAGGGCACCCTGGCGGGATTGGTCCTGCTCTATTTCCTACTTTCCTACTGCGGTATGCTGATCTGTCAAAAAGCGGGGCATTCGCCGGGGGGCCTTATTTGGGTGCCAGTGCTCCAAATTGTTCCTCTGCTAAAAGCGGCAGGCATGTCCGCTTGGTGGATTCTGCTCTGGCTGGTGCCAGGGATCAACATAGTAGCGATTGCTTTTTGGTGTGCGAAGATTTGCAAGGGCCGCGGAAAAAGCGCGTGGCTGGGGATTTTTTTGTTCCTTCCAGCCACCAATCTTTTTACTTTCCTCTATCTTGCCTTTGCCGATGGAGAAGAGGAGGAGCAGAGACCCCTTAAGATTACTTTTGGTTGAGCCGCCCCTCGCCACCCCACTTTTCTTAGCTTGCTCCGGCTGTTTATTTGGTTATTCTGGCGCAACCATTTAAACATGCATCCTCAAGCGGCATTGCGGAAACAGGCGCGCGAGTGGTTTTGCCCGCCCTTTTCAGGACGGTTCCATGCGCCAAAGAGCCGCCAAGGCTGTTCGCACTCTCCCGTCAGCGGCCCAATATCGCGGCAGCCCGTGCCATTGGACCTTGGGTGTTCAGTGGTAATTGTCGTCCTGGCCTGGTCCCTGCTAATTTGCCCGACGGGCGCGCAGGGGGAAAATTTGAAAACCGAGAGCCGAGCTCCGTATCTCCATCATATTCCTCTGCGCGATGCCGAGGGGCAGATTATCACGTTGCCTCCCGCTTTCGATGACCAAGGCAAACCTCAGGAAGCCCGGGCGAATCCGTATTCGACCGCGCAAACTTGTGGCCGATGTCATGAATATGAGGCTATTGGACGAGGGTGGCACTTTAACGCCGCCAAAGGCAATTCCAAACCAGGGAGACCCGGGGAGCCTTGGATTTTGACCGATGCAGCGACGCACACTCAAATCCCCCTTTCCTATCGGGGGTGGGCAGGCACTTTCAAACCAGCCGACATTGGGCTGAGCGACTTTGACTTTCTCATGGCCTTTGCCCGACACCTCCCCGGTGGAGGCGCTGGTGAACCGGAGAAAATTGATCCCAAGGATCCCAAAACCGCGCGCCTCCTCGTCACCGGAAAAATGGAAATTGATTGTTTGCTCTGTCACGAGGTCACCGGGCATTACAATCACGAGACTCGGTCAAAGGCGATGAACGTCCAGAATATCAAGTGGGCCCCCTCTATTGGCGCTGGATTGGGCACCTTTGGTGGATTCAAGAATGCCAAAGTCATTGCTGATTCTTTAAGGCCGGGGAGGCCGGTGCCCACGAATCTGCCGGCCATCAAGTATGACCGGGCAAAGTTCGATGCGGACAACAATGTGGTGTTCGAGGTCACCCGAAGGCCGTCGCCCAATAATTGTTATTATTGCCATACGAGTGACTCACGGATGGGAGACGCGCGCTGGCACTCCGACCGAGACATCCACCTTCGCGCGGGCCTGAGCTGCATCGAGTGTCACCGCAACGGAGTGGATCACATGGTGGTGCGCGGCTATGAGGGCGAGACGAAAGACCGGGCGATTACAGCCGACATGGTTGAGTTACGAGTTAATCTTTTGCGACGGGACAATCCGGCATTCCGAGAGGAGGAGGCGAAGAAGCGGGCCGAGAGTCAACTCCGGGAGGAGCTAGGAATGGTCGAGACTCTCTCTTGCCGTGGTTGTCATATGGGCTCGCCTCGCGCCAAAGAGACGACGGCACAATTGGGAGGGCGGCTTGCATCCCCTAGGCCGGTGCACAAGGGCATGCCGCTGATTCATTTTGAGAAGCTCTCCTGCACAGCATGTCATGCCGGACCCTTTCCCGGCGAACAGGCGCAGATCGTTCACACGTCGATGGCGCACAAACTGGGCCTGCCGGGCCCAACGCGGGGGGAGAACACGCCGCCTGTGATCGTCCAGCCAGTTTTCCTGCGAGGCGAGGATGGCCGAATCGCCCCGCACAAAATGGTTTGGCCCAGTTACTGGGGCTGGCTGAAAGACGGCAAAGTGAAGCCGCTGCTCCCTGAGGAAGTGGCAAAAACCGAGAAACTGCCTGCGCAGCCGAGTGACGACGTAGCGCGCGATCCTTACAATACCAAACCCCTCACTGAGCCTGAGATTCAGCCAGTGCTGGAGGCACTCTCGGCGGATAAGTCCAGGGGGGAGGCGATTTTCATCGCGAATGGGAGTATGTATCGCCTGGAAGGCGGCAAGCTTACATCGGGGGAACATGAGGCAGCCAAACCTTACGCATGGGCCCTGGCCCATGATGTTCGTCCGGCCAGTCAGGCGGCAGGAGCGCGCGGCTGCGCCGATTGCCATGCCAGCGATGCTCCGATTTATGCCGGTAGGGTGACACCGCGCGGGCCGGTGGGGGCAAGCAACGTTGTTAGCAAAACAATGGGCGAACTTCGGGGTGACAGCAAGAGACTTGTCTCGACTTTTGCTTTCACTTTTATTTTTCGGCCCATGCTCAAGTATATCAGCTTCGGTTCGGGGCTGATTGTCTTCGGAGTACTGGTCAACTACGGTCTGCTCGGCCTCGGTGCGATTACTGGAGGAAAACGCGCAAAACGAACGCCGCCCACACGTGAAAATGACCTGACATGATCCCCACGGACAACGATCCACAGAATTCGATGGAGAGCGCGGAGGCAGCGCGGATTTGCCCTGGAGCAAAGCTGGCCTATGCGGCAATGCTGGTGGGCGGAACTGTGCTGGCTGCGACTGGCATTCTAACTTTCGGGCTCGGGAAAGCGCCCATGAGCGGTTGGGTGCTCATGGCACATGTTTCGGCCGCGCCCCTCTTCGCCATGGGCCTGGCGATGGTGGCGCTAACTTGGGCCGACCAGGCCCGTTTCGGGAACACTAGTTCGGGCCAAAGTGTGTTAACGAAGGCCTTGCTTTGGCTGATTCTGGGTTGTGGACTGGTAGTCCTCCTGTCGGCTGTTACTCCCATGACCCCCCTCTTCGGCGCCAGTGGGCAGAAGGCGCTCTATTTGACACATCGCTACAGCTCAATAGTGCTCACCGGGGCAGTGTTCTTGCATCTAATAAATTTAGCTCGTCACCGATGATCGGGGCAGCGCCTTCGCTCGCCCTATCCTAATTTAGCCAGCAACTCCTCGTTAGTCTTGTGCTTTTTCAAGGCGGCGATGAGTGTCTCCATCGCCTCCACCGGATTCAGATCGACCATCATGCGTCGGAGCTTACGGATTGGTTCGATTAAATTTTTGGCGAACAACTTTTCCTCTTTGCGCGTGCCGCTCTTGGGAATATCGATGGCTGGAAATAACCGGCGATCTGAGAGCTTGCGATCCAGGATGAGCTCCATGTTGCCCGTGCCTTTGAATTCCTGGAAGATGAGCTCGTCCATTCGAGAACCTGTGTCCACCAGGGCGGTGGCCAGAATGGTGAGGGAACCGCCCTCTTCGATCTTGCGCGCCGAGGCGAACATTTTTCGTGGAATTTCCAGAGCGCGGGCATCGACACCACCAGTCATGGTTCGGCCACTGCCGCCATGCACGCTATTGTAAGCGCGCGCCACGCGAGTAATCGAGTCGAGCAGGACAAATACGTCCTTACCCGATTCTACCATGCGCCGGCACCGTTCGATCATAAAACGGGAGAGGCGCACATGGGTTTCGAGATCCTGGTCGTTCGAGGAAGCCACGACCTCCGCTTTGACCGAGCGCTGGAAATCCGTCACTTCCTCGGGCCGCTCATCGATGAGGAGCACGAGGACGTGTACTTCCGGATGGTTGGTCGTGACCGCATTGGCTATTTGCTTGAGAATGGTGGTCTTGCCTGTTCGGGGCGGCGCCACGATCAAACCGCGGGTCCCTTTACCGATGGGCGTAACCAAATCGATGATGCGCGTTTCGATAAGGTCGTGCGTCGTCTCCAGTTGAAATTTTTGGATGGGATCGATGGTGGTCAGGTTCTCAAACCGCACCGATTTGGTGTATTGATCGAAGGGCATGTCATTGACCTTGTCAACCGCTTTGAGCTGGGAACTACTTCCGCGATGAGGGGGTTGGAGAGGGCCAGCAACATGGCAACCTTCGCGCAGAAAGTTACGTTTGATGGTATCCGGCGTGACAAAAATATCCGTCGGCTTGGGGTGGAAGTGGTTGTCCGATGATCGGAGAAAACCGAACCCTTTTTCTGATATTTCTAGATAACCGGCACCAGATTCCGGTGTGCCATTAGGCGAAGTGCTCATATTTTCTGTTGTGTTGTTGAAGGGTTTCTTCCATGAAACACCCTGATAAACCATTGTGAACTTTGAACTTTTGGAGGACCCGTGAGTTAAGTTTTTATCGTACTCTACCGGTCAAACCTTCAACGCAATTGAAATTAACCGTAGTTTCGCAGGGAACGCAACTACTTATTTATTATTATTTTTTCGGGCCATTGACGGCAAGCCGCTCATTTCCTATCGTGCGCCCGCCTTATGAACGCCAAACTCTTTTTTAAAATGCTGTTTATCATCCTGGTCGCGCTCCTGCTGGTGCTGATGGGACTGAATAACCAGCATAAGGTGGGCTTTTATCTCCCGCCGCTTCTCAACCAGGTCATACAGCAGCCCGCCGCCCTCATGTATCTCGCTTTTTTTGCCGTGGGTCTGCTCACCGGCGCCATTATGACCGCCGGCCTCGGCAAAAACAACGGCAGCAGCAAAACGGCTAAAACCAAATGAATAACCCTCCCCCCTTCGCTGCACTGCCATTTAATTAGCGGACACCCTTCCCAGTAACCCCTCCCAGTGACACCGGTCTTCCCGCCCGTAAAAAAGGGCTGATTTGCTGAAGGGTGCACACCAAACGCTGACGAGCCCTGTATGGTGTCCGCCCTTTCGGGTGGCCGGGAGCCGCGACAGGAAACCGCTTAATTCAACGGCAGGGCACCCTCGCTGGAGCTGGCCAATTTCATCGGTTAATCGACAAAGACTAACTCGTTAGCTAACAATAGCACCTGCACGTATCTCTCCCAGACGCCAAGAGAACGAGGTCGCTTGCCAGGCGGACCGGTAAAATCGGCTTTGGCGTTCCATTCCTTTGGCTGATCGGGCGTTTTGTTGGACTCGGTAACATATTTAAGGACGGGGGTCCAGGTAAATGAATCGTAACTCACGTCGCCTCGGCAATCGGTCACGAAATCGATGGTGTCGCCGCGTTTGATTTCCAGACGCTCAATGCTGGTGTTCGTCTTGCTATTGAACGCCAGCCACTCGCCCATCGCCCCCTGCCGGCTCGAAACAATTCGGCCGCGCACACCGTCGCCCTTGTCTGCCGGGTGGTGCAACTCGCCTTCGATCCTCAGGACGCCGTTGCGCGGCGCAACCCAGCGGCGGATGGCTGCGTGCTGAGGATCGTTTCCGGGGTGGCCGCCTTCTGCATTCACCACTACCCAACCCAGTTTTTCGTCAGGAAGATTCGTGCCTCCTTGCCAGGCGTATTTGGTGAAGTGCGTCAAAGGGTGAAACTTTGTCACTTGCTTCGTCTTCTCATCGCACTCACCCCAGCCGTACTGCCATGCGGGCAACTCAGGAAGCCGCGCAGGGGTGGGTGCTTTATTCTCAAAGAATTTCTTTGCCAGCTTCAGTTCATCCGCCTCAGCGGATCTCTGAAAAGCAATTTGGTAAAGCTGCTGGAGGCGCTGCTCGTCTGAGGCAAGCGATTTCAAGTCAGCCCGATTCAGCAGGTTGGTGGCTTGCTCGATCACGAAAGGGCTGTTCATCAGAAACAGGGCCTGCTGCGGCACGGTCGTGGAAAAACGCTGCGGACTGGTAGTGTCCGGGCTGGCAAAATCAAAGGTGCGAAATAATCCCGGGAGGTTCTGCCGCTCCACAAAACCGTAAACCGTCCTCCGAGGGCTGAACGGTTCTGTTGTCACTTCGACCGGACGCCCGCCCAGGCTCAGATCAATCTGGCCGGAGACCATTAGCAAAGTGTCGCGCAAGGCCTCGAAATCGAGCCGGCCGCGGTTCATGCGCCAGAGCAATTGGTTGCCGGGATCGATTCTGGCCGACTGAACGTCGTTGTCACTGGCCTGCTCGTAAACGCTGGAGAGCATGATCAGGCGATGAAGTTTTTTTAAGGACCAGCCTTCGGACATAAAGCGGCTCGCCAAATAGTCCAGCAGTTCGGGATGGGTGGGCGGATCTGAGCGCACTCCAAAATCGCTTGGCGTGTGGACCAGCGCCGAGCCGAAATGATGCAGCCAGACGCGATTTACCAGCACGCGCGCGGTCAGTGGGTTATTCGTGCTGGCAATGGCCTGAGCCAGTTCGAGACGTCCGCTGCCGTGCTGAAATGGCTGTCGCTTCGCCCCGGCCAGAACTTGCAGGAATTGCCGAGGCACCTCCTCGCCAGGGTTGCCGGCGTTGCCGCGCACGAAAACGTGAGGTTTTTCCGGCGCTGGATTATCCTCCAACGCCATGGCGCGAGGGGGCGCGCCGGGATGTGTGGCGTCCAGTTCATCCACCTTTCGCTGGAGCGCCCGCACTTTTTGTTGGGCGGGTGTATCGAAAAGATGGCGCAGCGCCCCCGCATCAATCCGCGGCGGCGCATTGTCGCCATAGAGGATCTGACGCAAGCCCTCACGGCTCGCCGCGGGCAAAGCAGTGGGCCAGGAAGCGCTCGGTGCGGCAGCGGCATCGTTCGTTTTGGAATTCGCCGCCAGAAGCTCTCTCCATTGTTTATCAACGTCGGAAAACAGGCGCCCGTAACGCTCCGCTGCCTGTTTCAGGGAGACGGGTGGCTTGGCAAAGGCCGTCACGACCTCTGGATTTAATTCATTCGTCCCGATGTTCATGCCGGAGAATTGCGCGCAAAGTTCTTTGGCCTTGAACTCAAATTCTTTTTCTGGCAGCTGCGAAAAGGCAAACCAGGGCGCGAAGATAGAGTGATGGTCTTTCCCCCACGCCTCCAGACTGTTCATCCAGCGTTGCGCCACCCCAGGGTCGAGTTTGCGTTCGCGAGCCAGGGCCTCCTGCTTGCTTTTATCCGCAAGCTTGCCCGCCTCATGAGCTAACAGCAGGTAGTCGCCAACTTGTGAATGAAGTTTGGCGCGGACCTCCGACTCCTTCTCCTGCCGGAACTTTTTCAGTTCGTTCTCGCGATTCGCCCGTTCCGCAAGGTATTCCGGATACTCCTTTGGCAGGGCCGCCTTGCCGAGAAGCGGTTTATTGGCAGGTTCATTGCAACTGGCAAACACTCCGTAAAGCGAATAATAATCCTTGGTGGGAATTGGGTCGAATTTATGGTCGTGACAGCGAGCGCAGGCCACCGTCAGTCCCATGGTGCCCCGCGCCACCACATCGATCCGATCATCGATAATGTCGGGTTGACTGTTCAAAAAACGCCGTCCCAAGGTAAGAAAGCCGAGCGCGGCGAGGGACCGCTTGTCCTCACCAAGTGGAAGCAAATCAGCGGCAATTTGTTGGATGATGAATTGGTCGTAGGGCAAGTCCTCATTCAGCGCCCGGATTACGTAATCGCGGTAAGTGTAGGCGTAAGGGTAACGGCGCTCCTCATCGAAGACGTAGCCTTTAGTATCGGCATAGCGCGCCACGTCGAGCCAATAGCGCCCCCAACGTTCCCCGTAATGCGGTGAAGCCAGCAACCGGTCAACCACCCTCGCAAAAGCGTCGAGGGAGCTGTCCGCTATAAAATCTCTCACTTCCTGTGGGGTGGGTGGCAGCCCCAGCAAATCGAAAGTGGCCCGGCGAATGAGAGTACGTTTATCGGCCACGCTTGAAGGGCTGAGCTTTTTCTCCTCCAGCCTGGCCAGAATGAATGCATCCACGGGTGTTTTGGCCCAACGCTGATTTTTTGTCCGTGGCACTGCTGGTTGTCTGACGGGTTGGAAGGCCCAGTGTTTTGCGATGAGTTGAGTTTTGCGCGCGGAAGATGGAGCGGCAGTTCGCGGATCCGGCGCGCCCATCTTGACCCAAGCCTCCAGGTCCGCGATGTGGTCCAGGGAAAGTTTTTTGTTCTTCGGAGGCATTTGCAGATTTTCATCCGTGTAGCGGACGGCCTTGATCAGGAGACTTTTTTCCACATCGCCTGCCACGATAGCTGGGCCGGTATCGCCGCCTCTTAACAAGCCTTCGCGAGTATCGAGCAGCAGGCCGCCCTTGATTTTCTCCGCCTCCGCGCTGTGACACTTATAGCAATTCTCCACCAGGACGGGCCGGATTTTCCGTTCAAAAAAATCCAGGCCTGCCGCATCGGGTGCCGGCGGGGCTGCCGCCTGCAATGGGCGGCAAAGGATGAGCAAAACGAACGTCCAAAAAGCGAAACATGGAAAGTTCCCCAAGCATTCCTTTTTGTGCGCGCAGGGAGATAGTGGATGGCTGTTTCCCGTTCCGGCCAATCGAAACAGCCCGAACACAAAATCCGAACCGCTTTTCCTTCGTCGCATGCAGGAGAATTGACGCTTTTAGGCCGAAGTTCCTTCAATTTTCATCCCTCCTTTCCCTCCGCGAGAATCTCCTGCGCGGTTTCTCCATCTCAACTCCCGCTCTCACCAAAAGTGCCAGGCGCCTCTCCAGACCACCCACAGCCCGAGCAGAAAATTGGTCAGAGCGTGGGCCGTGATGGCGTCGCCCAATCTGTTCTTCCGGATCACCAGACCCTGATAGGCGAAAGCACAAAGAATTCCCGCAAGCCATTCCCGATGCTCAAATCCGAAAAGGACGGCACTCATCACAAACGGCGCCCAAATAAATTGTCCGAGCGAAACACTCTGGAAGTCCGGTTTGGCGATGTAACGATAGAGAAAAGAACGGAAGAAAACTTCCTCCAAAAATGGCACAACCAGCGAGGAACCAAGAATTCGGGCGCAAATAAAAAACCAGGCCCGGCCCGAGCCTTCGCCGAAGGTAACGAAAGGCTCCCAACTTTTGGCGGAGAGTTTCAATTCGGCAAACGAGCTATTTATTCCCAGCCAGCGCAAAAAATCTCCCAGACCCACCCACATCGCAAACACCCCTATTCCCACCAGGATCGCTTCCCAACTGACGCGCCATCGCATCTCCGGAATAAACGAGCGGAGAACCCAAAGCATCCATGCTCCGACAAGGGTTTTAGCGAGGTAAAACCAATATCTGCCCGTGTCGCCAAAATGGTTTTGACAAAAGGTCAGCAGGACGAAGACAAAAAAAGGCACCGCCCGCACCAGCGCGGGTGAATTTCTAAATCGGAGCAAATTCATGGTTATTCCAATGAGCGTTCACGATGAGAAAATGGCGCGCAGGATTTTGGGTCGCTGGCGAGGCGCATATCCGCAGCGATCTGTAACGAGCGAGCAACGAAGCCAGCACTCCAAGGAACAAGCGAATCAGGCTCATTTTGAACGCGAATTGGAATTAGCGCGGCATGGCAGATCCAAAAAGAAGCGCGATGATCCATCGAACCCTTCCCGAGGCCAGCGATATCTACCCAGGACTCTATTCCAAGGTCAACACTTTGGTTTCCCCATTCCACTCTAACGTGACGCTATCGCGAGTGATGGCCAACACTTTGACTTTGGCCACCTTCTCCCCCACCAACAGGGTCTTGGAATTGATCATCACGGAAGGGTTTTTGGGCCGATAGAAAATTCCTTGCAATCGCACCGGAGGAAAACTGGGCTTGGCCGGCTCCACCGCGGTGGCTGGAACGCTGGTCGCTGAGTTCACCGCCGCGAGGCCGGTGGAATTTGCAGGGGCGGGGCGCGCGGCTGAAACATTGGTCCGCGCCTGGTTCTGACTGGTGGACACTTGGGCGGCGCTGTTTTTCAAGGTGCCGGGGTAATTAATGATAACGGGCTCTCTCGCTAACACCGGAGTTTGGTTCGCGCTGAGGTTGCCGACATTTCCAGCCTGCCAACCCTTCACAAAAAACCAGACAGCCGATGCCAAAACCAAGCCCAATAGCGGCCACAGCAATCGCGAGGCTGAAGGCCGTCTGTGCTCCGCCGGAAGCAAGGGCGCTTCGACTTGATTGGGCGAAGAAGGGGGCGGTGGGTTTGCCTTGCTGGCGCGTTTTAGGGCATCGTTAATTAAACTCATAGTTGAAGTTCTCCTTCCAGTTCACGGACCGCCCGCCCCACCAGACCAAAAGTGATGCGGTCGCTTTGTTGCACGAAACCTGCCAGCAGACATTTGTCGCACACGGCATTAATCAGTCGCGGAATGCCTTTCGAATATGAAAAAATCCGCCACATAGCCGGCCAGGTGAAAAACGGCGGCCCTTTGGCTCCGGAAATTTGCAAACGGTGCTGCACGTATTGGCTTAACTCAAATTGTTTGAGGGGAGATAGATGGAACCGGACGGTAATGCGCTGGCGAAGCTGCCGAAGGCCGGGATGGTTCAACCGATCCCGCAGCTCAGGCTGACCCATCAAAACGATTTGCAAAAGCTTCCGGTCGTCTGTCTCCAGATTAGACAGCAGTCGCACCTGTTCGAGCAGTTGGTCGGTCAAATTCTGTGCTTCGTCGATAATCAGGACGGTTTCCCGGCCTGCCGCCATTTGTTGCAGCAAGAAGGAATTGATCTCGGCCACGGTCTGGAGTTGATCGAGGCCCTCCACGGCCAGTCCAAATTCCATGGCGATGGCTTTAACGAGCTGTTCCACGCTCAAAACGGGGTTTAAAATGAGTGCTGTAGAGTAATTGTTGCCCAGTTGCTCAAGCAGGGCCCGGCAGAGAGTGGTCTTTCCCGCCCCCACTTCGCCCGTTAATTGGACAAAGCCCTTCCGTTCCCGAATCCCATAAAGCAGATAATTCAGCGCTTCCCGATGCTTCGCGCTATAGAAAAGGTAGCGCGGGTTGGGCGTAATGTTGAACGGCGGCTCTTTCAGCCCATAAAAATCCAAATACACGGAGGTTACATAGCAAGACCTTTGCCGGAAACGCAGAAGGTTGAGGATGGTCCCTTCGGAATCGACAGAACCGCGGCGGCACTGAACCATAAAGTTCTCTCATCTTTGCTGGGATCTTTGCTAAAACTTCCTATGCCTAAATGGGCCAAGACCATTCTTGCCATTCTGCTGATGCCCTTTTGCATCGGCGCCGTGCAGGCTTTGTTTCGTGTGCTGGCCCAAACAGGTCAGGCCGAGACTATTTGGGTCGCCATGGCGGGTGGGGCCGCTTGCTGGCTGGGGATTTTTTTTCTCCTGCCCAAACCGATGCGGGTCTATGTTTTCGGCCATGAGCTGACTCATGCCCTATGGACATGGGTATTCGGCGGCCGGGTTAAAAAGTTCAAAGTCAGTCCCAAGGGAGGGCATGTGGTGGTGACCAGGATGAACTTCCTCATTGCTCTGGCCCCTTATTTTTTTCCGCTCTATGTGGTGCTGATTGTTTGTTTTTTTGTCCTGGGACAACTGTGCTGGGATTGGACACGCTTTTTGGTGTGGTTTCATCTCATCCTGGGCGCTGCCTACGCCTTCCATGTCACTCTCACCGGTCATATCCTGCAAACACGTCAGAGCGATATCACCAGCCAAGGCTATCTTTTTTCGGCAGTTATTATTTTCCTGGGCAACATCGCCCTGCTTTTGATTGGCGTCCCCTTGCTCACCAAAGTGTCTGTCTTGGCTTCTCTGAGTTGGTGGTGGAGTGAATCGGTCGCGATTTGGCTTCGGCTCCGCCAATGGCTCTGACCCAGATTCGCTCTTGCCAAGGCGCAGAACTTAGGGCGAAATGCTCCGGCGAGTTTTCATTCTATGGATCTTGGCGATATTATTAGTCCGGAACAGATAAAGCCTGAGCTGCAGGCCACCGATCGTTGGGAAGCGATTGATGAATTGATCAATACCCTGGTAGAATCGGGCAAAATAAAACCGGAGAACCGCGAGGCCATCGTGTCCGTTGTCAAGAAGCGCGAGTCTTCCATGAGCACCGGCATCGGCTTTGGCATCGGAATCCCCCACGCTTCGACAGATTTGATTTATGAAGTGACAGGCGCCCTCGGCCGCTCCCGCAACGGCGTCAACTTCGATGCGTTAGACAATCAGCCAGTCAACCTCGTGGTGCTTTTCCTGGTCCCCCAGGGCCAATTTCAAAAACACCTCCATACCCTGGCCAAGATTGCCAAACTGCTGCACAAGAAGGAGTTTCGCCAAGCGCTGGAAACCGCCCCCGATGCCAGGACGATGTACGGGATCATCACCGCCGAAGCCGGTAAATGACCGGCACGGAGACACGCTCTTTTTGGGGGAGCAACTAGAACCATCTTTGAATTGCGGCGCGGAACCGATTAAGGGAAGTGGTCTGCGGTCCATTTGGACCTCCCAAAACCATGGTCTGAACTCTTCAACATATCTGACATCAACCCGAGTGCGAACCAGAGCAGGACTATGGAATAACGCAGCCAACCTGGTTTCTCCGTGTATCGGACGTAGGCCCAAATCGTCAGAAGCAGGAACAATGTGTGACGCAGCACGCTCTTTCGTCTTTTTAATGGTGGCCATCTTATCCCACGGGGTGTTGCGGTTGCTTTAAGCCTCCAGTCTCTTATAGTTCCTTCGCGTGTCACAGAGCGGACCCAATCTCTTATTGTTGATTCCTGCGTATAACGAGGAAAAGCGGCTTGAGCCGGTGCTTCGGGAATATGCGCAATACTTCCAACGACATTACGAGGGCAAATTCCAGCTTGTGGTGGTGCTCAACGGTTGCGTGGACGACACCATCGGCGTAGTGCGGCGGGTAGCACAGGAATTTTCCGCAATCAGCGCCTTGGAATTTCCCGCTCCCATCGGCAAAGGGGGCGCCTTGATCGAAGGACTAAAGCTGGCCCCCCTCTGCGATTTGATCGGCTATGTGGACGCCGATGGGGCGACTGCTCCGCCGGCATTTCATGATCTCGTTCGGAAAATCGGTAAAGCCGATTGCGCCATCGGCTCGCGCTGGATGCGTGGCGCTGTTTTACATCAACTCCAGTCTCGCAAACGCCGGTTTGCCAGCCGGCTCTTCCACGCTGTGGTGCAATTCTTTTTCTGGATGGACATTCGCGACACGCAGTGCGGCGCCAAACTCATGCGGCGCGCGGCCGTCGAAAAGATTCATCCCTCTCTGCGCCTGGCAGATCTGGCCTTCGACATCAACCTGCTTTACTCCTTGAAAAAAGCCGGCTTCCGAGTGGTTGAGGTGCCGACGGAGTGGACGGATAAGATCGGTTCCAAGGTTTCCTTCAATCTGAAGACCTCCTTGAACATACTACTATCCATCGTCCGGCTGCGGCTGCTTTACTCTCCATTCTATCGGTTATTGCGGCCTTTGCGTCCCCTGGAAACCTGGGTTTACACCAGGTTAAATGCGCCTGTGCCTCGTCCTGGCCCGGAAACCAGTGGAATGAAGAAGTGATGAACTGTTAGAATAATGAGCGGTCAAATGCAGGGCCGATAGCCTTTGCGCATTTCCAGCCAGGGCGATTGCGTGGAGACATCCACGATCCCCGGCTCCGGTGCGTTGGCTGGAGCAAGGATGGCCAGGAAAACGAGCCGTTCGCGAAAAGGATTGTAAGTGCCGTGGACTTCACCTTTTGGGACCAATAGCATTTCGCCCGGTCCAAGGATGCGGTGCTCTTTCCCGATCCACTGTTCGGCCCGACCGGATAGGACGTAGATGATCTCCTCGCGTGTGGGGTGAGTGTGGAACGGATGGGAACGTCCCGGCTCCATGTTTGCGCGCACCATTAATAATTCGCGGTTGGGCACGATATCGGAGCGGCAAAGCCACTCCTCCAAAGTCCACGGTGACGTGACATCCACTTTTTCAGCGGCGGTCACGAAGCGAACGGTTTCCGTGCTCATGGATGGCTACCCAGGAATGGGTGCGCTCCTGGCTTTCCTCGATGACCCGCACAGCGCGCGCGCGGGATTTGCCTAAACAATTTGGCCGGCATGAGGGGGGGAGCTTAACGGAGTGAGGAGCGCGCGTCAATCCGGCAACTGAATTCGACTGAATCCGAGCTTTCCAACCGCAAGCTTTTCGTGATCCCGGGCCGCGAGGGAATCGGCAAGAGCGAGGCCGCCGCCGCCTGGATCAAATGCCCGGATTAGAGGAGATACCATCGCCATCGTAAAAGGCGTTGCGCACCTGAAGGCAAATGGCCTCCTTAATGGCACCGGTCCCGGTTTTGCAATTTGCGGGTGAGAGGCCACCGGCGACAGGGACTTAAGGCAGAAAAATATCTGAGCTTTTCATCTTTCTGCCAGATTTTTTCAGGTCTCGGCGTTCGTGCTCGTCACTTTTCGCTCGTGATCGAGCAGCCATTTTTTTCGCCACAATCCGCCGCCGTAGCCGCAGAGTGATCCATCGGCGCGGATGACGCGATGGCACGGGATTATAATGCAAAGCATGTTCGCGCCGTTCGCGCTCCCGACGGCGCGGCGCGCGCTCGGCATCCCCAATCGCTCCGCCATCCATGAGTAGGATTGTGTTTCCGCCACCCCGATCGAGCGCAAGACATCCCAGGCCCGCATCTGGAAATCCGATCCGATGGGCGCGAGCGGAAGATCGAAGGCGAGATTTCTCCCG
>JBBRPK010000080.1:0-24561 GCA_038228235.1 Verrucomicrobiota bacterium
CTTTTGTTCCAGAGCCCAGGTGGCCTTCGCGCCATTAACCTGTTTGAGGTTCGCAATGCAGGCGCTCTTCTGGGCAGAGGTGCGGGCTTTGACGAAGTTAGGGATGGCGATGGCGGCCAGCAAGGCGATGATGGCAACCACGATCATGATTTCCACCAAGGTAAAGCCGGCGGCGCGGGTCTTATTAATTTTCATTTCGTTTTATCTTTCTAGCGCGGCGTGAACGAAAGTAAAAAGCGGGTTTATTAAACAAGACTGAAACCGTTCACAAATTGCTTTTCACCGACCGCAATACCCCTCCAAGCAGCGCCTATGCCATCTGGCCAGAACCGTCCACCTTTAACTCTTCCCTAGCCCGCCAATGTGCTCAATGGCCTTGCAAACATTGCTTCTATTCTCACTCCTCCAATCGGGGCGGGGTGCCATCAATCCTTGTGCTTATATGCGCCGGATTGGTTACGAAACCAGACACACTGCCCAATTTATGGACAATCGGCGGAGAAAATTGTCGCTAACCTGCTGGCTATCCTGGCTGCGTCGATTTTCGGAGTAACCTTTCCAGGTGCTTTTTCCAAGTGGCAGCGAGCGTGTGGGTGCCGTGCCCGCGCGTGCTCTCACTCAAGGGGATGAGGATGGCCCGCCCCTTTTTAACCCGTTTGATCTCCCGTTCCAATATCCGTAGCTCGGGAGGGTTAATCAGATCATCCGCGAAATTGATTGCCACTAGCGGGGCCTGGATTTTCTCCAAGCCGGGGCCGGGATCATAGTCGCGAGAAGCCGCCAGCGCATAGAGGACATCATTGGCATCCATTTTTTGCAGCGCATTTGTGACATAGGCGTCGAGCAGTTTGTCCGCCTGTCCGAGCGTTGGGCCTTCCTTGAAACGTTGCAGCGGATTGCTGCCCATAAAATAAAGCATTTCTGCCGCAATACCCAGCCCCTGCGGCTGGCGTTGGTAATCCCCTTGGAGCCATTGCGGATCTCGGCGGATGGCATCCATGATCATGCGCCGCCAAACTCGGTTTCGCCCGGAAATCTCCGTGGGCAGGCTCGCCAGCGGGAGAAGCGCGTCCATGAAATCCGGATGTGTCTCTCCCCAGAGCCAGGTGTGCATGCCGCCCATGGATGTGCCGATGACAAGCCGCAGATGGTTCACCCTAAGTGCTTCGGTCAAGAGCCGATACTGGGCCCGGAGCATGTCATGGTAGCCATATTGCGGAAAGCGCGCGCGCATGCCATCGCTGGGCTTGCTGGATTGACCATGGCCCAAATTGTCCGGCAAAATGAGATAGTAGCGCGCCGCATCTAATAGCTGTCCAGTTCCGAACAGTTCGCCCGCAAACTCCGCCCGCAGAAAGTTGCTGCTGTTGCCGGTGGTGCCATGGAGAATGAGCACCGCGTTGCGGACGATGCCTTTTGCGTCCCGTGCCCAGAGTGTGATAATGCATTCGGACTTCAGGCAGGACATCTCCTGAGTTAAAATGAAAATCCCCCAGGACACAATCCGCGGCCTGCGGCTCGGGATACTCAGCGCCGCTCGCAAACGTGGACCCGAGGCACAGACTTATGAAGATCGGCAAGGCCCACCGCCCATATAACTTGTTCATAATCATGCTTTGTTTGGATCAGCCCTTTGGGTCGGTTCGATGGAAACCGGTTTATTCCCTGTTTTCCACCGGTTATGCACCCAGAACCAATTGGCCGGATCGCGGCGGATGGCGGCTTCCATCACGTCATTGATCTCGCGCGTAATGGCCTCCACAGAGCGGCGCCGCCCATCCTGATGGGTGGGAATCTGACCTCCAATTTCAATCCGCCATCGTCCCAACCCAATCCGGTAGCAAATGGGCGCAAAGAGTGAACAGCCATATCGCAAGGCAAAAACTGCGGGCGCGGGAGTGGTGAAACAGGGATGGCCGAAAAAGGGCAAGGCTATCCCATGATCGCGGGCGCTTTGGTCCGAGACCAGGGACAGCAGCATCCCGCCCTGGCTCATGGCCTTTTTTAAGGCCGCTGACTGAGTGCGGCGCTCAAACATCCGAATGCCCGAGACAGTGCGTAAAGACTCGAGCAACTGGTTCAGAGTTTCTGGCCGCAGAGCTCGATAGGTAGCAGCAAATTGATAGCCCGGGATAAAAACGGAGAGACGGGAAAAGAGTTCAAAATTTCCGAAATGTCCGGTGGCGAATATATGGCCGTCGGATCGGGAACCTTCCTTCTTACGCTTTAGTGCCTCCACGCCGTCAACCTCTAAGACTTTTCTGATCCCCGCATCATCCATGGCGGGAGTTTTAATCGCGCAGCAATAAGTCTCACCAATCCTGCGAAAGTTTTCCTTGGCCAGAGCCCGAAGCTCTGCCAGCGGTTTTTCGTGGCCAAAGCAAAGGGTCAGATTGTGAAGAGCCATTCGGCGATGCCGGCCATCTAACCAATAAACCACGCCGCCGCCGATGCGCCCGAGCTGGGCCACCCAAGTCAGAGGCAGTGATTGCACCACGGCGATCAAGGCGCGCCCTGGCAAATAAAAACATCTTTTCACGAGTTTGCGATGTAGGTAGTGCTCCGTATCCGCCTCCTTCGGGTGGCGACCTGAACAGGCGGTAAGACTTATGCACAGGAGGTTCTTAACATCCTGGCGGGAAAACAGTCGAGTACTTTTCTGTGCCCCTTCCTTCCTTTAGTTAGGGTCGGTGACAAGCATCAGAGCGCCCGCGTTCTCGCCGGCTTAGTGGGCTGAGTCGTAAATACGATGACGTTCGCGGCAAGGGATTTTTCGGCCAGACGAGGCGCGAGCGACGAGCATATCCCGAAGTGGATCTTACGCCTCAGCCCACTTAGAGCCTGTTTTAAAATTCCGTGGGGTCCTGTTTTCGCGGAAAAGGCCGGATGGCGAGGCGCGACGAGGGAGCTTACCCGCCAGCGATCTGCGACCGAGGAGCAACGAAGCCAGTCGGCGTACGAAAACCCTCCGGGCGGCGGGTCTTTTGTCTGCGGCCTAGGTTGACTCGGCCGTCACAGCCCGCTGGGGGGATGCTCCGGCCTCGCCGCCTTGGCCACCGCCAAAATCCCTCGCCGCAGGACCCCACGCAATTTTAAAATAGGCTCTGATCCCGGGGCATTCCCCGGAGGGGGACGGGGAGCACACCTGATTGAGGGAAAGCGAATTCATGGGTAAAGTTTAGATGTTTGACGCCGACTTTTATGCGGCGATTAATCCATGCAAAAATGGCCGATAAGAAAGCTCCGACCGAATAAACCTGGTTATACCATTTCCTCAGGGAATGGAATCCGGAGGGCAATTCAGAGCGTTAACGCGCAAAATTTGGCTTCGGTGAAATTTCTCCATTGCGGGCGGTTTTTACTCGCGGGCTTTTGCCTGCTGGGGACGCCTTTCAGTCTAAAGGTGAGGGGGGATTCCACCTGGGTTTATGCGGTGCAAATCAGCGCGAGTGTTCAAACTTCTCCGGCCGCCATCACCCTTAGGTGGGAGCCCGACGCGTACGGGGCTGCTAGCTATACGATCTTCCGCAAATCGCGCGACGCGACCGTTTGGGGCGCAGGCACGTTGTTGAGCGGTTCAGCCAGTAATTACGTCGATATGAGTGTGGCTGCAGGCGGGGCCTATGAATATCAAATTGTGAAAGTGGCGAGTCTTGGCTACGCTGGCTACGGCTATATATATGCTGGCATCAACGCCCCGTTGGTGGAGGACCGGGGCAAAATCATTCTGGTCGTGGACAACACTTACGCGGCGAATCTCAGCGCCGAACTGATGGGCTTGCAGATGGATCTCGCCGGAGATGGTTGGACAGTTATCCGGCGCGACGTCTCACGCAGTGATACCCCGGATAAAGTCAGAGCCATAATCGTCAATGACTATCAGTCCGATCCCGCCAAGGTGCGAGCGGTTTTCCTGGTTGGACGCGTGCCCGTTCTGCGCAGCGGAAACTTGAATGTCGATGGCCATCAGGCGCGTCCCATGCCCGCCGATGCTTATTACGGCGACATGCAGGGTCTCTGGAACAACCCGAGTTACTTGCCGTCGGACGTGGAGTTGATGGTCGGACGTGTCGATTTATTCAACCTGCCGGGCAACCTCGCTCCCGCCCCATGGCCCAGCGAATTGGAATTGCTCAGGAATTATCTGAAGAAGGACCATAACTGGCGCCACCAAAAACTTCACATTCCCCGCAGGGCGCTCCTCGGAAATCGTATCGGGGATGCCAGCGGCCTGGCTTATGCCGCCAGCGGCTTTCGCAGTTTCGAACCGTTGGCCGGTCCCGGGCAAATTTTCCTCGCCAACGAGTTGGACTCCGCTCCTCGGGAACAACGGTGGATTTCGATGGTGACAGCAGGCGCCTATTTGCTGAGCTATTCTTGTGGAGGCGGCGATTACACCAGCATGAGCGCGATGGGAACGCATGGCCAATACTTTGATGTCTGGAGCGCCGATATTGTGGGCCAGGATGCGCGCGCCGTCTTTTTCATGATGTATGGGAGCTGGTTTGGAGATTGGGACAGCACGGATAACCTCATGCGCTCAGTGTTAGCCACACCCACCATGGGCCTGACCTGTTGCTATTCCGGCAGGCCGCATTGGTTTCTGCATCACATGGGGCTGGGCGAGCCCATTGGATATAGCGCCCGAGTTGCCATGAACAATTCCACTTTATACAAGGCGCAAACCAACGCTTTTACCCGCGGGGTCCATATCGCGCTCCTGGGCGATCCGACCTTGCGTCTGCATCCGGTGGCTCCGCCGGACGCGCTGACCGCTGTGCCTGGGGCGCAGGGCACGGTCCTCAATTGGGCAGCCTCGCCAGATTTGGTTGTGGGCTATCATGTGTATCGCGCAGCATCGGCCCTGGGCCCTTTCACACGCCTGACGTCCGCTTTGGTTACAACCAGCAGTTTTACCGACACAACTCTTTCTGCCGATCCGAAGACTTACATGGTGCGAGCCGTGAAACTGGAATCGACTCCCAGCGGGACTTATTACAATCCAAGCCAAGGTATTTTCCTGGCCGTTGGCGGCGGGACGGGAGGTCAGATAACCATTCAGACCAGCCGGGGCCCTGGTGGACTGACCTTGAGATGGAATAGCCGCGTGGGCCAAACCTACCGTGTCCAAGGCAACGCGGGCCTGACCAAAACAAATTGGACAGAACTGAGCGGCAATATCCAGGGGACAGGCTCGATTACTTCGTGGACTGATGCCAGCCTTCCTGCCATCCATCAGCGATTCTATCGAGTGCTGGCTCCGTAGAAAGCGGGGAGGGCAGCGCGAGCTCGGTAAAGCGTCGGGCAGCGTCATTATTTCTTCGCTTTTCCCCAACGATTAGCCTTAATATCTGCTTCAATCGTTCGATGAAAAACCAAACTCTCAAGGTTCTCTTGATCGAGGACAATGCAAAGCTTGCGGGACTAGTCACTGAAATGTTAGCCGTGGAAGTGGAGCCGGCCTTTTGCGTCGAATCCGCCGATAGGCTGGCAGAAGGCATTGACCGGCTGGGAAACGGAGGATTTGATCTGGCCTTGCTGGATCTGTCGCTTCCCGATAGCTCTGGCCTCGATTCCTTAAGCCAGCTCCGCAATAAATCAGCCGGAGTGCCAATCGTCGTTTTGACAGCGTTGGAAGACAAGACCACGGCGCTAAAATCGCTGCGCGAAGGCGCCCAGGATTATCTCCTCAAGGGCGAATTCACCCAAGCCTCACTGGTGCGGGCCATTCAGTACGCCATCGAGCGGTCGCGAGGTGAGGAAATGCGTTCCCGTCTGGCGGCCATCGTTGAATCCTCCCAGGATGCGATTATCGGGATGAGTCTGGAAGGGCTGATTGTAAGTTGGAATCCGGGGGCGCAAGCCATTTTTGGTTATAACTTTGAGGAGGCCATTGGCCGTTCCATTACCATGCTGGCCACCCCGACTCAGCCCGATGAATTGCCAGGTCTGCTTGGCCGCCTCCTTCGCGGAGACTTCGTGAAGGATTTTGAAACCGCCCAGTTCACGAAGGGCCGCCACTCCATTCATGTGACCGTGAGTCTTTCTCCCATCAAGAATGCCTTGGGCGCCATCATTGGCGCGTCCCTGATTGCGCGGGACATCGACGAGCGCAAAGTCGCGGAAGCTGAACGTGAACGCCTCATTAAAGAGCTTCAAGCCGCGCTGGCCAGCATTAAGGAGCTGAAAGGCCTGTTGCCCATCTGCGCCTGGTGCAAGAAAATCAAGGACGACGCTGGTTATTGGCAGCAGGTCGAAGATTTCATCCAGAGCTACAATACCCAGTTGGATTTTACCCATGGTTTGTGCCCTGGCTGTTCAAACAAGTATCGAAGCCAATTATCCAGCTCTTGATGCGGGCGCTACGGTATCCGGGCGAGGCAGGCAGCGGCCTGGGGGGCATCCAGAAATCGTCCTTGGGGGCTTCACCTAATGGTGAAAACGTTCGGGGCCGCAAGGGAAGCACGATCCAACTCTTTCGGGGCTTTAAGCCGGGGTGAAGACCCATCAGGCTGATTTAGACCATCGGGGTTATACTCGGCCATGCAAATAGAACCACGAAACGCTAGAGAGGCAGGCCGGGCAGGCTGGATTTTGTTGTGGCTGTTGGGATCCCGATACCCCTGCTGTTGATCTTGTTGCTGCACCTAAGAGTAAGGGAACACAGGGGACTTTGGTGTTAGCCGACGGGCGGGCTGCTGAATATGTCGCTCAAGGAGTATAGCCGGAAGCGCGATTTTGAGAAAACCGCCGAGCCGAAAGGCCGGCTGGCTGGCCGCGGCGAACAAAACCGCTTTGTGGTGCAGAAACACGCCGCCAGTCGTTTGCACTACGACTTTCGATTGGAGATGGGAGGCACCCTTAAATCCTGGGCCGTTCCCAAAGGGATTCCTTGGAAAAAAGGAGAAAAGAGGCTGGCGGTGGAGGTGGAGGATCATCCCGTTTCTTACATCGACTTTGAAGGGACCATCCCCAAAGGCGAGTATGGGGGCGGCACGGTGATGGTCTGGGACCGGGGCACGTTTGAGCCCTTGAGTTCCTCACCAGCCAGGGAATTAGCCGGCGGCAAACTCCATTTCGTGCTTCAAGGTCAAAAGCTCAATGGCGAATGGTACCTGGTGCGTCTGCGTGACGAGAAGCAATGGCTCCTCATCAAAGGCGGAGAGGACATGCCGTTCGTCTCTCAAAAGTCGGACGACACTTCGGCGCTTTCTGGCAAAACGATGCGCCAACTCGGAGAAGGAGATCGGGTTTGGCGCTCCAACTCCCCCGAGTCGGAACCGGCGCGTCGGACTGGCAGGACTCTCCCAAACGCCAGGCTGAGCTCCTTTTCCACAGCGTTTATCGAGCCGATGAAGGCCCGATTAGTCAATTCCCCCCCGAAAGGGGATTGGATCTATGAAGTAAAAATCGATGGCTTCCGAGCGCTGGCGTTGAAGAAGGGTGGCGGCGTTCGGCTTGTCTCGCGCAACCAAAAAGATTTCGGAACCAAATTCCCCGAAGTGCTGGACTCTATCGCAAAGATTAAGGCCCACGAAGTTATAATTGATGGAGAGATAGCGGCCTTGGATTCCGAGGGTCGATCTTCCTTCCAATTGCTTCAGGCCTATGACCTTGGGCAGGAACGGCCGCCCATCCTCTTCTATGCTTTTGATCTGTTGCAGTTGAACGGCAAGGATCTACGACATGAAGTTGTCACCAAACGCAAAGCGGAGTTGAAAAAGGTTATCGGAAAGGCCGCGGGTGTGATTCGCTTTTCTCCGTCGCTCGAGGGAGATGTGGCGGAACTTTCCAAACAGGCCAAGGCTCTGCGGTTGGAGGGTTTAATCGGCAAACGCAAGGATTCCACCTATGAGTCAGGAGAAAGAAGCGGGGCGTGGATCAAACTCAAGTTTCAGCAGGAACAGGACTTGATCATTGGCGGCTATACGGAACCCGAAGGGGCGCGCAATTATTTTGGCGCGCTTTTGGTGGGCTATTATGAGGAAGGGGCGCTAAAATTTGCGGGCAAAGTCGGCACAGGCTTCAGCGAAGCTTTGCTCCAAAGCCTCTACGGTCGGTTTAAACAGAAAAGCCTGGTGAATTGCCCCTTCGTAAATTTGCCGGAGAGCAAGAAATGCAGATACGGCCGGGGCCTGACCCCCGGCGAGATGAAAAGTTGCCATTGGATCCAGCCGAAATTGGTTTGCCAGATAAAGTTTTCGGAATGGACGCGGGATGGAAAACTCCGGCAACCAGTCTTTTTAGGCCTCCGCGAAGACAAAGATCCCGAAGAAGTGGTGCGGGAGAAAACGGCGGCATCATGAGCGCCAAGACAGAACTCAAACTCGATGGCGGGACTGTCCAGGTTTCCAATCTGGAAAAAGTGTTCTATCCGAAAACCGGTTTTACCAAAGGAGAGGTCATTAATTATTATATTCGCGTTTCTCCTTGCCTCTTGCCGCACCTCAGAAATCGGCCCATCACCTTGAAACGCTATCCTGAGGGGGTGGAGGGGTTTTTCTTTTACGAAAAGCAATGTCCTTCTCACCGTCCTAATTGGATCACCACCACCGCCGTGGCCAGATCCGAGGGCGATGAAATCAATTACTGTGTGCTCAATGATTTGCCGGCGCTGGTCTGGGCGGCGAATCTCGCCGACCTGGAACTTCATACTTTTTTGCATAAAGCTCCCGCCATCGACCGGCCCACGGTGCTGGCCTTCGATTTGGACCCGGGACCGCCTGCCGACATTCTCCTTTGCTGTAAAGTGGGGCTTTGGCTCAAAGACATCTTCGATTCGCTGGGATTGAAGAGTTTTCCCAAGACCTCTGGTTCCAAGGGACTCCAGATATACGTGCCTTTGAATAGCAAGGCCACCTACGGCGAAACCAAAGCCTTTGCCCGTGCTCTTGCTGAAACTCTGGAACGGCGGTCGCCAGAGACGGTGGTGGCGAAGATGCAAAAAAGCCAGCGCCAGGGGAAAGTTTTCGTCGATTGGAGCCAGAACGACATTCACAAGACCACCGTGAATGCCTATTCCCTTCGGGCCAAGGACACACCTACGGTCTCTACGCCGGTCACTTGGGAAGAGGTTGAAGGGGCGCTTAAACGAAAAAACGTCAAAAAACTAACATTTGAAGCGCCTCAAGTTGTTCAGAGAATCGAAAAATACGGAGATCTTTTTGTCCCGGTGCTGACACTAAAACAGAAGCTGCCCAAAGTGGAAGCAGTCCAGTGAAAACGCCGGAGGCGTGTTAAAGAAAACAGCTTGCGCCGATTTCTCGAAATGCCTTGAGTAGAGCATTAATCTGCGCCGGACTGTGTTCGCTGGAAATGGCGAACCGAAAATAGCCATCTGCGGGACCGCCAGGGTATTTGATAAAGGACGGGAAGACACCATTTGCCATGAGGATCTGCTTCAAGCTCGGCAGTTGGCCTGGATGGCGCAGGAGCAACTGGATGATCGGACTGCTGTTTTCAGTGGAATGATAACCCATTTTCCGGAAAGCAATCCTGACACGCTCAATGTTCCTGAAGAGGCGAATTCGCAATGCTTTCCGTGAGGAAAGCAGAGCCACCGCTGCCAAAGCGGCGCTCGCTATGGGGAGCGGGACTGGCGTATTCCCGTGGAACACACGACTTTTCGCTTGAACTTTTTGCCGCAAGTCGTCACCACACAAAATCGCGCCGCCATACACTCCGAACGCCTTGCTCAGCGCGATGGTCTGGATAACCCGGCTCCGCCCGACGCCCGCCTCTTCAACGCTTCCTTTTCCAGATTTGCCCAATACTCCCGCTCCGTGGGCATCATCCAGGAGGACCACGCCATCTCGGGGGAGGCTCTTTAAAAAAGCTTTCAAGGGAGCGATGCTCCCATCGTGGGAAAACATCCCGTCGGTCAAAAGAATGGGTTTGGCGCCAGGGCCAATCCGTTGGAGGACCCTGGCCACGTCGCCGGCGTCGCGATGCTTAAACCGCATGATCGGGCAATCCAGAAACAGGGCGGCATCGACCAGGCTGGAGTGCGCGCGTTCATCGATTAGCGCGTGAGAATGCATTCCGGCCAGCGCTTGGGCCACAGCGAGATTGCTCAAATAGCCATTCGAGCAAAGCACCGCCGCTGGCGCCCCGAAGAATTTCGCCAAACGCGCTTCGAGCAATTCATAGAGTTGATGGTTGCCGGTGGTCGAGCGCGAAGCGGCGACCGTCAGTCCGTACTTCTTCGATCCATCCTGTAATGCTTTGAGAATAAGAGGATGACTGGAGAGGCGGAAATAATCGCAACCGCCGAAGTAAGAAAGGTTGGTCGTGCCAAACCGCGCGTAGGTGCGATTTACCTGCTGGAGTGGACGTGGGAGCGCGCGGGTTATCTTCACGGATTGATATGTCCCGCTTCCTTTACCTCTTGAAACTGGTCAGAAGTTCTTCCGGCGTGACAGTGGCGGTGCCAATTTTTCCCACGACCACGCCCGCAGCATGATTGGATAAAATAGCCGCTTCCAGCGGCGTGGCGCCGGCAACGATAGCCATGGTGAAGCAAGCAATAACAGTATCGCCCGCCCCAGAGACATCGAAGACTTCCTGGGCCACCGTCGGGATGTGAAATGGCTTTTGGCCCCGTTGGCAGAGCAACATGCCCTGGTCGCCCAACGTGACGAGCAGCAGGGCGGGCTGGAGTTCGCGCAGCAGTTTGTCCACTGCCTGCAACAAATGAACATCCTCCAGGGGCGGGTCTTTTCGCGCGCCGTCGCGCAAGCGGGCCAACTCGAACGTTTCCTTGCGGTTGGGAGTGATTAAAGAGAGGCCCGAGAGGTTGACGTGATGCACTGGTTTTGGATCCAGGCTCAGCCACACCCCGCGCGCGCGGCAAATCTGCTTTATTTCCTCCAGCAACGGCTGGGTGACGACGCCCTTGCCATAATCGCCGATGATCACGGCATCGCAGGAGAGAATGCGCGGCTCCAACGCGGAGAGCAGCCGCCGAGTCATCGGAGCGTCGGCTTCAAGGCGGCTCTCACGATCCACGCGAACGAGCTGTTGCTGCTGGGCCACGATTCGGGTTTTAAGGCTGGTGGGTCGCGGCGGATCGGGCAACAAACCGATGCAATCAACTTTTTGGGCGCTCAAGAGAGCCTTTAAGCGCTTGCCATCTTCATCCTGCCCAATGATTCCGAACAGCTCCGTAGCTACCTTGAGAGCGGACAAATTGCGGGCCACATTGGCGGCTCCACCCGGCATGAAACTTTCCCGGACAAAATCCACTACGGGTACTGGTGCTTCCGGCGAAATCCGCGCCACCTCGCCCCAAATGAAGTGATCGAGCATGACATCACCCACCACGAGGATGCGCACCCGTTGTGCGCAGGCAAGCAGTTGTTTCACCCGTGCGGGGGTAAGGTTTTTATGAGTCATGGCCAAGGGAGGATTGATTCATACTTAATGTGGCTAATCCAAAAAGCCGGTCAAGGGGCTGGTCGGGCTGGCCATTTGCTGGTCGGCCGCCAGTCCAACTTCGTAGGCGATCCGACCCGCTTCCACGGCCATTTTGAAGGCCAGGGCCATCCGGTTCGGATCGATGGCCACGGCAATAGCGGTGTTGATCAGGACGGCATCCGCCCCCATTTCGAGGGCCTCGGCCGCATGGCTTGGCGCGCCCAGGCCAGCGTCCACGATCACGGGCACGGTTGCTTGCTCGATGATGATGGCGATTTGGCCACGGGTTTGAAGACCGCGGTTGGAGCCAATGGGCGAGCCTAAGGGCATGACCGTGGCCACGCCCGCATCCTGGAGCCGCTTGGCCAGCACTGGGTCTGCGTTGATGTAAGGTAGAACCGTGAAGCCTTCGCGGATCAGTATTTCCGCCGCCTTAAGGGTTTCAATGGGATCGGGCAGCAGATAACGCGGATCAGGATGAATTTCCAATTTGACCCACTTGGGCAATCCCGCGGCCGCGGCCAGGCGAGCCAGACGCACCGCTTCCTCTGCATTCATGGCCCCGCTCGTGTTAGGCAATAGTAAATACTTATTCGAGTCGATGAATTCCAGAATGTTAGCGAAAGGATCTTTTTTTCCGCTTAAGTCGGCGCGTCGCAAAGCCACTGTCACCAATTGCGTCCCGCTGGCGCTCAGGGCGTCACGCATGGTTTCGGGGGAAGAGAATTTGCCCGTCCCGACCAGGAGACGCGACTGAAACTCTCTTCCGGCAATGACCAACGGCCGATGAATTTGCATCCAGGCCAAGATAGGGGCGAAAGCGGCAGATTGTCGAGAGTTCAGCGGCGCTACTCAGCAGTTCTCATTATGGCAGGGGATCGGGGCAATTTTCGGAAGGACGAGTTCCACGAATCCCCATTTTCTTAAGAGCGTGTTTTAAAAACCCACGAACGCGCCGCGTGAGGGCACGCGGCCTACACGAAACGGCCGGAAATCGGCTCCTTTGTAGGCCCGGTCCCCTGACCGGGCGATTTTTAAACCACGCTCTAACCCGCATATTTCATACCTGAATTGATTTCTGACCCGCTCGGGACAATTTTTCAGAAAAACGCTTTTGTTTTGTTTGTCAAAATTGTGGAGGGGCAACCACTAGAAGAAAAGTGCTTTCCCGAGCGAAAAACGCGGTCTTCTCATCGTTTTTGGCGACACCGCTCCCGTCGTCACGGAATTTGTTCTACAGGTTGTGGGTCTCCAAACTAATCAGACCACAAGGGCAAGACCATCAGCCGCCGCTGGCAAAGTCGAAACAACTCTTGGAGCGGATAGGTGCTGCTCAGTTGCACATAGACCCGACGCACACTCACTCGCACTTGAGCGGCCACCTACAAGAGCTTCAAACGCAGGCTCCCCGCTGTCGCCATCTCCGCTTCCAGTTCGGCCAGGATCCGTCGTTGCGCCGCTAACGGCGGCGGTATTTCAAGCGCGTCGTGAGTTCGGTGCCAAAGGCCCGCCTCCATCCCAGCCTGGGCCAACGGCCCAGGTCGTCGTGCAAACACAAACCGAGGGCCAAGGGCCCGCCCCAGACCAGTGAGGGTCGCAGGCCCTCGACCGTCTCATCGTTCAATCCCCCACATAACCCTCGTCGTATTCCACGCCATATTTTTTCAGGAACATCCGAAACTCATCCTGAAACGTCCGCGTCTCGTGATGCTCCTCTTGGCCGTCAATGTATGCCCTCAACGCATCCACATCGGACGGCCCGACCGAAAAAACATCCGTAGCCGCGTTGCCACGAAAACGCCGCGAGTTCGGGCGATAGCGTCTTCACCCATTTCGACGACGACGTTTTCAACGTCTCTCCCAAATCCGCGATGGTGATGGTGCGCGACAATCGGATGGCGAGATGAACATGGTCCGCCATGCCACCGACGCGATACGCCTCGCAACCCGCGCTGCGGGCGACGGTCGCGAGATACGCGTGGAGTTTGGGGCGCGTGTCGGGGTCAAGGAATGGACGGCGATCCTTCGTGCTGAAGATGAGGTGGATAATGACGCGGCTCAATGATTGTGGCATAGGGATGGGCGGGCCTTCAGCCCTCATTTTGTGTTTCGATTCGCTACCTGGGGCGTTGCCCCAGGCTGGGATGGAGACGCGCCGTTGGCGCTCATGTTCGGGGCCAACGGCCCATCCGATGCCAGCGTGGGGCAACACCCCACGAAGGGCATGATAACAACAGGATGAGCGCCAACGGCGCGCCCCATCAATGTTGTTCAACGTTGTGAAGTCCTAGCCGTCGTTCGTGAACTTGCACGCCAAATATTTGGCGAACACGCAACGGGTCAGCAACGGGTCAGGGATGAATTGCATATTTAGCGTGATCAGGGCATGTCCTTCTGAGATTCCAAAGCAGAATGGCTGGTCTTGCTGGTAAGCCTGAGTTGGCTGATGCAATCGTGAGTTCATAGACTCCATGATGCAGATTCGAAAATTGCTGTCTGTCAGCAGGGGTTGATAATCTTGTAGGATTTGTCCAGCGGATGGAACAGTCCCTGTTTGGTGGGCACATCATTCGGCTGCAAGCTGGCGCTCGTGTGCCTTCCCTCGCTTTGCCATTGTGTTCCCTCCGAGGCTTTCCTAACTTCAAGTCCATGGATTTGATTCGATTTTGCCTGATGTTGCTCCTCCTCGCCGTCCCGCTGGCCTGCGCCAATGTCGCCCACGCCCAGGGCCAAAGTCGCAAGGCCGTGCAGGAACGCGCAGACCGGTTCCTGGAATTGGTGAATGCGGGATACCAATCTCTTTACCGCGTCGAGAGCGAGGCGCAATGGCTGGCCTCGACGGATGTAAACCCGGTGCATGACGCCGCCTCCGAGACCGCGGGGAAGGCCCGCGCCGCCTTCGTCGGAAATCCCGCTCTCATCCGCGAGGCCAAGGCCTTGCTGGAAGAGCGCGCTCAATTGAAGCCGATCACGGTTCGTGAACTCGAACATGCTTTGCTCAATGCGGCGGAAGGTCCGATGACTAACCCAGAACTGGTAGCGGCCCGGATCGCCGCGGAAACCCAGCAGGCGTCGAGCATGAACGGGTTCACTTTCCATTTGAACGGCCAGACGATCACTCCCAACGAGATCGACAACTTCCTCCAAACCAACCAGAACCTCAGCGCGCGGCAGGCCATGTGGGAAGCCTCCAAGCAATCGGGGCCAGCGCTCAAACCCGGATTGGTTAAGCTCCGCGACTTGCGCAACGGTGTGGCGCGCGAACTCGATTATGCGGATTACTTCGCTCTGCAAGTCGCCAGCTACGCGATGAAAACCGATGAGATGGTAAAACTGCAGGAAGATTTCATGCGCGAGCTCCGCCCTCTTTATCTCCAACTGCACACCTGGACAAAACACGAACTGGCCAAACGTTATGGCCAGCCGGTCCCCAAACGAATTCCAGCCCACTGGATCAACAACCGTTGGAGCCAGAATTGGACGAGCTTGATCAAAGCCGCCGATCTGGATGAACGGTTCAAAGACAAATCACCGGAGTGGATCGTCAAAACCGCCGAACAGTTTTATACCGGACTAGGTTTTCCCAATCTGCCCGCCACTTTCTGGACACGCTCCGATCTTTATCCAGTGAAATCGGGAGAGGCGCGCAAGAAAAACACCCACGCCTCTTGTTGGCACGTCGATTTGGATAGGGACATCCGCTCATTGATGAGCGTGGAAGCGAATACAGAGTGGTTCACCACGGCGCACCACGAACTGGGGCACGCCTATTACTTCATCAGCTACACCCGGCCTGAAGTCCCGCCCCTTTTGCGCCTCGGGGCCAATCCGGCCTTTCACGAGGGGATGGGTGAACTGATCGCGCTGGCGGCGGGGCAGGTTCCTTATCTAAAATCCCTCAGTATTCTGCCTTCAGACTTTGAGGCGGATCAAACGGCGTTCTTGTTGAATGACGCCCTGGCTAGCTCTGTGCCGTTTATCTTTTGGAGTTCGGGCACGATGACGCATTGGGAAGCCGACGTTTACTCCAAAAACCTCAGCTCCAACCAGTGGAATCAGCGCTGGTGGCAATACGTGCGCGAGTTCCAGGGCGTCGAACCCCCGACCGAGCGCGGCGAGGAATTCTGCGATGCCGCGACCAAAACGCATATCAACGACAATCCATGTTACTATTACTCCTACGCCATCGCGACCGTGCTCAAATTCCAACTGCACGATCACATTGCGCGGAAGATTCTCAAGCAAGCTCCCCAAAGCTGCAGTTATGCGAACAGCCGCGCGGTGGGCCAGTTCCTGCGCGGCATCATGGAGCGGGGCGGGACCGAAGATTGGCGAAAGATTTTGCGTGAAGCCACCGGCGAAGATCTTTCCACTCGCGCGATGTCCGACTATTTCAAACCCCTTCTCGCGTGGCTGGAACAACAAAACAAAGGCCGCCAGATCGGGTGGGAATGATTAGGACTGATCCCGTGCGACGTAAATCGGCTCGGATCCCTTCCGGGCTCCTCCGCAGCCGGAGTGAATAATGATCCAGCTCACGCTGGATGCTGCGCGATCCTATTGCAGCCGCCGACGTAAGTCGGCTCTGATCTCCCCCCGCTTCTCGCGCTCCCAACAGACCATTTCGCCCCTCCGGGGCTGAGCCTCGGACAGGATGTCCACGATTCCTTCCGGGTACCTCGTGATATACGGGTCGTTTCTGGAGCAGTTTACCAGGCGAGGCACTTTAGGCCGGGCACACGTTTGAATTCCCTGAGGTTGGCGGTAACTATAGTAGCAGCCAGGCTGCGCGCATGTGCGGCAATCAATAGGTCCAGCGGGCCGATGGTCTTCCCTTTCTTTTCCAGATCGGCGCGAATTTCTCCGTAATGCAGCGCTGCCTTCCTGTCAAAGTCCAGAACCGTCACCTCTGTTAAGAATTCGTCCACCTGCCGGCGTTGTTCGGCGGATCGAGCCGCCTTGGCGACGCCAACTTCCAATTCCGCGAGCGTAATGCTAGAAATGGTAATCCATTCAAGAGCCGCTTTCGAAACGGGCGAGGATGAATCAGGGACCTGACCACGGATAATTTGGATGCAAACGTTGGTATCGAGCAAGTAATCAACTGCCATAAACATCAGCCAAGGTTCAGATCACGTTCCTGTTGCTCGTTCGGCTGATCGCGGTGAGGAAAACCGGCCCCGTTGGGAAACCTCATGCGCATGTGGCGCATCAAATCTGCTAGTGTTTTGAGTTTCGAGCGAGGTTTCGGCCGCAGCACAACAGTTTCGCCTTGCCTCTCGACTAACACCTCAGTGCCTTGAAAGCGGAAATCTTTGGGGAGTCGGACCGCCTGGCTGCCCCCATGCTTAAAAAGTTTGGCCGTTTTCATATCTACATTATGTAGCTACACCGGGCCGGTGTCAACTCTCCTAATCAACGCGATGCACGGTTTGCACCTTGAGGTGTTGCTATTTCCGCCAAACGTCAACGGAGTTTGATTAAAAGTGCCCGATCAGGAGCGCGCAATTTATTCCGCTTCCGCTTGGTCAATTGATGAGGAATCGGAGAATCGGGAAATCAAACATCGTGATGGGATGCGACGGAGCGGAATAAATTCCGCGCTCCTGCCGTTCTGCGCAGGGCCATTTGTCCGACAGTTCGCAGCGCCTCCAATTCGGGAATGGTTTTCATTGCCGAGCTAAAATCAGGGAAGTCCAGGGTCAAACATTCGTTGCCAAGCCCAGATACCGGCCACAATCAGTATCAGCAGTGACCCAAACTTGAAGACTCCCACCCGGTAGAGCGGCAACGATCGTAGTCTGAAGGCGAGCGGAAGGAAGAGGGCCACCACAGCCAACTGCCCAAGCTCGACTCCGGTGTTGAATCCAATCAGAGGAGCCGCCAGGTTACCCCGCTCCAAGCCGAGATCCGAAAGCACGTTTGCAAACCCAAAGCCGTGGATGAGACCAAATGAAAATGCGATTACCCAGCCTAAATCTGGCAAAAGCGCAAAAAGATTGTTCAAGGCGGCAAAGGCCACCGAGAGGGCGATAACGGTTTCCGCCAGACGCGAATTTAAATGGACAATTTTGAGCGCGGCCAGGCTCAACGTAATCGAGTGGGCCAAAGTGAAAGCCGTGACAATTTTGAGCACCGCGATGAGAGTCGCCCGAAAGCTCGAACTGGCTTCCCAGGCCCCGCCCCGCCAGCGCAAAACCGAAGGCAAAAGCAAAGCCAGCAAAAACAAAATATGGTCAATGCCTGTCCAGATATGCCAGACCCCCAGCCGAATAAAATCGAAAAATCGCTGGCTGGGGCTGAGATTTCTAAGGTCAAATTGTTGAGTCGCCTGTGCCGGACGAAAAACGGCCGAAATATTGTTTCCACCAGTTTGCAGGCGCATAAGTCCGCGGTGGCTCGGGTCGAATTCAAAAAACAGGCGATAGGTGACTTCGAGCAGCAAAGGATTTGGGGGCAGCGCGATTTCAAAATACATGGCCGCATAGGGGCCGTCATTGTAAAGTTCGGTTGAGTAATCAACCGGCTTGATCTCTACCGGAGCGCCATTGATTTGGATTTTTAAACGGGAAAGGACGTTCGCGCCCTTCATCTCAGATTCCGGATCCCACGAGTGAAGATCTCTCCACTTTTGATCGAGCGGATCGATTCCCTTTGCGTGCAACAAATCCTTGATAGCAATGTCCCAATGCCCAATGATTTGGGCATTCGTTACCTGCATGACTAAGAAGCTATCACTGAGTTGGTGACCATCTGCCGCGAAAACGCCCAGACAGAAGAGTGCCAGGCAATTGAGAAGAACCCGCATCCAGAATGGCTATGCTACTTGCGGCGGACGCAATAAAGCGTGGTCGCTCCCAAGGCCAGCAAAAGAAAAATCAGAGAGATTGACGGGGCAAGATGTTCCAGGTCATGCGCCGCGCTCTGCGGCGTGTCGTAAACAAAGTGCGCGGAAGCAGGAAGGATTGCGCCGGCCCCCAGCGCCAGCGCCCAGAAGATTTTTCGGATCCCGAATTGTCGCATTTTCATGCCCCAAGCTTAAGGCGCGGCTCCTATCTGTCAATCTTTGGATTGGAGGAGAGGAGTCTGATTTGCCGCGGTCGCGCATAGTCAAGGTGAGAGGCAGACTCAAAGAAGATTGCTTCCGCAGCCCCTATACGGTTTTGTTTCTGGTATGAAACTGACCTTCCGACGCTTCTCATTAGCGCTGGCGCATCGCTGGACGATCGCTCGAGGGCTGGAGCCAGGGGGCGGCGGCGGCGCCAACACATTCCAAGTAGCTCTCATCGAATTGTTAGACGGAGACGGCGTCCGGGGACTGGGCGAAGCGGCACCGTCTTCTCGATACCAGGAAAACATCGAAACCACCATGTCATTTCTCGAATGCATCGACCCGCAGCGACTTTCGTTCGATGACATCTCGGGGAGCATGCATTACCTGGACAGCCTTGGGCCAAATAATTTCGCGCCGAAGGGGGCTATTAACATCGCGCTCATGGATGGCGCCGCCCGAAAGACGGGCCAGCCGATTTACGATTTCCTCAACCTGGGATTCACGGAAAAAAAGCATGCTACCTCCTTTAGCATCGGTATCGACAAGCCGGAAATCATTCGGCAAAAAGTGCTCGAGGCCAAACCCTATCCAATTTTGAAACTTAAGGTGGGAAGCCCCGACGACAAACAAAACCTCTCTGCCTTACGCGAAGCCGCCCCGACGAAACTTGTCCGTGTCGATGCCAACGAGGGCTGGAAGACGAAGGAGGAGGCACTGAAACAGATCGAATGGCTTGCCGCCGATGGCCATATCCAATTTGTCGAACAGCCCATGCCGGCCTCGGCGGACCCCAAGGATTTGGTCTGGCTGAAAAACCGGTCGCCGCTGCCTATCATGGCTGATGAGTCCTGTATTTCCACGGAGGATGTGACTCGATGCGCGGAGTGTTATCACGCCGTGAACGTAAAGCTGGTTAAGACCGGCGGCATCAGCGGCGCTTACTCGACACTGCAAGCAGCCCGTCAAGCGGGTTTAAAAACCATGATCGGGTGCATGATTGAGTCCAGCCTGCTGATCACCGCGGGCGCTCACCTCGCGGAGCTAACCGATTATTTGGACCTCGATGGAAATCTGCTCATCACCAACGATCCCTTTCAAGGCGCCACCGTTGAAGACGGAACCCTTGCTTTCGCTCGCACAACGGAGAAATCGGGGCTGCGCGTGAAACAGAGAGATTACGAGTAAGTAAGAAAACTAGAGTGCCACAGCGACATTTTCGGTGCGGAGCGCCAGCTTGCAGTCGGCTTTGCCCGCGCGATGAAAAACATTGTCCTGTAGAACGCGCGCCCAGGCCGCCCTAACGATTCTCTGTCCGGCCGCTGGGCCAGGCTTTGTTTCGGATGGGGGCCAGGATGTCCTGCACTTCGGCCAACAATTTCTGGTCCAGGCGCTCTTCCAGCCAGCGCACGTTTTCCTTGATCTTCTTCGGGCTGGCCGTCCCGACCAAGGTCGTGGCAATCTCTTTGTTGGCGACCGCAAACTGCAAGGCCAGACGAGCGATGTTCGCTTTTTTCCGTTTGCAGTGTTCGACCGCTTTGGCGCACGCATCGCGTATCTCGGCGGGGGCCGGATGCCACTTTGGCGGGCCTTTTTCCGTTAGCAACCCCATCGCCAGTGGCGAAGCGTTGATAATGCCCGTTCCCTTGGCTTTCAGGTAAGGAAACAGTTGGACTAATGTGATGTCGTTCAAACAATAATGGCAATAGGAGAGAATGGCATCCAGCCGGGTCCGCTCCAGAATCTTTCGGAAGGTCTTGAGAGGAAGCGCGCTCACTCCGATCTTCTGCACCTTGCCCTTTCGTTTCAATTCTTGCAGCGCGGGAATGGTTTCCTCCACCAGTTGATTGAGCGAGGCAAATTCGATGTCGTGGCATTGGATGAGATCAATGTGCGCCACGCGCAAGCGCCGCAAACTTTCATCCACACTGCGCTTCACGCGGTCGGCAGAAAAATCAACGTCCTTCTCTTCGGTCCCGTATCGGCCTACTTTCGTCGCCAGATAAAACCTTTCTCGTGGAATTTCTCGCAAGGCCTTGCCCAACACGATTTCTGCTCTCGCTGAACCAATATCTGGCGAGACGTCGATAAAGTTAATCCCTAGGTCAATGGCGGCGTGGACCGCGCGAATGCCGGCCTTCTCATCAATACCGCCGAAGGCGCCTCCCAGCGGCGACGCGCCGTAGCCAAGCACAGAAACTCTCCAGCCTGTTCTGCCTAATTCGCGGTATCTCATAACCTGTGACGGGCACAAGATAACGCAGGTCGCGAGCTAACCAAGAAATTTATGGATGGCTTGGAGGGAAGGACGCGTTCCACGAGTCCGAAATGCTCCGGGAGGTGTCGAGGGACTCGTGGAACTCGTCCTTCCCCCTCCCGGATCGGAAACCAAGGCTATCGCCTCTCCATCTTCGCTCGCGCCGCCTCCAGGATCTGACGTTCGTTCGGGGTCAGGCTTTGGATGCCGTGGGCCGAGATTTTATCGAGAATAGGGTCCACTTCCCGGCTGATGAATTCTTCGGGCGGCAGGTCCTCCACAGCCCGATTTTTCGGGCGCGACCAGCGGGTGACCTTCACGGAGGCAGCTTTGACCAACTCACGTTTGCGATGACGCGTTTGGAATGGATGCCAATTGAAGCCGCCGCGTTGCGCTCCCCATCGGATATAGGCCCACCCCATGACGAGGCCGCCGAGATGCGCGCCATGAGCCACGTTGGAAAATGGGACGATGGTTCCATAGGCCGAGAGGCACAGGGCAAACCATAATAAATACTGCGCTCGCAATGTGATCGGAAAAATAAAAACGAAAAAAGTTAAATCCCGCATCGGAAAAAGTGTGGCGAAAGCGCCCAACAGCCCCATCACTCCCGCAGACGCTCCGACCACCTGAGCATCGGAATGGCGCAAAAGCCAAGTGGCCAGGAGTTGGAACACCGCCCCAAATGTCCCGCTCAAAAAATAGAGGCGCAGAAAACCGCCCCGTCCGAGCGCATCCTCCACGCCGCGGCCCAGGAAAAAGACTCCCAGGCAATTGAACAGAAGATGCCAGAGATTCTCATGGAGAAATTGAAAAGTAAAAAGCTGCCAAACCCGGCCGTGCCTCATCCCCTCGATGCTGAGCGCCAACTGCTCTCCAAACCATTCCTTCACCTCTGGGCCTCCATAAAAGCTGAGGCAGCTTTCGAGGACGAAGACCACAACCAGAACAATCAGGAGGATGATGGTCACTGGCCGGTGCTCCAACGGCGAGCTCTTCATGTAAGAACGGTCATCCAGCATCTTGGTTCACACTAGCCGCTCACAGCGAATTTTTCAATGCTGTTTTTACCCGCCGGCAACCTTGGATGACGCGCTCAACTCTCGGGCGATAAACCGGCCTCCTCGAGCGCGCGACTGAGAAGGTCCGTGACCTTGAGGCGCGGGGCCCATTCGCTCAAGTAGGCGCGGTCGAGCGCTTCGGCCTGGACTTTAAGGACCCCTAAAATGTCACGCCATTGTCGGTCGGAAACGCCGCCCCCCTGGCGATACCAATCGAGTTTGGCGAGGACAGTATCCTCAGCGGAGGTGACGAAGAGGTCGAGTGGATCGGTGCGGCCCACGTGCTTAAGCTGCCGTCGGGCCAGTTGTGCGCGACCGAAGTCCGTGCGCCAGGCGACAAAGACGTCCACTTTCGCCATCGTCGGCAAGTGGATCAGATTGAACGAACTTTGGTTCAGGACGGCCGCGTTTATTTGCGGCTCGTCAGTATAGAATTCCGGTCCAAGCGCAGCAACCAGTGGCGCTGCGTGCCGTCCCGCCACGGCGGCAATCAGGTCCACGTCACGAGTGGCGCGCGCCTCCCCGTAAAGGCTGCTGGCGAACGAGCCGCCGAGCGCATAATCGATCTCCAGCGTTTCCAAGGCCATGATAACTTTTCGCAACGCCGCGATGAATTCGGCCTCATTCAGTATCATGGGGCCTCGGTCCAAAAGCCCGGCGCGCCAGTTCAGCCCCGAGCCACAACTCGGCAAAGCGAAATCGCAGCTCCTGTGGGGTGTCATGCGGATGTCGCTCGCGCAGGCCAGTCAACATGAACTCCTGCAACGTCCGCGTAGTGTCGAGAACGAGCGCGAACTTCCGGGCTGGCGTCGCCTGTCGCCACAGTTGGATCAATACTCGCTCGGCTTGGGGACTGGTGTCTTCTGCCAAAGTTCGCATGGGATCACCGTACGGCAGCCGAGCCCTTTTGGAAAGTGGAAAGCGACAAGAGAGGCAGGATTCCCTCCACCGCGCACGAGTAAAGTGATGCTCGCGCAAATCTCTGATGAACCCATCATAAATTCGACAGAAAAGCTGCCTGCGTCGAGAACTCCCCACTCAGGATTAGTAAACTCTGCCTCCGGCACAACCTCTCGAATCTGCTTAATCAGGTCGATCCGCTGTCCCAACGGTTTAGGCTGAAAGTCCTCTGGAATGTCCGCAACTTTTTTCACTTCAGCCGGAAAGTCGTTAATAGATGTCCCAGCTCATAGTGTGTGAAAGCTGATGCTTGCCACCCCAAATCACCTCGCCAACGCGGTAGCAGCGGCCTTCTGAAACGCACCCCGCACACCACTCGCATCACTGTTCGGGAAATTGGAGCGCTGCACCATCAGCACGTATGCCACGCCTTTGGCGGGATCAATCCAGGCTTGAGTGCCCCACGCTCCACCGTGGCCATAACTGCCGGATGAAAGCACTTCAGCCGCCCCCTCGTGGGGCGCGCGCAAGATGCAAGTCCCCAGGCCCCAGCCATAGTTCGTGCCGTGATTCCCATGCCGCTCGTCCTGAAAGAACCCTGTCGGCAGTTCTCCGGTCTGCGGTGTGGTCAGGAACTTCACCGCTGCCGCGCTCAAGTAGCGCCGCCCTTTGAATGTCCCTCCGTTGAGCAACATCTGGCAGAACCGGGCGTAGTCCGGGCCTGTAGAGTAAAGGCCCCCGTTCCCCTGCGGTGGCCGGTCCCGCGGCCCAAACTCCGGTCGGGGCGGCACTGCTTCAAGCGCGCCCGTCTCCCTGCTCTTGGCGTAGGCAGTCACCAATTGCTTTCGAAAACCATCGGTGGGGTAGAAAGTCGTGTGCTTCATCCCCAACGGCGCGAATAACCTCTTTTGGAGAAACGAATCAAACGTCATCCCGCTCACGACTTCAACAATGCGCGCCGCTGCGTTGATGCCGCTTTGCGTATATGACCACTTTTCACCCGGCTCATATTGCATGGGAGCGGCGAGCCAGAGCGGCACAAGATCGGCGAGGGTCTTGGCCTGTTGTGCCGCCGCGCCCCCTGCTTCCCCCAGCCCGGACGTGTGCGTGAGAATCTGTGTGATCGTCAGATTCGCGGCTTTGCCGGTCGGTGTCCTCAGGTTCGCGAACTCGGACAGATACTTCGCCACCGGGTCGGCAACATTCAGCTTGCCCTCGTCCTGCAGCATAAGGATGGCAGTGCCAGTGATGGGCTTCGTCATGGAAGCGATCCAGAACAGCGTGTCCGCTTTCATCGCACGGTGCGAAGCGACATCTGCGAAACCGGTGCTTTCAAGGTGAAGCACCTTGTCCTTAGAGACTACCACCGTCACGGCTCCAGCGATTTCGTTCTTGGCAATCATCTCCTGCATGGCGCTGCCTATTCCTGAAAGCCTCGGTGGGGCCGCAAAACAAGGGACAGAGACACAGAGCACGATGCCGCAGAGCAGATGGCTGAAGTTCATATGGAGAAAACAACTACTCTCGAATGACTACCGGCGCAAGACTGAGAGCCTGTTTTTAAATTGCGTGGAGTCCTGCGGCGAGGGATTTTGGCTGTGGCCAAGGCGGCGAGGTTGGAGCATCCCCGCAGCGGGCTGTAAGAAAAAAGATTGAACAGGAGCAAACAGAGGAAACCGAGACCGAAGGAATTCCTCCGTTCTCTCCGTTTTCTCATGTTGAAATCCGGCGTCGCGCCTCGCCATTCAGCGCACGAAAACAGAACCACACGGAGTTTTAAAACAGGCTCTAAGGGTCTGCTCAAAAATTACTTCCGGTTTTGCTGGAGACGATTTTGGTTTCGGGCGAGGCGCGACGAAGGAGCATAGCCTCAGCTC
>JBBRPK010000081.1:0-24086 GCA_038228235.1 Verrucomicrobiota bacterium
ATGAAACCGGGAAAACGGTTTCGGACGAGGAAATGGCCCAATTGAGAATCACACGAGACGCCTTTCACGGGGAATGGAATTACTCGTTTTCCCCTTGAGATAGATTCCAGAGTTGTCTATGTTATTGTGCATAGCATCCTTAGTATCGGCTGCACAAGCGTTGGGCTGAGCTTTGTTCGCCATTCCCATCGTGAAGCCCGCAGTTCGCATCCCATGTCTGTTGTGTATCAATGTCCAGTCGGGCTAACCTGGACCCGGTGCTGCGACCCAAACCAAGACCAGAATTTCGGAAGCCGGAGCACGCCACCCCAAACACGCTAAAGCGTGGATACCAAAAACCGCAGAATGGCAAAATCGGAATTGCTGAACAAACCTCGACAATTCACGCGTTTCCGTTAACTTTAGGGTATGAGTCAAAACCTGCAGGACCTGACGAACGAGAAAGGAAAGAAGACCGCAGTGGTCATGCAGATCAAGGATTACGAAAAACTGCTTGAGGATTTGGACCGGTTGGCGGCCCTCGCGGATAGGCGCGTTGAGGAAACAATTCCGCACGAGGAATTCAAACGAAGCCTGAAACGCAATGTTTATCGGAACTTAAGCGAAAATGTGGCGTCTTGTGCCATGACCTATTCTTAATATGACAACCAACGAGCCAGTCAACCTCCTCCGCGACGTGGAGGCGTCGGTGGTGCCGGTCGGCACTCAAGTGACCCTCCAAAAGGGCGAGCAGGCTTACATTACCCAATCTCTGGGCGGCAGCTACACGGTGGTGGTGCGGGGAAATATGTTTCGCATCGAGGGCAAGGATGCCGATGCTATCGGATTGGAGAAAGCTGCGGTCCCCGCTGGGAACAACGCTGGGCAGCCAAGGACTCCGGAGCAATTGGAAAAGGAAATCTGGGAAGCCATGCGCACCTGCTATGATCCGGAGATTCCCGTCAATGTCGTGGACCTGGGCTTGATTTATGACTGCAAAGTCAGTCCCCTTGCTGACCACAGCGGCAGCCAGGCGGACATCAAGATGACTTTGACGGCTCCCGGCTGCGGCATGGGTCCGGTATTGGCCCAGGATGTGCAAAACAAATTGCTCTCGATCGAAGGCATCGACGAAGCTAATGTTGAGTTGGTCTGGGACCCGCCCTGGAACCAGGGAATGATGACCGAGGCGGCCAAGCTCCAACTGGGGCTTTATTAGGAACGCGGTTGAAAGAACCATGACTACCGACTGGGCCTCATTGCGAAGCGATTTTCCGATTCTGAATCAGAAGGTGCATGGGCATCCATTGATTTATTTCGACAACGCGGCCACGACCCAGAAACCCCAGAGCGTCCTGGAGGCTCTGCGCCATTACTATGAGCGGGACAACGCCAATGTGCACCGGGGCATTCACGAGCTGAGCAATCGAGCCACGGTGGCATTCGAGGCGGCGCGGCAAAGGGCCGCGCAGTTCATCAATGCCCGCAGCGCGGAGGAAATCGTCTTTACGCGCGGCACGACTGAAAGCATCAACCTGGTGGCAAGCGCCTGGGGAACGAAACACCTCCGCCGCGGGGACAAAATACTCCTTACCGAAATGGAACATCATAGCAACATTGTCCCCTGGCAATTGCTGGCGGAGCGGCTCGGCGCTCAGGTGGTGTATCTGCCCGTGAACGGCGATCGAGGGATGCTCGATTTAAGCCGGCTCGATGAATGGCTCACGCCGGAAGTCAAGCTGCTGGCCATGACTCATATTTCCAATACCCTGGGCACGATCAATCCCATCGCGGAGTTTTGCGAACGCGCCCGCAGACACGGGGTTGTCACGTTTATTGATGCGGCCCAGAGCGCCGGTCATCGGCCACTGGATGTGCAGCAAATCGACTGCGATTTTCTCGCCTTCTCCAGTCACAAAATGTGTGGACCGACGGGTTTTGGAATCCTCTACGGGCGCAAGGAGCGGTTGGAAGAAACGCCTCCTTATCAGGGCGGGGGAGAAATGATTTCGAGCGTGGATTTTGACAAGACGACTTTCAAAAAGCCGCCGCACAGATTCGAAGCAGGGACCCCGGACATCTCCGGAGCCATTGGCCTCCATGCCGCCATGGATTATCTGGACACAATCGGCCGTGAAAAAATCGCTCACCACGATCAGGAATTAGGCGCCTACGCCTTCGAGAAGCTTTCCGGCCTGAAAGGCATCCGCCTGTTTGGCCCCTCGGTGGGCCGGGCCGGCGTGGTCAGTTTTCTGATGGATGGGGTGCATGCGCATGATCTGGTGACAGTGGCTGACCAGCGGGGCGTCGCGTTGCGGGGCGGGCATCATTGCAATCAACCGCTCATGAAAAAGCTCGGAGTGGAATCCACGGCGCGGGCGAGTTTTTATTTTTACAACACCACGGCCGAGATCGATTATTTCATCGAGGTCATTCGCGATATTCAAAAGTTTTTCGGCTCCTAGCGAACCCCTTTTCCATGAACATCACCACCGAAGCGATCGGCCCCGAAACGACGATGCAGCGCGTGCTGGAAGTTTTTCCAGGCGCTCAGCGGGCTTTGTTCCGGCGATACCATATTGGCGGCTGCAGCAGTTGCGGGTTTCAGCCGGCGGAGAGTCTCGACCAGCTCTGTCGGCGGAACAATAATTTGAATGTCGAGGAAGTCGTCGAACACATCAGCAGCAGCCACGCGCAGGACGAGAAAATCCTGCTCTCCCCGCTGGAGCTGGCGCAATTGCGCGAGCAAAATCCCTCCCTGCGCCTGCTGGACGTTCGCACGCGCGAGGAGTACGAGGCGGTCCACATTCAGGGAGCCGTCTTGATGTCGCAGGAAATCATGCAGGAGATTTTAGGCCACTGGCCGCGCGGGGAGATGTTCGTGATTCATGATCATCAGGGCAAACAGGGGATGGACGCGGCGGCGTATTTTATGGGACATGGCTTTGCGAATGTGCGCTGTTTGCGCGGAGGCCTCGATGCCTGGGCACAAGAGGTGGATTTAAAGATGCCTCGTTACCGGCTGGGCTAGAGAACCGAATCTATGGACAACGATTTGCAAAAACGAATTACCGAGGCCATCCGCAATCCGCAGAACATGGGGGAACTTGCCAATGCCGATGCCGTTGGCACGGTCGGCAACTCCGGATGCGGCGAGATGCTCCGGATGTGGATTAAATTCAAAGAGGAGAAAGGCAAAAAGGTAATCGACCGCGCCACCTTCCAATCTTTCGGCTGCGAAACCGCCATCGCTGTAGCCAGTCTGGCGACGCAATTGATTCAGGGCAAAACCGCCGAAGAAGCCCTTTCGCTCAAGACAGAGGAGTTGGCGGGTGAGTTGGGACCGCTGCCTCCCATGAAAATCCATTGCGCCGAACTGGTTGAAGGAGCGCTCCGTTCCGCTCTGGCGCCGAGCGGCGAGACAACGGTGAGTCCATCCCCCGATCCCGGCATAAACTCCTCGAATTTGATCGACAGTTTTGCCCCCCCAAAGCCGGGGAGTGTGAAGATCATACTTTTGAATGACGACCGGGCCGACGGGGGCAGGTAAGCGAGCATCGCGCTTCAATCCCCATGAGATCCTTAGCGCCGGAGGGACGAGTTCCACGAGTTCCTATTTCCTCAAAAGATCAGGGACTCTTGGAACTCGTCCTTCCTCGCGTTGTGCTGAACCGGCGGCCATATTGAGAATCGCTAACCTTAGAAATTGCGGTTGGCCAGAAATTCAGTTAGCCTTTCTTCTATGGGCGCGCATGCTGATACATTGGACAAGGAGTTGGCCTTGCCTTCTCCAATGCGGCGCTATACCTGCGAGGGGGTAAGAGAGTATTGGCCGATCGATCCGGAAGCCCAGACGGTGGAAGTCTTATTTTTAGAGGCTAGCCGCCACCTGCTGGTGGTGCGTCGCGGCCCCGAACAAAGCGCTGCCTCACGCTTGCTGCCCGGTTTTGAAGTCTCTGTAAACGGACTGTTCCAAGTTTAACCCTCAAGGCGCGCGTCCGGTGGAGAATGCATAATTCATGGCCGCTTCGTTTCATGCCTGCGGATGGCGAGCATTGGCAACTCAGAAAATTAAAGCGATACTGATTCGTTCAAAACGTGACTGAGCCGATCCAAAAACCGGGCTGCGACACTCAACCGCCGCCGCCCCCAAAACTCGAGCGGCACCATTTTGGCTTGGCGCTGATCGCGCTGTTTAAACTGGTTAAAGGTGTCTTGCTGCTGGCAACGGCCATTGGGTTGTTGAGAATGGTGCATGCAGACCTAAGCGCAGCGGTCGAGCATTGGATCGCGGTCCTGAGGATGGACCCCGAGAACCGGTATTTCCATGCGTTGTTGGAAAGAGTCGGTCACATCAGCCCCGAGCAGCTCAGAGCTGTGAGCGCAGGCTCCTTCTTTTATTCAGCTCTCCTGCTTACGGAGGGGATTGGATTGTGGTTGGAGCGCCGATGGGCCGAGTATCTGACCGTCATTGTCACCGCGTCATTCATTCCGATCGAGCTTTACGAGCTCATGCGGCACGTGAGCGATGCTAAACTGGTGGTCCTTATCGTCAATCTGGCGATTCTTTGGTATTTAATCCGGACCCTGCGCCGCCAACGAAAACCGAAATGCTAAAACCCGCCGTGCTTGAACACCATCGGCAGCCCCTGGCGTCCTCTCACATCTACATTGCGCGCAGACTGCGCAGCCTCCGCGTGGCTGCTGGCATCCTTCTGCCGTCTCTGGGTTTGGGCATCCTGGGTTACCATTGGTTCGGCAACCTCCCCTGGATTGATGCCCTCCTTAACGCATCCATGATTCTGACCGGCATGGGACCCGTGGACCCCATGCGCACGGTGACGGGCAAGCTCTTTGCGTCCTGCTTTGCGTTGTTCAGCGGCATTGTTTTTATCACCACGGCGGGCGTCCTTTTGGCTCCGGTTGTTCATCGGATTCTGCACAAATTTCATCTGGAAATCGAGCCAGAGCGTTCCTCGCCCCAAACCGGAGAGCCAAATCGTGGGAAAAAGGAAGCTGAAAGACGCCCCTAGAACATCGCTGAAGCGGGATCTGATCGCCGAGCCGCGTGGAAAAATGTCGGTGACGGGGCGTCTCGTTTCCCGGCCGTCCCTCCGGTTACTTCGGCAACAGCTCGCTCACCATAGTCTTCTCCTCTTTCAATTCATTCACCGTCGCTTCAATCCGGGCACGACTGAATTCGTTCACCGGCAAACCTTGCGCGATTTGGAGGCTTTGCGCGTTGCTGCGTACAGGGAATGAGCAAATCAATCCCTTTTGGATCCCATAGCTGCCGTCCGAACAGAGGCAGACACTGTGCCAATCGTCAGCACGAGTTGGTTCGATAATTGAACGGACGCTGTCCACAATGGCATTGGCAGCGCTGGCGGCGCTGGATGCGCCTCGGGCTTTGATGATCGCAGCGCCGCGTTGCTGAACGGTATTGATGAAATCCCCTTTGAGCCATGCCGCGTCCTTGATCGCCTCAGTGGCAGGTTTATCGTTAATTTTGGCATTGAAAAAATCCGGGAATTGCGTCGAGGAATGATTTCCCCAAATGGCCATATTGGTCACGGACGTCGCTTCAACCCCGGCCTTTCGCGCAAGTTGCGACTTTGCCCGATTTTCATCCAGGCGCGTCATGGCGAAGAAGCGATTCTGTGGGAGATCGGGCGCATTGTTCATGGCGATGAGGCAATTGGTGTTGCAGGGGTTGCCGACGACATGGACGCGGACGTCGCTGGCGGCATTTTTTTGGATGGCCCGCCCCTGGCCGATAAAGATTTTACCGTTGATGCCAAGGAGATCCTTGCGTTCCATGCCTTGCTTGCGAGGAACGCTGCCGACCAGGAGCGCCCAATTCACAGCTCGAAAACCTTCATCGAGGTTCGCCGTGGGCAGGACGCTTTTGAGCAAAGGAAAGGCGCAGTCTTCCAACTCCATGACCACGCCATCAAGCGCGGGGAGAGCCGGTTCTATTTCGATCAGATGAAGGATGACTGGCTGGCCGGGGCCAAACATGGCACCAGAAGCAATCCGAAATAAGAGGGAGTAGCCAATTTGGCCGGCGGCGCCGGTCACCGCGATGCGCAGAGGTGTCGAGTTCATATAGGGGGGAAATATTGGAGTTGCGGCTGGGCCGAGGCAAGCGGGAATGGAGATTGCAATTTGGAATTGGAATTTGGTCGAAATTGGGTTTCTCTACACGCGGAACAAAACCACCTGTGCCAGACCAATTTGGAATCGAGCTTGCGGACTTAAAGGAAAGGTTGCTAACCATGGCCAGCCATGCGGAGGCGGCCGTCAATGGAGCGATTAAAGCCCTTCTCAAGCGCGATGACGACTTGGCGCGGCGCACCAAGGAGGAAGATAGCATCATCGATCAATTGGAAATGCAGATCGATGACGCCGCCATCAAGCTGCTGGAAGGGCGGCCTCTGACTGCCGATCTGCGCCTGATCACCATGGCTATGAAGATTTCACACAACCTCGAGCGAGTCGGCGACGAGGCCACGACTATTTCCCGCCGCGTCCTGGATTTGAGCCAGGAACCGCCCCTGAAACAGCAGACAGATATTCCCCGCATGGCGGCGATGGCCTTGGAGATGTTGAAGGCGGCGCTCGATGCATTTGTGCATCGCGATCCAGGGCAGGCCCGAACGATCATCCCACGCGATGATGAGGTGGATGCTCTGAACAAGCGATTGCATGGGGAGTTGGCCCGGTCCATGGGTGACCAACCGGAGACGATCACGCGTTGCCTGAACCTGATGGTCATTTCCAAGAGCCTCGAACGGATTGCAGACCACGCAACTAACATTGCCGAGGAAGTCGTCTATCTCTACGAAGGCCGCGACATCCGGCATGGCGGCGAGAAAGGGAGTGGAGAGGAACGCACATAAAAAAACGACCGCGGCACCGTCCTCGAAGCGCGAGGGCTATAGAAACCGGCGGCACATTGGCCCCAGCGCGGTAACGGCGAACTGTTCCGCCGCCATTCCTCCCTGGACCGCCGCGCCCCTGGCTTGAATATGAAACACAAAATTCTGGTAGTGGACGACGAACCGGATGCAGTCGAGTTGATCGCATTTAATTTAAAAGCGGCTGGCTATGAAGTCACCTCGGCGGCGGATGGGGCGGAGGCCATAAAAAAAGCCCGTTCTGCTTTGCCTCACTTGATCGTTCTCGATCTCATGCTCCCGGAGGTCGATGGATTGGAGGTGTGCAAAATCCTTCGCCGCGATCCAAGAACCACCGCCATCCCTATCATCATGCTCACGGCCAAAGCGGCTGAAATTGATCGGGTTCTGGGATTGGAGTTGGGGGCGGATGATTACATCACCAAACCATTCAGCCCGCGAGAGCTGGTGTTGCGGATCAAGCGCTTGCTGCGGAGCGAAGGGCCAGCTCCGGAACAACCCGATCGCATTGTATGGAAGGAATTGGTTTTGGATATCCCGCGGCATCAAGCGACGGTGAGGGGCAAAGCAATTGATTTGACCCCGACCGAATTCAAGTTGCTCACCGTGATGGCGCAACGCCGGGGACGCGTGCAATCTCGCGAAAAGTTGCTCCAGGATGTTTGGGAGTACGACAACCTGATCGATACCCGCACGGTGGATACCCACATGCGACGGTTGCGGGAAAAGCTCGGCGCCGCCGCGAAATACCTCGATACCGTGCGGGGGGTGGGATATCGGTTTGTGGACGGGTGAGTTCGATTTGCGCGGGTATGTGGTATTTAATAAGCGCTATTCTCATGGCCGGCGCGGTCGCAATTCACCTACGGTGGAAGCGCCGCTCCGCTCATCTTTACCAGGAATTGGCCCGCCAGCAGCAAATGCTGGCTACCCAGCAAAAGCAGCACAGCCAGACCGTGGCTGAGAACCAAGCCCAGCAAGAGGCTTTGTTTAATAGCATGGCCGAAGGGGTGCTGGTCCTGGGTCGCTCCGGCCGAATTGAGATGGTCAACCAATCCCTGCAGCGTTTGCTGGCTCTGACGGCAGATGTCCGGGGGCGAACCATCCTGGAAGCTTTTCGCCTCCAGGCCCTGGCCGGCGTAGTAGAACAGTTGCAACGCGAGCAGGTGGTGCGCGGTTTTGAACTTGAACTGCCCGGCATGGAGGAGCGCTGGGTGGAATTGAGCGCCGCTGCCGTGCTGGATCGAGAAGGCATCAGGCATGGGGCCATTCTCGTTTTTCATGATCTGACGCGCCTGAAGCAACTGGAGAATACCCGGCAGGAATTCGTGGCTAACGTAAGTCATGAATTGCGCACTCCTCTTTCCCTAATCAAGGGCTTTGTCGAAACTTTGCTCGAAGGCGCCAAGAACGAGCCGGAGCTGGCCACGCGGTTTTTAAAGACCATCGAAAAGCACACTGACCGCCTCACCTATTTGATTGAGGATCTCCTTACCATCTCTCGCCTGGAAAGCGGGCAGATTCTGATGAACTTGCAGCAGGTCAACTTGAGCCGAGAGGTGGGGCGCGTGTTCGATGATTTACAATCGCGCGCCGCCGAAAAGAAAGTCACCCTCCAAAACCTCTTGCCGACGGATCTGACCGCGCAGGCCGATGCGGGTCGGCTGCATCAAGTGCTCTTCAATTTGGTTGAAAACGCGATTAAGTATGGCAGCCATGAAGGCCAGGTGAACGTCGGAGGCCAAACGTTGGGGGACAAGAAAGTGGAGTTATGGGTGCGGGATGATGGACCGGGAATTCCAGCCGAAGCTCGAGAACGCGTGTTCGAGCGTTTCTACAGGGTGGACAGAGCACGGTCTCGCGACACGGGCGGCACGGGCTTGGGCTTGGCTATCGTTAAACACATCGTGCAAGCGCATGGTGGGGAAGTCTGGTTGAAGAGTGAACTCGGCCATGGCTCCACCTTCTACTTCACCTTGCCACAAAAAGATGCGCAAGGCCCCCGCGACGGCGATGCTTGACGCACCTCAGCCCGGCACGAATTCCAAATCCGGTTCAAGAGGGATTAATCCTCGCTGGTGAGCACGTCCCAGAAACAGCCTAATTGATTCCCGGCCTCGGTCGCCGTAATCCAAGGTCCAATGGTTGACGTACATGCCTACAAATTTGTCCGCCAGGTCCCGTCCCATGTCGCGGGCGAATTGGAGCGCATGCTCGACGGCCTTGGGGCGATGCTCCAGGCTGAAACGGATACTGGCGGTGAGAATATTGGAAATCGTCTGGCGAGCGGCTGGGTCGAATCTTTTATGAATCACGTTCCCGCCCAGCGGCAGCGGCAGACCCTTGTTTTCCCGTCCCCACCACGCGCCGAGATCTTCGCAAACCTCCAGACCCTCGTTCTTATACGTGAGCTGGCCTTCATGAATGATCAACCCCACCTCGGCGACTCCAGACCGGATGGCGCTAAAAATCTGGTCGAATGGGACCACCACGTAACGTAACTCGCTGGCAGATTTTCCGAGCCAGAGCTGCAGGGCCAGAAACGCGCTGGTCATCGTGCCGGGGACCGCGATGGTCCGGGAGAGGATTTCCTCCTTGGAAAGCTTTTTTTTGGCCACGAGCATGGGCCCGTAACCATCCCCCATGCTCGCGCCGCTCGGCAACAGTGCATACTGGCCGCTCACATAGGCATAGGCATGAATACTGATGGCTGAAATATCCAGTTCGCCCCGCGTGGCCCGCTCGTTGAGCGTCTGAATGTCCTCGAGGATATGTTGGAATTTATATCCGTGCGTCGGGATCAGTTCCTTAGCCAGCGCATAAAACATAAACGCGTCGTCGGGATCGGGCGAATGGCCGAGGGTCAAGATGCGTTGTTCCATCGGCGAAAAGTAAAAGGAGCGCCAGAGGTTGTCACGGTGGAAGATTGCGATTTGCTATTGTCCTTTGCAAGTGGCGCTGGGGGAGAGAAGGTTCCATTGGAAGCGCGCACAAGTTTGACGGATCATTCAAAAGCTCGATGCGCACGTGCCGGCAGTCATTCTCATTGCGTCATGGGTCGTCGCGTCCTTATACTTTATTCATGAATCATGTCGGAATCGGTTACGATGTCCACCCCTTGGTCTCCGGAAGGAAACTAATTCTAGGCGGAGTTGAGATTCCACATCCCAAGGGCCTGGACGGCCATTCAGACGCGGACGTGCTGATGCATGCGATCTGCGATGCGATTCTGGGTGCGTTAGGGGAAGGAGACATTGGCATATTTTTTCCAAATACCGATTCCCGCTGGCGCAACTCCGCCAGCAGCGTGTTTTTGGAGGAGGCGGCGCGGCAGGTGGCGTTTCACAATGGCGCCATCATCAATATCGACGCCACTATCATGGCGGAGCAGCCTAAAATCTCCCCTCACGTTTTCAATATGAAGACCCATATCGCGGGCGCTTTGAAGATTAATCGACAGCGCGTCGGTATTAAGGCCACTACCAATGAGCATCTGGGTTTCATCGGACGGGGAGAAGGCATTGCCGCCATGGCGGTGGCGAGCGTGGAATTGCCGCCCTAGGTTCAAGCTCGATGGGGAATAAAGCTGAAATCAGTTGGAAGCGCTCCACCCCGGAAGGGGAGCGACTGGAGGTCTATGCGCATCATGTGGGCGACCGGTGGAGGTTTTATATCCGCGAGCGTCGGCTGGGCCAATGGGAACTGATGGAAGATCCACCCCTGGAAGATTGGCTGAAACTGCTCGACGGCATCCGTCGCCGGGTCAATCGGCGGTTGGTGCGACCAGAAGAACCTGCGCGCGTCGAGAAGGCCATCCGCGAACGTTTTCCCGAAACCGAATTTTGAGGTGAAGCCTGCCCCGCTCATTCTCATCTCTGGCAGCACGGACAAGCATGGAGTGGAGCTGGGCGATTTCTCCCTTAGTCTCTCGCTCCATTACCCCTTGGCCATCAAAGCCGCAGGTGGGATCCCCTGGCTGTTGCCCTGCATCCCCTGCGCTGATTTCATCGCAGAGGCGGTGCGTCGCGCAGATGGGGTTTTATTGACCGGCGGGGATGATGTTCAACCGGCGGTTTATGGCCGGGAAAAACTCTCCCCTAAACTGGCCAAGACTGTCCACGCCGCCGCCCCGGAGCGCGACCTCTTTGAACTTTTGTTGATTGATGAGGTGCTGCGGCAATGCAAGCCACTGTTGGCGATTTGCCGGGGCCTGCAACTTCTAAACGTGGCGTTAGGCGGGACTTTGGTCGTCGATATTGTCTCTGAGGTGCGAGGAGCTTCCAACCATTCTTGGCTAAAACAAAAGAATGAGGTGGTACACGATGTAAAACTGCAAATTGGCTCGGTGCTTGCTCAACTGGCCGGAGCAGCCTTGCTGGGCGTGAACAGCACCCACCACCAGGCTGTCGCAAAAATCGCTAAACCTTTGCGAGCTACTGCCGTTAGTATAGATGGAATAATCGAGGGACTGGAATTGGAGCCGACCGCTGGGCAGTTATTGCCCTTTTTGTTGGGCGTTCAATTCCACCCCGAACGATTGTTTGCGCGGCATGCAGGCCATCTGGGAATCCTCAGAGGTTTTACCAGCGCCTGTAGCCGGAAGTGGCGAACAAAGTATGAAGCATAAAATCTTGTTGGTGGATGACCAGGAGGAACTCCGTTCCCTGTTGGCTGAGAATTTCAAATCACGAGGTTATGAGGTCGTGCAAGCCCCCGATGGCACGACTGTTAAATCCATGTTCAGTGGCTCCCAGCCGGATGCCGTTTTGCTCGATTTGAAGCTCCCGGATGGGGACGGCCTGGATCTGCTCTCCGCCATAAAACGCAACTGGCCTGAGACTGAGGTGATCGTCCTCAGCGGGTATGCCACTTTGGATTCGGCAGTTGAAGCTACCAAACGCGGCGCTTTCCACTTCCAAACCAAGCCTCACAATGAAGGCCTTTACAGCCTGGTCGAACGGGCCCTCGAGCGGAAGCAGCAGACCCAGGAAAACAGCAAGCTGATTGAAGCGCTCAAACAGATGAGTGGCGATTCCTCGCCCATCTTCCAATGTGCCGCCATGAGAACGGTCATGCGCACCATCGAGCGCATTGCCCCCAGCGATGTCTCGGTCCTGATTACCGGCGAGAGCGGCACCGGGAAAGAGGTCGTGGCCGACTTGGTCCATACTTTGAGTCCACGCAATAAAGGGCCCTTTATTAAGATCAATTGCGCCGCTTTGCCCCGCGAATTGATCGAGAGCGAATTGTTCGGGTCCGTCAAAGGAGCTTTTACCGGTTCGCAGGGGGACCGCGAAGGACTCTTCCGCCAGGCCGAAGGGGGGACCTTGCTGCTGGACGAGCTTTCCGAAATGCCCATCGATACCCAGAGCAAGCTGCTTCGCGTGCTGCAGGAAAAGGAGGTCCGGCCAGTCGGCGGACGCATTAGTTACAAGACCGATTGCCGCATTCTGGCCGCCACCAATCGGGCGGTCGATGATGCCATCAAGGAAGGGAAACTGCGTGAGGACTTGTATTATCGGATCAGCGCCATCTCGGTTGCTTTGCCGCCGTTGCGCGAGCGGCGCGAGGATATTCTCCCCATGGCCCGAGCCTTCTTGAAGCGCTTTGCTTCGCAAGCCAACCGTTCTCTGACAGATTTTACGCCGGAGGCTTGTGACCGCTTGCGCAAGCACGAGTGGCCTGGGAACGTCCGGCAGTTACAGAACGAAGTCCAGCGCGCCGTCCTGATGTGCGAGGGCAAAATGGTGGATGTGGATGATCTATCCATCGCTGATCTCGCGATCACCCCCGACTCGGGAGACGGCAGCCTTACTCTGATGGAGGCCATGGAGCGAAACAAGATCGTCGAAATTCTTAGAGAAACCCACGGCAATAAGTTGGAAACAGCCAAGCGCCTCGGCATCGGTCGTCAGACCCTTTACAACAAAATCAAAGCTTACGCCATCGCCGCGTAGGGGAGGAACCTCCATAGGGGCCATCCGAGATCTTTCCGATATGCGACGGGGGGGGCGGTATCAACCGTTTCAACGGTTTTGCAGCTAATCTTCCAGGCCGGAAAACGGCTGCCCGCGAAACTTGCGAAAGGAGGAGAAGACATGAATGACTGTTCTCTTTCGCGTCATTTCGCGTGTTTCGCGGGTAGCCAATTTCCCAATCTTAATTAATACTCCACACGCACTCGATAAAAGCGGCGGGGCAGATTGGTATTCGCATCTACCACCTTGAGCGTAGCTCCAGTGCCGTTGGTTGTGGTCAACTCATTCCAACTGGGCGGGAGGTTCGTAGTGAATTCCACCGTATAATTCGTCCGCCCCGCTATGGGATTCCATGAGATCTGCTGAGTTTTGTTCGTGAGCGCTTGCACTTGCACCTTGAGCAACGAAATGTCGTAAACGTAAACTAGATTGGTATAACGTGGGGGAACGAACCCAGCATACGAAACCGGAAGATCACTAAACAACTGGCCGAACCCATTCGTGACGCCCAACCACCGAGTCATATCCTGGATACCTAAAGCAGTGCTCTTGTTTAAAGTATTGAAAAACGCAAGCACATTGGTCCCGTGAACCGCTCGCCCGAACACGGTGAAGCCGCCATTCTGAGAATCCAGGTTGGCACTGTTATCGGCCAGGTTAAAAAACCATTCCGAGCTGGCTGAGTTTGGATCTCCCCCCAGTTTGGCCATGGCAATTGTCCCAAAAGAATTTGTTTGACGCTTTCCAACATTGAACTCATTCGTGATGGCGCCGAAGTTGTGCACAGCCAAAACATTTCGGTTCGTTGGGCTGAAGAAGTTCGTGCTGGTGGGATTGCCGATCCAATAACCCCCGCCTTGGACTACAAAGCCAGGAATGCATCGGTGTAGGAACATGTTCTGGTAAGCGCCGCTTTCCACGTAACGCAGAAAATTCTGCACAGTCACCGGTTTGTCCTCGAATAATTCTACGTCGATGTCTCCGAAACGGGTTCGGAACTGCGCAAGGATGCCCGCCGATGCATTAAAGCCCAGGAAAGTCAGCATCCAGAGATAAATAATCTTCTTCACGTCGGTGACAATGCGCACCAGCATACATCAGGCGCCCCTCTTTGTAAATCGCTCCAATTTTCGCCGCAGCAAGCCATTATTCGCGAGCACTTGGTAGGTATGCTTGCCAGACAGGGGCTGGTTCCAAAAATCTCCCCCGGCGCACTCCAGAATGAGTCCGCCGGCAGCAATGTCCCAGAGCCTTAATCCGTATTCCAGATAAGCATCCATCCTTCCGCTCGCCACATATACCATCGACAAAGCAGCCGCTCCCATGAGTCGAACCTTGCGCACGCGTGGGATCAAACGATTTAAAATAGGCAGCATTTTATTCATGGTCGAACGCTGCTTGGCGAACCCGATGGAGACGATCGCCTCGCCAAGGTTCTTCCGGTTGCTGACGTGGATAATCCTTCCATTCAGTCGAGCCACTCCTCCACGGCTCGCCGTCCAGAGCTCATCGCAGAAAGGATCGTAAACCACCCCGACTAATGTTTGATAGAGATGGTCAGGATGACGGCGTGAACTCTCACCCCGAGGCCAGAAAGCAAGTTCCCCGCGCGCTTGCAGCGCAATGGAAACACAGGCGTGCGGGATCCCATAGGTAAAGTTCACCGTTCCATCAATCGGATCCACCACCCAGCGATAGGGCGCTTTCTGGTTTCCGGCCACTCCTTCCTCGCCCAGGATTGCGACCTCAGGAAAAGCGCGACGCAGCATACTCTCGATGCGTTTCTGGCAACGCACATCCAGTTCGAGTTTGATGTCGTGCCGCGTGGCAGAATTAATAGTTTTGGGCGAGTGGAAATTATCGCTCATGATTTTGCCTGCTGCCTTGGCCGCCGCCATGGCGCAGCCCAGCGCTCTCTGTTGTTCGGATAACTTCATATTGTTAACGAGTGACTCACTCATGGACTGCTTCTCATTAACATCTCGCTTCTTATGTGTTTAGGGTGGAGCGCAGACTTCCAAATCTGCCGCAGCGGCAGGTGTTAATGAGAAGCGACGACGGCCCGGGCGCGTGTTTACGGGCTGGGGAGGCTCGTTCGTTCATCGGACCATGGAACGTTGTGACCCGTTCGACTTCATCCCCTCACTTCTCGCCTAACCCTTCCAGCGCTTTCTGCAAGTAAGTCTGCTTCGCCTGCCAATCACTCAGCCGTTTTTGATGTTCCTGGAGCACAGTGGTTGGAACTTTTCCCACGAACGCAGGGTTATTGAGCTTCTGTTCCACCTTTGTGATCTCAAGGGCTGCTTTTTCCAATTCCTTTGCGAGGCGGGCTTTTTCCGCGTCCAGATCGATCAGACCTTCCAAAGGCATAAAAAGTTCCCCCAGTTCCGAATGGGCCGTGGGAGTGCCTTTCTTTGGCTGATAATCGAGAGTGATTTCAAGGGTTTCGGCGTTGAGCAAAACTTTCAGCACATCGACATCGTTGGGCGGCACCGCGCCAACAGGCTTGAAAATGAACTTCACTTTTTTGTTGAAAGGGATGTTGGCTTCGCGCCGCAGGTTGCGTCCCTGCGTGACGAGCTCGTACTTGGCATCGACGATTTCGATGTAACAATCGTCCAGTCCGTAAAAGCCTTTAAAGTCCTGATCCAGCGGCTTGGGCCACGGCGCAAACTGGATTGTCTGGCCACCCTGGTTCTCGGGCATATCGTGCTCGTAACCCATGCCATGCCAAAGTTCCTCGGTGATGAAAGGCAGGACAGGATGGAGCAGACGCAACGTGTGTGAGAGAACAAAATCCATGACCGCCAAAGTGTTAGTTCTTTGCTCTTCCTCGGCAGCGCCGGCGGGAGGCGGCATGGGGTCCTTCGGCTGACCAGCGTCCGCCTCGGGCCCTTGGCGGCTGCGGCCTTGTAAGACAGGTTTGCTCGCCTCCAAGTACCAGTCACAGAACTCGCTCCAAAAGAAACGGTAAAGGGTTTGGCCAGCTTCGCTGAATTTGTATGCTGCCAGCGAATCGGTCACCTCCGAAATGGCCCGATCCAGCTTCAGCAAAATCCATTTTTCATCGCTGCGCAGCCGTCCAGGGTCGATTTCGCCCTGCGCTTCGCCGCCCTGCATCTGCCGAAAACGGCAGGCGTTCCAGAGCTTGTTGCAAAAATTGCGGCCCAACTCGACATCTTTCTCGTCGAAGAGCACGTCCTGTCCGAGGGGGGCGCTCCGCATCGTTCCGAAGCGGACGGCGTCCGCCCCGTATTTGGCGATGAGATCCAGCGGGTCGGGGGAATTGCCCAGGGTCTTGGACATCTTTTGGCCGAGCTTGTCGCGGACGATGCCAGTAAAATAGACATTGCGGAACGGCATCTCGCCCATGTATTCGTAGCCAGCCATGATCATACGCGCAACCCAGAAGAAGATGATCTCCGGCGCCGTCACTAGATCCGTCGTCGGATAAAACTTCTTCAAGGTTTCATTCTTGGAATCAATGCCCTTGTCGCCCGTCCACCCCATCGTGGCGAAAGGCCACAGCCAGGAGCTGAACCAGGTGTCGAGAACGTCGGGATCCTGTTCCCAAGCCTCCGGATCGGGCGGCGGATCAACGCCAACATAAACGGAGGAAGTAGAATGAGCGCCAGCCAAGGAATTCCCTCTTCCATCTTCGCCCTGCTCCATCTTCAATCCTCCATCCTCGCTCGTAACCTTGCGGCGCCACACTGGAATCCGGTGCCCCCACCAAAGCTGTCGGCTGATGCACCAGTCCTGGATGTTGCCCATCCAGTGATCATAGACTTTCGCCCACCGATCGGGATGAAATTTCATCTCTCCACTTGCCACACAACGCCGGGCTTGCTCCGCGCTCGGGTACTTGAGAAACCATTGCTCGCTTAACCTCGGCTCGATGGGCACGCGCGCCCGCTGGCTAAAGCCCACTTTATTCTCATACGGCTCCTCCTTCACGAGCGAGCCGAGTTCCCTGAGCTTTTCGACGGCTACTTTGCGCGCTGCGAATCGATCCAGCCCGCTCATATCTGCGCCCGCCAGATCATTCATCATGGCGCTTGGCGTCATGATTTCCACGGCCGGAAGATTGTGGCGCTGACCCACCTCGAAATCCGCTTTGTCATGTGCAGGCGTCACCTTGAGCACGCCGGTCCCAAACTCGAAATCGACATGTTCGTCGGCAATAATCGGGATGAGCTTCTTTTCTCGCGGCAATTCGGAGGGCAAAGGACGGATGGCGTGCTGGCCGATGAATGCCGCGTAGCGCGGGTCCTTCGGATTGACCGCGATGGCGGTGTCGCCAGGGATGGTTTCTGGACGAGTGGTGGCAATAGTGAGGAACGTGCCGGGCTGCTCGGCGACCTCGACTTTGAAGTAATAAAGAAAGCCCTTTTGCGGCTCCATGTCCACCTCTTCGTCCGACAGGGCAGTGAGGGTAGCCGGACACCAGTTTACCATGCGTTTGCCGCGATAAATGAAACCCTTATTGAAAAGATCGACGAACACCTTGGAGACACAGCGGGAATACTCCGGGTCCATCGTGAATCGTTCGCGCGTCCAATCGCACGAGCACCCGAGCTTTTTGAGCTGCTGAATGATGATGCTCCCATGTTTCTCCTTCCAGCCCCAGGCGCGTTCGATGAATTTTTCCCGCCCCAGATCATGGCGAGTGAGGCGTTCCGTTTTTTTCAACTCACGTTCGAGCACGAGGTGGGTGGCGATGCTGGCGTGGTCGGTGCCTGGCAGCCAAAGAACCTCCTTGCCATCCATGCGCGCCTTTCGGGCGAGGATGTCCTGCATGGCAGCGTTAAGCACATGGCCCATATGCAGCACGCCTGTTATGTTCGGCGGAGGGATAACGATGGCATAAGCCGGCTTGGGCGACCTGGCATCACCGGCAAAAAACTTCTTATCGAGCCAGTATTGATACCATTTGGATTCGACCGCCTGCGGTTCGTAGGTTTTGGAGATTTCAGACATAGAACAATTTTAACCACGGATGAACACGGATAGCCACTGATGGGGGAAGGCTCATACGACTATGCGCTCCCATTGGAGACGAGCGTGCTTGAAATTCAAGATGAGGCCGACCCGAAACTCAGTGATCCGCAGATAATTGATCATTTTTCCACGTTCATGATCTGTGATTCGGTCGATAACTTTCGGATCAACAATCACCGTGGCGAACACGGCAAGATCGGGAACAAACTCGCCAACTATCTGCCCTCGAAACAGCACGGGAAAGCGGCGTTGCTGCTCGAAGGGGATTTTCACAATCGTGAAGGCTACAGTAAGGGCATTTTCATAAATTTTTTCATGCAGGCCGTGTCCGATTTCATTGAGCACATCAAAAGCGCAGCCCAGAATGCGACGGGTCTCTTCCTTCAAAATCAGCTTGGAGATTACTCCGGCATGCAGATCTGGAACAGTAACCCAATCCGTGTTCATCAGTGTCTATCCGTGGTTGAATCCTTCTCCATCAAGCGGTATTCCATGCTATCGACGAGCGCCTGCAGGCTGGCTTCGATGATGTTGCTGCTGGCCCCGACGGTTCCCCACTCCTCTTTGCCGTCGCCGGACTCGATAAGGACGCGCGTTTTAGACGCGGTGCCCGTGGCTGAATCCAGAATCCGAACCTTATAGTCCGTGAGCCGGACGGTTTCGAGCTGGGGATAAAACCGGACCAAAGCGGTCCGCAAAGCGGAATCGAGCGCGTTGACCGGCCCGTCTCCTTCGGCAACGGTGTGGGCGGTTTCGTTCCCGACGCGCACTTTGATGGTCGCCTCGCAAACGCAATTGCTCCCCGCGCTGCGCATCGAGACATGGTAGGCCTGCACGAAGAAGGGCGGATCTCCGTGCTTCAGAATTTTGCGGATGAGCAATGCCAGGGAACCCTCAGCCGCTTCATATTCGTAGCCTTCGTGCTCACGGTCTTTGATCTTCGACAGGATCGCCTTAAGTTCGGCGGTATCGTTGCTCAGCTTGAACCCAAGTTCCTCGGCTTTCAACACGATATTGCTGCGCCCGGCCAAATCACTGATCAGCACCCGGCGATTGTTGCCCACCAGGCTGGGATTGATGTGTTCGTAACTCTGCGAGACTTTTTGCACGGCGTTGACGTGCATGCCCCCCTTATGGGAAAAAGCCGCCGCGCCGACCCAGGGCTGGCGCGAGTTGTGACGAATGTTGGCAATCTCATCCACGTATTGAGAAAGTTCCTTGAGTTTGGCCAGGGATGATTCCGGCACGCAACTTTTCTTAAGCTTCAAGACCACCGTCGGGATCACACTCGTCAAATTGCAATTGCCCGTGCGTTCACCATATCCATTAATCGTTCCCTGAACGTGCGTGGCCCCCCCTTCCAACCCCGCCAGCGCATTGGCCAGACCGAGGCCGATGTCGTCATGCGTGTGAATGCCGAGCCTTGCCTTCAGTTTTTTGCGCGCAGCCTGAGTGATGTCCCGAATTTCGCTTGGTAAACAGCCGCCATTGGTGTCGCAAAGCACGATGATATCCGCCCCGGCCTTTTCGGCAGCCTGGTATGTGGCCAGGGCATATTCGGGCTCGCCTTTGTAGCCGTCGAAACAATGCTCGGCGTCGTAAATTACATACTTCCCGTGGTCCTTCAGGTAACGCACCGTATCGGCGATCATCATCAGGTTCTCGTCCGGAGTAGCGCGGAGGACTTCTTTGACGTGCAGCAGCCAGGTCTTGCCAAAGATCGTGACCACCGGCGTCTCCGCTTCCAGCAACAGCCGCACCTGGTCATCTTCCTCGACCGCGACCCCTTTGCGGCGTGTCGATCCGAAAGCGGCCAGGCGGGCGTGTTTATATTTTCGTTTTTTGGCCTCGGCAAAAAACTCGATGTCTTTCGGATTTGAACCCGGCCAACCCCCTTCGATGTAATGAATCCCGAAAGCGTCCAGACGCTCGGCGATGCGGAGCTTGTCTGCCACCGAGAAATTGATGCCTTCGCCCTGGCTGCCATCGCGCAGGGTCGTATCGTATATCTCGACTTCCGGTTTCATAATCTCCCGCCACGACGGGAAAGGAACTTTTACGCCAAGATAGGCGGCTCTGCAAACTCCAAAAGATCGACGTGATGCAACAGGGCAATACCTTTATTTACCTTTATTTACCTTTAATCACCTTTCGTTGTAGAAGGATGGGCCGTGTAACGAAGCTGCAGCATTTGCTTTATGCTACGGCCTGGAGATTGTGCGCGCCCTGCTCCGGCCAGGACTTTTACGACCGAGCTTGCATAGGCGGGGTCATCCCTCAGCCTACGTCGGTTATTACTAGATGGGACCGAAGCGCCCTATTAAGCTTTTGCCGGCAAGAATGACTGAGCCAGACTATGAACGCCGCTAACATTCAATATTTCCTGGAAAGCACCCCTGCCAAATGAAGGGGCGCTTTTATCGACTGACTCGAGACTTGCACCTCTACCTCGGGCTATTTATCAGCCCATTCGTGCTGGTCTTTTCCATCAGCGTCTTTTCTTTCGTGCATTCCTGGATTCCGAGCCTCGCTCCAGAAACCGTCAACACACGAGTCGTGTCGGCGGTGGCCCTTCCAGGAGACCTGGAGAAGCTTTCCGGCCGGCCGCTCATCGATGCGCTCAAACCAATCCTCGAAAATATGAACATTCGCGGTGAGATCGGGTTTGTGCGGCACCTGGTCAAAGAAGAGAAGTTGATTATCCCCGTCTCGATCCCCGGACGCGCGACGACGGTGAGCATCAACCTCGCTGGTCATGAAGCAACGGTCGTGAGCCGCGAGACCGGGCTGGCAGACGCTTTGGTGACCCTCCATAGATCTCCGGGCCAGCATGGACCCGATATCCGGATGAACTGGTTTTACATCAAAGCATGGCGCTGGTTTGCAGACGCAACCGTTTATCTCACTCTCTTCATCTCCGTTAGTGGCATTTATCTCTGGTATATGCTGCGGGTCGAACGCAGGGTCGGTTTTATCCTTCTTGTCGCAGGGACCCTGTCCTTTTTTGGAATTGCCTATGCCCTCAGCCATTGAACCTCCGGTCCCACTCATGCCAAAAAATGGCGCGCGTTTACGGGCCGGCTTCGAACGCTGGAATCGCAAGCTGCATTTCTACTCCGGTCTGTTCCTGATTTTCTTCCTGTGGCTCTTTGCCTTCACTGGCCTGCTCCTCAACCATCCGAGTTGGACCTTTCATGAATTTTGGAAAAATCGCCAGCAGACGAATTATGAACGTGTGATCGCTCCGCCTGGACCCAACGTGAACGGGGATCTCGGGCAGGCGCGTGATATCATGAAACAACTTGGAATTGACGGGGAGATTTTGTGGACCACAACGAGGACCGAAGCCAGCCAGCTCGATTTCCAGGTCCGGCGTCCCGGGCATTTCTTTGTGATAAAAGCCAATTGGGCGCAGAAACGGGCTGCCGTGCAACGCAGTGATGTGAACCTCTGGGGAGTAATGAAAATCCTCCACACCTTCACAGGCAATGTAGCCGATGACCCTCGCAACACCCGTGATTGGGCGCTGACTTTCTTATGGGCTTATTCGATGGACGCCGTCGCGGCCGGTTTGATCTACATGGTCCTAAGTAGTTGGTACATGTGGCTCCGCCTTCCTCAGAAACGCTTCCCAGGTGCGATTGTTCTTGGCTTGGGGTTGTTAAGTTGCGGTCTGTTTTGCATGGGCCTCCGCTGGCTTTTCTGAAGCGCTTTGGTCGGTGCCCGAATAAGGAGGAGAACTAAGGTTGGCGCTGCTTCGCCGACGCGCGATAACAGTTTGGGAAAAAGGACGGATATAGGCCCTTTTCGACGGGTGCTCTCTTAGAGCCTGTTTTAAAATTCCGTGGGGTCCTGTTTTCGGGGAAAAGGCCGGACGGCGAGGCGCGACGAGGGGAGCATATCCGCCAGCGATCTGCGACCGAGGAGCAACAAAGGTAGTCGGCGTACGAAAACCCTCCGGGCGGCGGGTCTTTTGTCTGCGGCCTGCGTTGACTCGGCCATCACAGCCCGCTGCGGGGATGCTCCCGCCTCGCCGCCTTGGCCACAGCCAAAATCCCTCGCCGCAAGACCCCACGCAATTTTAAAACAGGCTCTTAGGTCCGGCTTTCAGCCCTTGGTGGAATGGGGGATTACATTCCCAGGGCGCTGCCCCACTGCTGTTAAATTAGCGGACACCCTTCCAAGTAACCCCTCCCAGTTACACCGGTCTTCCCGCCCGTAAAAACGAGCTGATTTGCTGAAGGGTGGACACCAAACGCGAGTGGCGCCTGTGTGGTGTCCACCCTTTAGGGTCTCGGGGCGTCCTGACGGAACCTCGCTTAATTCAACCCTGGGGCATCCAAGCGGCTGCGCACGACCCGGGCGAGTGCTTCTGCATCGTAGGGCTTTTGCAAAAAGTTGATCCCCGGCACCAGTTCCAGGTTTGTGGCGGCCGCCTCAGCACTGTAACCGCTGGTGTAAATTACTTTCAAAGCGGGCTTTTGTGTCAGAAATTGTTCCGCCAGTTCCTGTCCGCTGACGCCCACCGGCATTACGATGTCAGTAAGCAGGAGGACAATCTCTTTTTGCCGTTGGTGCCAGATGGCCAGAGCTTCCACGCCGCTGGCGGCTTCAAATACGTGATAGCCGTAGTTTTCGAGGATTTTGCGGGTGGTCCAGAGGACCGGAGACTCGTCTTCGACGACAAGAACTGTTTCAGACCCGCCCCGAACCATTGGGGCGGTTTTTTCGATTCGCTCGCCGGGCTTGAGTGCTGGAAAAAAGATTTTAAACGTGGAACCTTGGCCGGCCTGGCTCTGAACTTCCATCCAGCCCTGGAGTTGCTTGACGATGCCACAAACAGCAGCCAGCCCAAGGGGGGCTGCTTCAGATGAATTGGCAACACCAACGCCCGCCGCGCCTAAGCCGGCCAGCGCTCCTGGCTCCAATCCACACCCCGTATCGATCATGCTCAAGCAAACGAATTGGCCCGAACTGGCCTCCGGATGGCTGGCCACGTATTCGGGGTCGAGATTCACCGAGGCTGTACTGATGGCGAGCTGGCCTCCTCCCCCCATCGTCCCGCGGGCGTTCACGGCCAGATCGAGGATTAGTTGCTCGAGCAGGTTGCGGTCTGCCTGGAGCGAAGGCAGTTCCGAGTCGTAACTGAATTGGATGCTGAGATCCTCTCCCAAGGTGCGGTGCAGCAACATGCTCATAGTGGTCAGCACCTCATTCAGATCGAGCGGCTGCGTCTGGGCCGGATGTTTGCGGCTGAAATGCAGCAGTTGGCTGGTCAATCTGCAAGCTCGTTCTGTGGCCCGGGAAACTTGCTGGAGCGATTCGCCCATCTCCGGGCGCAAGTTGGGCTCAGACCGGAGCAAGCCAACGTGACATTGGATGACGGTGAGAATGTTGTTGAAGTCATGGGCCACGCCCGCCGCCAGCCGCCCCACTGATTCCAGTTTTCGGGAGTGGTGCAGTTGTGACTCGACGCTGGCCAGCTCCTGACGAAGGTGCTTCTGTTCGAGGGCTCGCCCAACAGCCAGGGGCAAACGGAGCAGATGATCCCTTTCCACAAAATCGGCCCCACTCCTTCGCAGCAACTCGATGGTCTGCTCGTCAGGGAAAATAGGGGTGAGAAGTATAAAAGGGATGTCCATTTCCATTTGCTTTAGCAAATTCAGCGCCTCGATTCCGCTCCAGCCAGCCAAGGTCTGTTCCGCCAGGACAAGCTGGAAAGACTTTGTAGAGGCGAGCGCGCGGAATTCCTGTGCGGTTTGCGCTGTTTGCAGGCGGACGTGGAAGCCGGCCAATTGAAGAGTGCGCTGGCAGCGCTGCTCTTCGGCGGAGCTATCTCCGACCAGCAGGATCTCAATTCGGCCCGGGGCAGAATCGTTTAAGATTGTTGGAGCGACATTTTGCATCGAACAACTCAGGCGCTGCTGAACTTTCGTGGGCAGCGGCAACGATTGTCACGCACAAAATCTGCGAACCTAAGTGAAGTGGTCATGGGCGCAGGACCCCACGCAATTTCAGAACAGGCTCTTAGAGCCTGTTTTAAAATTCCGTGTGGTTCTGTTTTCGCGGAAAGGGCTGGATGGCGAGGCGCGACGAGCGAGCATACCCGCCAGGGGTCTGTGACCGAAGAGCAACAAAGGTAGTGGGCGTACGAAAACCCTCCGGGCGGCGGGTCTTTTGTCTGCGGCCTGCGTTGACTCGGCCATCA
>JBBRPK010000082.1:0-23969 GCA_038228235.1 Verrucomicrobiota bacterium
CGGGTTTAACGGTACGGCGGGGCAGCGACAATAACGGCGCTTATCTGGGTTATATGCCCAATCTGGGCGGACCCAGCGATGTGAGCATCATCAACCAGGGGACCATCTCTGCCGACACGAGCGGGCGGGTCATCCGCATCCTGGCGATGCCGTTTACCAATACTGGGGCCACTAATCAGCTAAACGGGGGAATCCTTCTGATCAACTAGGACGTTATGCAATCATCGTTCGTAAACTTGCTGGCGCTTATATCAATGCCAGTGTTGTTGCCGTTCTGTTGCGCGCGCGCGGATACCAAACTTCTGGTCGGCGCAGCGCGCGGCTATCCCGGCTTGACCGTTTCCGTCCCGATCATCCTCGCAACGAGCAGCAACACCCTTCCCGCAGTGGTGGCCCTGCAGGCCGATGTCTTGTTCGCGGCAGGACTGCTCAATGCTGGACCGGCAACTCCAGGAACAAGTTTCGGCAATCACATTCTGGAATCCAGTGAACCGCAACCAGGCGTTCGCCGCCTCCTTATTTACGCGCCAAACAATGCCCTTTTGACTAACGGCGTCATCGCCAACATTCCATTTTCGATCCCGTTGGGCACTCGCGCGAGCACCTTGCCCCTTAGCCTCACCAATGTCATTCTGGCTACAGCGCTCGCTAATTCCACTGTCTCCGCAAATGTGTCCGGCCTTATTATCATCAACCCTGTTTTTGTCAGACCGGACCGCGATGTGAATCTCTTCTTCGTCGTCAGCCCCGACCGCAACTATCTGGTCCAGGCATCCACCACCCTAACAACCTGGCGCACCCTATCCATCACCTCCGCCCCTACGTCCTACCTTGATTTCACCGACGCCGAAGCCCACAATTTCCCTTTCCGCTTTTATCGCGTCAACCCCGCCCCTTGACCGAGCCCGCTGATGGGTTACTCCCTTGTTCCGTGTTGGCCGTGTCCATTCGTGGTGGTCCTTCGTCTTGATTGGTGCCATTCGTGGCTGCAACTCCCCCCTTTTTGAGACACTTGCGGTCTCTGCGGCCATTTTTTTCCGTCTTGGCCCGTTTCCATCCATCCACCGCAATGGCATGTCTCCAACTCCCTTCCCTCCGGCCTCTGGATTCAATGCGGGTGGTTCTTCGGGTTCCATCCGAGCATTCCTGAGCCTCAGGACTCCTGATCCGGCCGCACGGGTTTTGAACGGCATGGAATCTTCCTGGACCCACCACGAAAATACCCACGGAATATGGCAGGGTTTCAGTGAGAAATGGACCCGTGGTGGTGTCAGGAATAGGTCCAGGCTAATTCTACGGGATCAGGAGTCCTGAGCCTATCTCGTTGCTATCCAAGGCACAGCGATTTTGGGCCCGCGACCTCGATGCCAGTATTGCAACCCCTCCCGGTTCACCCGGATCACCTTTTGCATCCGCTGGGCTTTCGTAGCAAACGAATTGTGGCGTAAAAACCGGCGAGCGTAAATTGCCATCTCATCTTCATCGACATCCAGCCACACCAGGCATTAGGCGGGGGAATCTGGGCCGCATCATCCGCCCCATATTCGGCAATGTCCCGGCCAATCTGGCGGACATGGATGCCCCATTGTCCGAGGAGAACGCATTGATTCTCGGGGAAATTCTCGTCCAGAAGATTCACGCGGCCTTGGCCCGGTCGTGCGGAGCAGGGCGGAATAGCCGACAGTCTTCATCGAGAAAGGAGGACTGGCCGAGGCGAACGGCTTCGGCGATAGCTTCTATGGGAATTCGCCCCGCCCACCGTTCTTTGCTAATGAAGGCCCAGGGCTTGAAAATGGTCCACCCAGGGGCTCATCAGAAGCCCCTGCAACTCGTGCATTTTGCATGATCCTGTCGCGATTCTTTCTCTCCAGCGTTCTTGGGGGCTAAGAGGAGCCCGAACCTATCCGGGGTAAACCGAGGCTATCCGAGCCTTCGAGGATTTTTCTTTTTTCATCGCTCCGCTCCGGATCGGCGGAAATAGGCCACTGCGGGTTTTTTCCAGGCTCCCTTGGCCGCCGCTACAATGTTAAATAAAGGGTTGATTTCGGGCGTCAAAGTGGTTGTATATAGATTATCCCCGCATGGGAACTGAATTTGGTCAACTCGCGAGATGATCGCGCAATTCGTCTATGAGCCGATTATATAAAAGCCAATGGTGTGCCAGTCCCGATCATATTTGGCGGCCCAATCGCCGCGAATTCCTTTACGTCGGTTTGCTCGGGAGCCTTGGACTGACGCTGGCGGACCTGTTCCAGCTTCAAGCTGCCTCAGCGGAGGGGAAGGGCGCCTCCATCAAGGCCCCTGCCCAATCCATTATCAATATTTATCTTCCTGGCGGCATGGCCGCCCAGGAATCATTCGACCCCAAGATGCTCGCGCCGATTGAATACCGCGGCCCACTCGGAGCGGTAAAGACCAAACTCGACGGCGTTTATTTCTCGGAGCAATTGGCCAAGACCGCGCAGATCGCCGACAAAATTACGGTCGTGCGTTCCATGACTCATGGGGAAGCGGACCATGATCGCGGCACCCACAATATGTTCACTGGTTATCGTCCCAGTCCGGCTCTGCAATACCCCAGCTTGGGCAGCGTAGTCTCGCATGAACTGGGTTCGCGCAACGATCTGCCTCCTTATGTCTGTGTGCCGAACCTGCCGACGACCTTTGCCGGCACCGGCTATCTAGGCTCCGCTTATGGGCCGTTCACGCTAGGTTCCGATCCCACGAATAAGGAATTTAAGGTTCGCGATTTGACGCTGCCATCCGGAATTGATGAGAAGCGATTCGCCGAACGGCGCGAAATGCGGGCGGCGGTGGATGCTCACTTCAGCGCCCTGGAAAAATCCGATGCGCTGGACGGAATGGATTCATTTTATCAACGCGCCTATGCCATGATTAGCTCTGAGAAAGCCCGCGCCGCCTTTTCCATCAAAGACGAGCCGGAGAAGCTGCGCGCGGATTATGGCCTCAATGAAGCCGGCCAACGCATGTTGCTGGCGCGGCGGTTGGTCGAAGCAGGCGTGCGCTTCGTTTCCCTCACCTATGGCGGGTGGGACCATCACGATAATATTAAGAACGCCGTCACTGCCCAGATGCCAAAATTCGATCAGGCCTTCGCGGCTCTGATTCGCGATCTCGACCAGCGGGGCATGCTGGATTCAACGCTGGTGATGGTCACGACCGAATTTGGCCGCACGCCAAAGATTAACGGCACGGCGGGCCGCGATCATTATCCAAAAGTTTTCAGCATCGTGCTGGCAGGCGGTGGCATCAAGAGGGGGCAGGTTTACGGCTCCTCCGATCCGACCGGTGGGGAGCCGGACGAAAACCCGCTCACCGTGCCGGATTTTGCCCACACGGTCTATAATCAAATGGGGATCGATCCTGAGAAAAACCTGCTCGCGCCGGGCAATCGGCCCGTCAAAATCGTCAAGGACGGCAATGTAGTGAAGGAATTGCTGGCCTAGGGTTGCATTTGCCTTCGGACGAATACGACCGCATGAAAGTCGCCCCTTTACTTCTGCTCTTCCTGGCCTTCGCCTCTCTCGCCCAGGCAACTTCACCCAAATTCAATTCCACTACCCCCAGCGGCGGCCAGCGCGGGACGGAATTGGAACTGCGTTGCAATGGCCAGCGTTTGGAGGATGCCCAGGAACTGATTTTTTACTCGCCAGGCATCGACGTATTAAAGCTGGAACCAGCCAAAACAAACACGCTCAAGGCGCGCATTCGCATCTCCAAGGATTGCGCGCTCGGCGAACATCAGTTGCGCATCCGCGCCGCCTCCGGCCTTTCCGACTTGCGCACTTTTTGGGTTGGCCCATTCAAAACCATCGATGAAATCGAACCCAACAGTGAACTGGCCAAAGCGCAGCCCATTCCGTTGAATGTGACCGTCAGCGGAACGATCGGACCGGAGGATGTGGATTATTTCCGAGTTGAAGCCAAGCGGGGGCAACGGATCTCGGCTGAAATTGAAGCCATGCGTTTAGGACGCGGCGCGTTCGATCCTTATCTGGCTATCCACGATAGCAGCGGTGAAGTATTGGCTTCGGCTGATGACACCGCATTGCTGATGCAAGACAGCTTTCTCTCGATCCTCGCTCCGCAGGATGGCAGTTACATCATCCAAGTCCGCGAGACCTCTTATGGGGGCCGCGCAGACTTCGCTTATCGGCTGCACGCCGGGACCTTTGCCCGGCCTTCTGCGGTCTATCCACCCGGAGGCATGACGGGCGATACTCTCTTTGTTAATTTCCTGGGCGATCCAGCCGGCGAGTTTACGCAGGAACTGAAACTGCCCAACATGCCTCAGGAAAAGTTCGGCGCTTTTCCGGAGCAAGCGGGAATCAGCACTCCGTCGCCGAATTGGATCCGCGTCTCGCCCTTCCCGAACGTGCTAGAGGCCGCTCCCAACCAGGACAAAGAGCGCGCGACCTTAGCCGATATCTTCCCTCCTCTTGCCTTGAACGGAATCATCTCCAAAAAAGGCGAAGCCGATTGGTTCCGTTTCAAAGCGCGGAAAGGCCAGGCCCTCGATATCAACGTTTATGCGCGGCGCTTGCGGTCCCCGCTTGATTCAGTTTTGGAAATTTTCGATGCCAGCGGCAAGAGCATCGCTTCCAATGACGATACGGGCGGACCAGACAGTTATCTCAAACTTTCCCCTGGCGACGATGCAGAATATTTCCTGCGCATCAAGGATCAACTGGGCAATGGCGGCCCGGATTACACTTATCGGATTGAGATTACGCCCATCCGGTCGAGCCTGACTTTGACAATACCCCAGGTTGCCCGCAATGATTCGCAGACCCGCCAGTACATCCTGATTCCCAAAGGGAATCGCTTTGCCACCATGATTTCCGCCAAGCGCGCCAATGTGAGCGGGGACGTCGTCTTCAGCGCCGAAGGCTTGCCTGCCGGGGTTACACTGCATGCCGATACCATGCCTGCAAAAGTGGATGCCATGCCCCTGGTTTTTGAAGCCCCATCGGATACGGCTATCGGCGGAAAATTTATTAACCTCACGGCCAAACTCGCCGATTCCACCAATGAAATACGAGGCCAGTTTAAACACGAAATCGAGTTAGTTCAGGGGCCGAACAACTCCTATTACTACGGAACTCGCGTCGATAAGCTCTACCTGGCGGTGACGAAGGAAGCGCCATTCAAATTGCGCATCCTGGAACCTAAGGTGCCGCTCGTCCAATCCGGAACGATGGACCTCAAAGTCGTGGCGGATCGCCGCCCCGGCTACGACGAGGCCATCAACGTGAAGATGTTGTGGAATCCGCCCGGGCTGAGTTCGCTGCCCGACGTGACCATTCCCAAAGGCTCCAGCCATGCGGACTATCACCTCAATGCCACGGCGGATGCCCAGCCTCGCGTCTGGAAAATTGCCGTCCTCGCGACGGCGCCCGCAGGTGGCGGAACGGTTTGGGTTTCCTCGCAGCTTGCTGACCTGGAAGTTGGGACGGCCGTGGTGGCGGGGAAAATACAAACTGTCTCGGTCACGCCAGGGGACTCCGTCAAGCTTGTTTGCAAAATGGATGCGAAGGAGCCATTCGATGGCAAAGCGACGGTCAAGTTGATGGGGTTGCCGGACAAAGTCGCTGCGCCGGAAGTGCAAGTCACCAAAGATGACAAAGAGGCAGTGTTCGAGTTGAAGGTCGATCCGAAATGCCCGACCGGCTCGCACAAAGCGCTCTTTTGCAATTTAACTTTCAAGAAGAATTCGGAATCCATTTCCCAAGCCTTCGCGCGCGATGGCATCCTGCGCATCGTGCCGCCCAAGGCCCTCAAGCCGGGCGAAACGAAAATGGCGGCCAAAGCCGAGGTTAAAGCGAAATAGGCCTGAAGCGCAGCGTGCCATGAAATTTCCCTGTCCCAATTGTGGTCAGCGCCTCGAAGCGGAAAACGAGATGAGCGGCGTCAAAATCGCCTGTCCCTCATGTGCGGCGCAGATTACTATTCCTGACCATCGAGGGACGACCCCCACGCCTCTCCTTGACGACCGCAACCGCCATCATGCCCGCAGCCCCGATGCCCTGGCCGAGAAATCGGACAAGGCGGACTCTTCTCCACCCGCCGCGGGAGCGCCCACCCGGATGGTGGAACACCCGGCAGACGACATGCTGGCCTCCTCTTCCGGGGGCGAACAACCAGGAGGATTCTGGAGCCGCAAGCCGGCCTGGGCCTTCGCAGCCGCCCTTTCCGTCCTTTTGCTCGCAGTTGGCGGTTGGTTTTTGGCGGGGGGAAAAATCCTCGGCGCAAAAACGGGTTCGAGGAAACCAGGCCTGCTCGCCTTCTTTAAACATGCGGAGCTGGCCGATCTGAAAGTTTTTCCGGCCGAGGTAAATCTGAAGACAAAACAAGCCCGCCAATCGCTGGTCGTCCAGGCGATTTATGCCGACGGCGCGACCCGCGATGTGACCTCGGATGCTTCCTAGTCTCTCGAGAATCGCGGGGTGGCAAAAATAAACCAACAGATGCTTTACCCGCTGGCCGATGGGAAAACCGAACTGCAGGTTAAGTTTGAGGGTCGCATTCTCAAGGTGCCGATTGCCGTTCATGAGGCGCAGCTTGATCGCCCCATCAGTTTCAAGATGGATGTAATGCCAGTATTCATGAAAGCCGGATGTAATTCTGGGAGCTGTCACGGCTCGTCGCGGGGCAAGGATGGTTTCCGGCTCTCCCTCTTCGGGTACGATCCTGACGGTGATTACTTCCGCCTGACGCAAGAAAGCATTGGCCGCCGGATCAACCTCGCCTTGCCGGAAGAAAGTCTGCTCATTGAAAAAGGGTTAGGCCGTGTGCCGCACACTGGAGGCGAGCGTTTCAAACCTGAGAGCGAACTTTGCAGGACTTTGTTGCGCTGGCTCGAGGCCGGGGCCCCTAAGGACGGCACCAATGTGGCTAAAGTCGTCGGCCTCGAATTGATGCCGAGGCAAGCCGTCCTCGAAGGACAGAGCACGTCGCAAAAACTGACTGCCCGCGCCAAGTATTCCGACGGTGCCGAGCGCGATGTCTCCACGTTGGCCGTTTTCATCAGCAATAATGAAGGCACTGCGAAAGTTTCCGACCAGGGGGTGGTCACTGCCGGGCAGCGTGGCGAAGCCTTCATCATGGCCCGTTTCGACGCTTTTAATGTGGGCGCGCAGATCATCGTTATCCCCAAGAGTCTGCCTTACAGCTTCCCCGCTGAGTTGGCTGAATACAATTACATCGATCAGCATGTCGATGCGAAGCTGAAGAAATTGCGACTGTTGCCTTCGGCGCTTTGTGACGACGCCACCTTTGTGCGTCGCGCCAGCCTCGACATCATCGGCGCGCTGCCCACGCCTGAGCAAGCGCGCAAATTCGTCGAGGAACCCAGCGCCGGAAAACGAGACCAACTCGTCGATGACTTGTTGAATCGGAAAGAGTTTGCCGATTTGTGGGTGATGAAATGGGCTGAACTTTTAGAAATTCGCTCGCGCCAGGATCAGTTCAGCCAAAAAGCGGCCATCCAGTATTACAACTGGTTGGAAGACAAGTTTGCTCACAATGTGCCTCTGGACAAAATCGTGCAAGAGTTGATAACCGCCTCTGGCAGCACCTTCAAAAATCCAGCCGCGAATTATTATCAAGTCCAGACTGATACGCTCAAGACAGCCGAGAACACCGCCCAAATTTTCATGGGCATGCGCATCCAGTGCGCCCAATGCCACAACCATCCTTTCGACCGCTGGACCATGAACGATTATTACAGTTTCGCCGCGTTCTTCCCGCAGATTGGACGCAAGCCCGGCGAAGATCCGCGCGAGACCGTTATTTTTGACAAAGGAGATGGTGAAATAAAACATCCCGTGGGTGGACGGACGATGCCCCCAAAGTTTTTGGGCGGCGAGGCGCCGGAGGTGAAAGACCAAAGCCGGCGTGAGGTCCTGGCCAAATGGATCGCCTCTCCAGACAACCCCTACTTTGGGAAGAACCTGGCCAACATCGTTTGGGCGCATTTCATGGGCAAAGGCATCATCGACCCGGTGGACGATGTGCGCATCAGCAATCCAGCCTCCAACCCGGAGTTGCTGGAGGCGCTGGGGGTGAAATTCACCGAATACAAATACGATTTCAAAAAGCTGGTTCGCGATATTTGCACTTCCCGAACCTACCAACTCTCGACCCGCCCCAACGATACTAACGCCTCGGATGACCGTAATTTTTCGCATGCCGGCATCCGCCGCATTCGCGCCGAGGTGCTGCTGGATTGCATTTCTGAGATTACTGAAACCAAGGATCACTTCCAGGGCCTGCCCTCAGGCGCGCACGTCGTGCAGATTGCCGATGGAGCGGTCAATAATTATTTTCTGACCACCTTTGGCCGCGCTACGCGCGAGACCGTCTGCTCCTGCGAAGTAAAAACGGAGCCGAACCTTTCTCAGGCCCTGCATCTGCTGAACGGCAACACCATTTCGGAAAAAATCCAGAACGGCGGAGTGGTCAAGAAGCTGCTCAAACAGAACAAAACTGCTGACGAGGTTATCGCCGATCTATATCTGCGCTGCCTCACCCGGCCCGCTTCCCCCGAGGAACTGGCCAAGCTTAAAAGCTTTTTGAAGGACGGCAAAAAGGAGGAGCAGGTCCTAAACGATGTCTTTTGGTCGTTGCTCAACTCCAAGGAATTTATTTTTAATCATTGAGTGATGAGTCGGAATCACATTCATAACCTGGTCGATAAATGGCAGTCCATTGGCGAAGATTGAGGCGGCGCAAAACTTATGGCAGTGGATTTGCGGGGAGACTGATGCGCTTCCTTGCCCTCCTCTGCTCAGCGGTAACTCTCTCCACTCAGGCCCAGGAAAAGGTCACCTACCAGGATCATGTCTTCCCGCTCATCGAAAATAATTGTGGCAAGTGTCACAACCCGGATAAGAAAAAAGGCGACCTCGATCTGACGACCTACAGCGGGGTGATGAAGGGTGGCGGCTCCGGCCAGGTAGTGGTTTCTGGCAACCTTGACGGCAGCAAATTGTGGAGGGCCATCACTCAGGTGGAGGAACCCACCATGCCGCCGAACAAGCCGAAGCTGCCAGATAAAGAATTGGACGTCTTTCGCAAATGGATTGCGGGAGGCCTGCTCGAAACCAGCGGGAGCAAAGCCGTTCTCGCCAGCAAGCCCTTGGTGGATTTTACTTTGAAGGCCGGCACGGTCGGTAAACCAGACGGCCCGCCCGCCATGCCGCAGGATTTGCCTCTGGAACCGGTCGTGCATACCGCTCACGCCAGCGCTCTGACCGGCCTGGCCACCAGTCCCTGGGCGCCGCTCATTGCTGTGGCCGGACAAAAACAAATCCTCCTGTATCACAGCGAAACTCTGGAATTGCTAGGCATCCTTCCTTTTACGGAAGGCCAGCCGGCGGAGGTGAAATTCAGCCGCAGTGGCACTCTGCTACTGGCGGCTGGCGGAAGAGGCGGAAAATCTGGCCGCGTCCTGGTGTGGGATGTAATCACGGGTGAGCGGTTGATGACGGTCGGCGAGGAATATGACACCGTACTGGCGGCCGACATCCGGCCAGACCAGACTCAAATCGCCCTTGGTGGTCCTGGACGGCTGGTCAAAATTTATTCGAGTAAAACCGGCGAATTGCTGCACAAGAAAAAGAAGCATACCGATTGGGTAAACGCGGTGGCTTTTAGTCCCAATGGCGCGTTGCTGGCCAGCGGTGATCGCAACGGGGGCATCAGCATTTGGGACCCCGAGAATGGCCAGGAATTGTTCACTTTAGCCGGGCATAAGTCCGCCGTCACGGCTTTGAGTTGGCGAGGCGATTCCAAGCTGCTCGCTTCATCGAGCGAAGATGGCGCCATTAAATTATGGGAAGCGCAAGAGGGCAAGCAGGCGAAGACGTGGGAGGCTCACAAAGGAGGCGCTTTATCGGTGAGTTACACGGAGGATGGGCGGCTCGTCTCCTGCGGACGGGACAATCAAATCCTCGTCTGGAATGCGGACGGCGGCAAGGCGCGTTCCTTGGAGTTCGCAGTCGCTCTTCCCTTGCGAGCCACGTTCAATCATGATGGTTCGAGGGTGTTTGCGACTGATTTCTCCGGGCAGGTGGGGGCATGGAATACTGCGGACGGCAAGCGATTGGGTGAGCTCGATCCTAATCCGCTCCCGCTCGCAGACCAGATCGCTGCCACAGAAAAGAAAATCAGCGAACTGCTGAAGAACCGGAATAAACCATCGGCGGAGCTGCAAGCAGCGCAGGCCCGGGCGGCTAAAATGAAGGCGGAAGCAGAGGAGGCGGCGAAAGCGCTGGAACAGGCGCGGGCGGAACAGAAGGCCAGGGAGAATGAAGTAGTGCGATTGAAAGTGGAGGCTGCCAAGACCCCCCCTCCGGCAGCCATCGCTGCTCAATTGGAAATGGCGCGCGCAGCAAGGGCCAAAGCAAAACTAACCACGACAAATACCTTGGAAGTTTTTCAAATTAAAACCAAGGAAGCCAAGGCAGCCGAAGAAAAACTGGAGCAAGCGGGTTCAGAGAATCCGGGCCAGGCCTTGGCGCTGGCGAAAGCCGCCCTCCCCAGATTAAGAGCCGCGCAAGCGCAAGCCAGTCTATATCGCGCTCGCGAGTCGCTTTCCGCCAAGAAACGGGAACAAGAAAAACTGCAGGCAGTGGCCGCCGAAAAACAGGCCGGGATCAAACTGGCGGCCCAGGAACTAAGTGCCGCTGCCGGCTCCCCTTCCAAATCCAAGCTTAAGACCGCTCTGAAGAGTATCACGGCAGAAGCGAAAACGGCGGAGGCAGCGGCCCGCAAATGCGCCTCTGAACTATCTGCCGAACAGGCACGTCTGGAGAAGTTGACGGCTGACTACCAACGTGTAAAAACGGCTTCCCTTTCCTCCGTTGAGCAGCCTAAGCTTTAGTTCAAGACATCATTATGGGACTATTTCGATTAACGCTCGGCTTGGTTATAGCTCTCCTGCTCGCACCCCTCGGAGCTGAGTCCAAGGGGTCCGCGCCGCCAAATCCTGCCGCCCCTGATGAGCTCTTCTCGCAGCCCAGGGTGCTTGAGCTCACGGTCGTGATTCCCGGCGCGGGCCTGGCGGCTTTGAACAAGGATCCCAAAACTTACGTGAAGGGCATCCTCCGCGAAGGAGAAAACGTCTATGCCAATGTGGGCATTCGCCTGAAGGGAAATGGCGCCTTTCAAGCCCAGGAAAAGAAGCCTGGCTTGGCCGTAAAGTTTAATGAGTTTGCTTCGGGCCTCCGTTTTCATGGCCATGCCAAAATCATTTTGGACAATGCGCATCAGGATCCGACCTTTTTATCCGAAGCCATTGGCAGCGCCATGTTCCGAGCGGCGGGTGTGCCCGCTGCTAAAGTGACTTTTGCGAGGGTGGCATTAAATGGGCGCGACCTCGGATTATACGTGGTCGAGGAGGCGATCAACCACGAGTTTCTGGCGGAGCATTTTCGGAAGACGAAAGGCAATCTTTACGAAGGTTCACACAGCGACATCACGGATAGATTAGAACCGGATTCGGGCGAGAACTCCAAGGACCAGAACGATTTAACAAAGCTGGCTGCAGCGGCCACCGAAAAGGATCCCGCAGAGCGCCTGAAAAAACTGGGAGTCGTGCTGGATATCGATCGGTTTATCTCGTTTGTGGCGGTCGAAGTCCTGTCGTGGCACCCAAGCGGTTACTCGATGGGTCGAAATAATTATCGTCTTTACCATGATCCGGCGAGCGACCAAATGGTCTTCATTCCCCACAGCCTGGACCAGCTTTTTACCAAGGCGAGCGCGCCCCTGATGCCAGAGTGGAAAGGCCTGATCGCGAAAGCGGTTTTGGACAATCCGGAAGGACAACGCCGTTACCGCGCGCGAATGGTTGAACTTCTGGGCAACGCCTGCAAATTGGAAAAGCTTCAGGCTCGGCTCGATAATCTGGCCGGCAGGATTAGGCCGTCCCTCGGCGCTGATGCCGCCCAGGTGAAAGCTTTTGACGCCGCGTTAGGATTTCTCCGGGAGCGAATTGCCCAACGCGCGCATTTCCTCGAGTACGAGTTAAAGAAGCCGGTCAGGTAAAAACGCTGTCCGCGGGCAAAAGTCTGTCACACAGCGTAGCGGCACACCATCCTAAATGGTCCACAAGCTGCTTGCTTTTGAGGCCAAGATGTGGTTTCTTAAGCCTGCAAGCCCCACAGCGTTGCCGATGATGAACCGTGTTACAAGTCAGCTCCAAAAACTCAAAGTTTTCTATCTTCTATTGGGTCTTGGCGCCGGGTGTTTTATCCTGACCTCCGAGGCTTGGGCGCAAACGACTCTCATCTCTAGCGACTCGGTCTGGAGATATCTCGATGCGGGCGTGGACTTGAGTTCCACGACGTGGAGATCGTCCACTTTCGTCGAAGACTACCGGTGGACCTCGGGCATGGCGGAATTAGGCTATGGGACGACTCCGATAGGCCAGCCTGTCATTACCACCGTGAATTTCGGCCCGGATCCAAACCAGAAATATGTTACCACCTACTTCCGCCAGTTTTTTGTGGTTACCAATCTGGCCGCCATTTCCAATTTGACCCTAACTCTGGAGAGCCTGGACGGCGGCGTGGTATATCTGAATTACTTCGAAGCGTATCGAAATTTAATGCCCGCGGGGCCAGTGGCTTATTCGACCCTGGCCCTCCCTGCTGAGCCTCCCGAACACCCGGAATCACCCTACCTCTCACGCACCTTGGACCGAAATCTCCTCAACGAAGGAACCAACGTGATCGCGGTGGAAATTCATCTGAATAATGTCACCAACGAAAACATGAGTTTCGGACTAACGCTGACTGCCCACTATGGAGAGGCATTGCCGACCATTCCCAGCCTGAAGAGAGGACCCTATTTGCAACTCGGCACGTCCTCCGGCATCACCGTCCGATGGCGCACCGACCTACCCACCGACAGCCGCGTCCAGTACGGCCTCGATGCCACGAATCTCACCGAATCTGCTTCCGATGATTATGTGACCCCGGATCACATCATCGCCTTGGCAGATTTGCTGCCGGACACGAAATATTTTTATGCCGTGGGAGCAAATGGGACCAACTTCGCCGAAGGACCGGATTTGTTTTTTGTCACCGCCCCCTCCATTTCCAGGCCCACCCGCATCTGGGTGATTGGTGATTCGGGAACCGCCGGCCTGGATGGGGGCAACTCTGAAGGGGTACGGGACGCCTATCGAACTTTTGCCGGGGACCGTTACACGGATGTCTGGCTCATGCTCGGGGACAATGCCTACTACGAAGGAACGGATGAGCAATACCAAACCGCTGTTTTCAAGACCTATCCGGGAATGCTCCGCCAGACTGTAGTCTGGCCCACCATTGGTAATCACGAAACCTACGATCCTTATCCAGACGGCCACCTGGCTTACTCGGATATTTTCACCCTGCCGATCAAAGGCGAGGCCGGGGGAGTTTCTTCCGGAACGGGGAAGTATTATGCTTTTGATTTTGGCAACATTCACTTCGTTTGCCTGGATTCGGAAACGTCGGACCGCTCCACCAACGGCCCCATGCTCACATGGCTGGAACAGGACCTGGCGGCCAACACCAACGACTGGTTGGTAGCTTTTTGGCACAGCCCGCCCTACAGTCATGGCTCGCATGATTCCGACGACCTAAACGAAGAGAATCTGATTGGGATGAGGCAAAACGTCGTCCCGCTTTTGGAATCCTTTGGAGTCGATTTAGTGTTGTGCGGACACAGCCACGTCTATGAGCGCTCGTTTCTCATGGACGGCCATTATGGCTTCTCCAGCACGCTGACCCCTCCTATGATCAAAGATGCCGGCAGCGGCCGGTCGGCCGATACTGGAGCCTATATCAAATCCCAGAGGGGTCCCTCCCCGCATCAGGGGACCGTCTACGTAGTCAATGGCGCTTCTGGCTGGGCCACCTTTGGCAAATTAGATCATCCGGCCATGTACAAATCGCTTTTGCGAACCGGCTCTTTGGTTCTGGATGTCGATGGTAACCGGTTGGAGGCAAAATTTCTCCGCGAAACAGGCGCGATCGATGATTACTTTACGATTTTGAAGGGAGTTGCCCCTGAACTTTTGCGTCTGGCCAGTTTTCAGATCTCGAGCAACAACGTTTGCGCCAAATGGAAATCTATAGCCGGAAACAGTTATCGCCTGCAAAGGACCGAATTCTTCCCTGCGGATCCCCCGGCCTGGACGGATGCCAGTGACCCGGTCACCGCCACTGGAGCTACCACCGTGTGGACCTTTCCTCTATCCTCGGGAGGGGGTGGCTGCTTTTACCGCGTAGTGGAAATTCAAAGGTGAAACCAGTCAGTCATCATTCATCCATCCTGCATCGCGAATCCTCATCCGGCATCGCAGAGAGCCTGTTTCACCGCAAGGGAGGCCCTTCGATTGCTTGGCCGTTCGTATCAAGTATCTGGAAATGATGGATGCCGTGCGGAGTTGCATCCGTGTAAGTCCAGACGACTTTTTTCTCCCGTGTGACTTCCGTAAGCTTGTTGCGGTGAATCCCAATGCCGTAACTGGTAATGACAGTGTTGCCGTTGGGCAAGCGCTGGGCCCCGCAAGCGTCTTTGATCAACGGCTCAGGCAAGTCTTCATTACTGAGTTGCCAAACCGTTTTGCCAGCGGCATCCACTTCAATGCTCAAATTGCCGTAGGTGCAGTTGATGAGTGTGTTACCGCCAGGCAAACGAATGGCTGTGAAAGGCCAATTGGGTGTCTGCACTTGCCAAACGATTTTGCCCTCGGGTGTATATTCACGCACCACTTTATCGAGGAGTTGAGGCACAAGGTAGTGGCCATTGTGCAACTTGCGGGTCATACGACTCTGCATGTGGAAATTTGTTTTCTGGCAGGAGAGCGGAAACTCGACCACCGTCCTTCCTTGACGATTTACTTCCAGTAAACGGGGATTCGGGCCTGCCTCGGTGAGCATGATGTTGCCGTTTCCAAGCAGCTCCGCCGTATTCACTTCAGACTGTGTTCCTTTATATTCAAAGAGCTTTTTACCCTCGCGAGTCACCTCGAGGACGCCGCCGCCTGGAAATTCCTTTTGGTCCGCCGAGAGCGTCAGCAAGAGATGACCGTCCGGGAGGACCCAACCGTCGCGGGTGGAATGCGGATAGCTCCACAGAATCTTCCCATCTGCCCCGACGATTTTGGTTTCGCCTCCAGTCACGAGGAAACTGTGCGCAGTCGTGGGGGCTTCGACGGCGGCCCCGCGGCCGTTGAGGATAGCCATCGCTATCACGAGGAGTAGCAGAAGTGCGCGCGGCCATCGAGAAAAAGAATGTTCGGAAAGTTTGGGAATAGATTTCATGCTTGAGAGTAGGGAGTTCCTCATCGGTGCGCAATAGCCGGCTGCAATTCACTGTCTAGCGAGGCGCCTTGCGCCACTCCATGCTTTGGTTACACTCTGCCGATGTCTTGGAAAGTGTTGATTACAGCCCGCACCCTCAATGAGGTGGGCGCCTCGGCCATGAAGCTTTTACGCGATGCCGGTTGCGAGCTGATTATCCCGCCCAAATTCGGGCCGCACCCAGCGGAAACCTTGCAACCGCTGCTGGAGGGCAACGATGCCGTCCTCGCCAGCATGGATAAATTCACTGCGGATGTGCTTCACTCTCCGGCGGCGGCTTCACTGAAGATTATCTCGCGCTGGGGCGTTGGCTATGATGCGATTGATATTTCCGCCGCCAGTGGCGAGGGCATTGTGGTCGCGTACACCCCTGGACTCCTCAACGAAACGGTGGCTGACTTTGCCTTCGCTCTGCTGCTGGCCCTGGCTCGCCGCGTCCACATAGGCCATCTCACGATGAGTGGCGGTCAATGGCAGGGGGCTTGGGGCCACGATGTTTTCGGCAAGACGCTGGGCATCGTCGGCTGTGGACGGATTGGGCAGGCGGTGGCGCGCCGGGCCGCGGGGTTCAACTTGCGTTTGCTGGGATATGATGTGGCCCCCAGCCCGGAGGCGGAAAAGCTCGGCATCCAATTAGTCTCTCTCGATGAGTTGCTGGCCCGGAGTGATTTCCTTTCGCTTCACGCCGCGCTCACCCCTCAAAATCGCGGTCTGATCGGTGAAGCTCAATTGCGGAGGATGAAACCCACCGCTTACCTTATCAATACTGCCCGCGGCGCGTTAGTGGATGAGGCAGCGCTGGTTCGCGCCCTGCACGAAAAGTGGATTGGGGGCGCCGCTCTGGATGCCTTTGTGATGGAGCCGCTGCCGCCCGATCATCCCCTCCGCAACGCCCCCAATTTGCTGCTTACGCCCCACCTCGCCTCGTTCGCCCGCGAAACTGGCGAGAGGGTCAGCCTTGCCGCGGCGCAGGCGATTGCAGATCTGATGGCGGGGCGCAGGCCACAATTTGTGGTAAACCCGGAAGTGTGGAAGATGAAATTGAGAGCGAATGTTGAGAGAGATTTGAGTTGAGAGTTTAGAGAAAAGAGACAAAATACGTCTTGATTTCGAAATGGGATAGCAGCTGAAAAACAACGCAGCTTCAACGCTAGCCTCTCTCGACCGGCATGAAAACCAACTACGTCCGAGCCAAACTCAAACGCGGCGAGGCCAGCGTCGGCACGTGGCTCACGCTGCCTGATTCAACGGCGGCCATGCTGATGGCGCGGGTCGGCTTTGATTGGTTGACTGTTGAACTCGAACACACCCCGGTCACCTTCGAAACGGCTGCGCAAAGCTTTGCCATTATTGCCGCTTCCGGAGGGGTGCCGCTGGCGCGCGTCCCGTGGAATAGTGGTGAGAACATCAAACGAGTGCTGGACACAGGCGCTTGGGGCATCGTGGTGCCCATGGTGAACTCCCGCGCTGAAGCTGAAGCAGCGGTGGCGGCCGCCCGCTATCAACCGCTCGGCGCGCGGACCATTGGCGGCCAGCTTCACGCGGCCAACTTTGACACCGATCCGGCCACGTATTATGCGTGCGCCAATGAGGAAATCCTTGTCGTGCTCATGGCGGAGCACATTCAGGCGATCGAAGCGGCTGAGGACATTCTTAGCGTGCCGGGGATCGACGTGGTTTTTATCGGTCCCAATGACTTGCACAATTCAATGGGCAAACCGCCGGCTTTCGACAGCGAACACAAAGAGTACGTGGATGCGCTTAAACACATTCTGAAGACCGCCAAAAAATATGGCATCGCCCCCGGCATCCATGTAGCTGACGCGGCGGCGGCAAAACGCCGGATCGAGGAAGGATTTCAGTTCATCGCTGTCGCGAGCGAGGCGGGGCTGATGTTGAGCAAGGCCCATGAAGTGGCGCGTGCGTTGGGATTGAATACGGGGAAACCAGTGGCAAAATATTGAAAGCGAGCATCGAGGCCTCGCAATTGATCCCAGCCCTGGTTGTTTAAGAGCAAAAGGATGAGCAGGATCGTGGTTTTGGACGGATTTACGCTGAACCCGGGGGATCTGAGTTGGGATGCGCTCCAGGCGTTGGGAAGTTGCGATATTTATGATCGAAGCTCACTGCCTGAAGTCCTGCAGCGAGCGGCCAGGGCAGAAATTGTTCTGATCAACAAAATCGTCTTAAATCGTGAAACTATCTCGAAACTACCTCACCTGAAATACATCGGCGTGACTGCGACCGGCTACAACATAGTGGACGTAGCAGCCGCTCGCGAGCGAAACATTCCCGTCACAAACGTGCCGAACTACGGCACTCGATCCGTCGCGCAAATGACTTTTGCTTTGCTGCTGGAACTAACCCAAAGAGTGGGGCATCATGCCCAGACGGTGCGGGAAGGCCGGTGGACAACCTGTCCAGATTTTTGCTATTGGGATTTTCCTCTCCTCGAGCTGGATGGTTTGACAATGGGGGTTGTGGGTTTCGGCCGAATTGGAAGGACGGTGGCGCAACTGGCGGCGGCCTTTGGCATGAAAGTTTTGGTGGCGAGGCGTTCTGCCTTGATCCCGGAAGTGCTCCCCTCTGGCGCTGAAATTCAATTCGTCGAGATCGAACGGCTTTTCCGCAACAGCGATGTCATCAGCTTGCACTGTCCGTTGACGACGGAAACCGAACACCTCGTTAACGCTAAGCGGCTTTCATGGATGAAGCCTTCCGCTTTTCTTATCAATACCAGCCGAGGGCCGCTCATCGACGAAACGGCTTTGCTTGAAGCGTTGAACGAGGGAAAAATCGGCGGGGCCGCGCTGGATGTCCTGGCCATTGAACCTCCGCCTGCGGATCATCTGCTGCTCAAGGCTCCCAACTGCCTAATCACCCCCCACATCTCGTGGGCCAGCCGTGCAGCGAGAACGCGGTTGCTCGCCACCGCCGTTGCCAATGTGCGAGCGTTACTTGCGGACCAGCCGGAGAATGTCGTAAATTAATCCAAGCTTCGGGAGGGACCGAAGCGCCGGCCTCCTCGCCGCTTACAGTAGAGCGTCGGCGCGCGGTCCAGCCAGACAGCGTTTTTAGGGCACCGGCAACTCAGGCCGAGGGTGGACTTTCTCTCTGCCATGCACCCGGAATCTTACGGGGGCATTTTTGTGGTTGACTTAGGGCATGGTTTCAAGGTAAAAATGCACAGTCCTTTCCACGAGCGCCTCCACTCCTAACCGTTATGGGGTCTTGACCCCATAGGTTAACGACCCCCGGGAGACCCTAGACTTGGGGCAGAACATGTGAAACTGGGCGCGCAAGTGAGGACCGGAATCGAATAGGGTCAAAAGATGATAAAATTGTTCAACAACAGACGCTGGGTGCTCTTGCTGCCCTCGGCTCTCCTGTTGCTGGTTTTCACTTCCGTCGCTACCGGAAGCGGAAGCGATCAACAGCAAGCAGGAGCGGTGTTGAGTCAAACGGAGGTTCCCTGCGCCTACCCCCTTAATCCGGCGGGCCGTTTGCATAATTACGACGCCGAATTTTCCACCTTCATTGTGACTGCCGCTGTAGGGTGCGATTGGACGGTAGAAAACGCTAACGACTGGATGGCCATCAAATTGGCCACGAATGGCACCGGGAATGGAATTGTGCGCTACTCCGTGTTCGTCAATCCCAGCCCTTTTCCTCGAACAGGCTCGCTGACGGTGAACGGCCAGGTTTTTACGGTGACGCAATTGGCCGCACCCTGCAATTTTTCGATCTTGCCAGCCAATTATTTGCTTGGGGCGGGGGGAGGCTCCGGCAGCGTGACTGTTTTTGCTTCAGAGGGTTGTGCATGGGCTGTGAGCAACACCAACCTCTGGATTACCATCACCTCCGCTACTAACAGTTCCGGAGGCGGGGTTATGAACTATAGTGTAGCACCGAATTACGACGCGAGTGACCGGAGCGGCGTCATCATCCTCGCTAATCAGCCTTTTGCTGTCACTCAATTCGGAACTTCTTGCCGATACGCGATCTCGGCCACCAATCGGTCCCACACCTTCGGAGTGGTCACTGGGGCGGTGACCGTGACTGCGGGCATAGGATGTCCCTGGAACCTGGTCAACACGAACGACTGGATTGTTTTGGGATCAGGCCCCAGCAGGCTCGGGAGTGGGAGCGTCCCCTATACTATCCACGCCAACTCAAGCAGCATCGCTCGAACTGGCTTGGTGGGGATTGCGAACCAATTCCTCGCCCTGGGCCAGGCAGGGTTGCCATGCAGCCCCGCCATTGCGCCACTCAACCGGCTCCATGGTTTCGTTGCGGACGCCGGCTTCGTGGCTGTGACCGCGCCTATCGGATGCCATTGGACAGTGCAGACGCCTAACAATTGGATCGTCCCGACCTCCAGTCTCACCGGGGTGAGCAACGGCGTCGTCACTTATCAGGTTCAGCCTAATCCGGGCCCCCCCAGAACTGGCATCCTCCTCGTTGGTAGCTCGCAATTTATCGTCCAGCAGGGTGCCGCTTCTCCCCCGCTGATCACCGGTCTGTCCGCTAGCCAAAGTGTCGTGGCGGGAGTGAGTGTCGTTTTTAGTGTATCCGCCAGTGGTTCGGGGCCATTGAGCTATCAATGGCAATGGAATGGGGTCAATCTAACCGATGGCCCAACCGTAACCGGCGCGGCCACACCTCGCCTGATCTTGCCGAGCGTGCAATCCTCGCAACAGGGGAATTATTCGGTAGTGGTGAGCAATCTTCGCGGTCCAGTGGCGAGTCCGCCGGTGTTGTTGATGGTGAATACCCCGCCCATCCTGGCACCCATTGGCGATCAGACGATCAGTCAGGGCGCTCCATTGGTGGTCAAAGCTTTGGCCATCGATGGGGACCTTCCTCCCCAGGTTCTGATTTACAGTCTGGATGCGGGTGCGCCGTCTGGGGCCACTCTCGATCCTGCCACGGGGCTGTTCACCTGGGGTTCTGCCCAGGGGCCCAGCACCAATCGGATTACTATTCGGGTGACAGATAATGGCTCGCCCTCCTTAAGCGCCGCGCAGACTTTCAGTATCAGCGTGCTTACCGCTCCTCTGACAAATCTCACTCTAGTCGCCACCGGCTTCGTCTGGAAATACCGAGACACGGGGCAAGATTTGGGCGTGGCCTGGACCGCCATGGCTTTCGACGACCGTGCCTGGACCAGCGGGCCTGCCAGACTTGGTTACGGCAGCGGCGGTGAAGCGACGGTCGTGAGCTACGGTCCGAGCTCAAGCGCCAAATACATGACCACTTACTTTCGCGCCGCGTTCAACGTTCCGAACCCCTCCCTATTTACCGCCTTGAACCTGCGGGTGCTCCGTGATGATGGGGTGGTGGTTTATCTTAATGGGTTCGAACTGTATCGGGACAACATGCCCAGCGGCCCAATCACCTTTCGCACCCCGGCCGCTGCGAGCGTGAGCAGTTCAGCGAGAACCAATTACTTTGCCAGTCCTCCGTTGCCTGCCGGCTCTCTGGTGGCTGGCCAGAATGTCCTGGCCGTCGAAATCCACAAACGCAGCGCCGGCAATTCGGTATTGGGTTTTGATCTGGAGATGGATGGGAACCGAAGCTTTATCACACCCGCGGTCCTTGTTCAGCCCCAATCGCAGTCCATCCCAGCCGGGGGGGCGGCCACCCTTAGTGTCACGGCTGTGGGCGCGCTGCCTTTGCGCCACCAATGGTATTTCCAGGGCAGACCGTTGCCGAACGCCACCAATGCCTCACTCTCCCTGGCGAACGTTCCCCTCTCCCAAGCCGGGGGCTACTCCGTGCTGGTGACCAATGTTCTGGGCTCGGCGTCCAGTGATGTGGTCACCCTAACCGTGCTTCCTAACACTCCACCGTTGCTGACAGCGCCCGGCGATCAAACGGTGAACGAAGGCGCCTTGCTCACCCTCTCGACCAGCGCCACGGACTCGGATTTGCCCGCACAGTTTCTGACCTACAGCTTGGATCCTGGAGCGCCTCCAGGGGCCGCTATCAATCCCACCAATGGTGTTTTCACCTGGATGCCAACCGAGGCGCAAGGACCGAGCACGAACGTGGTGACCATCCGGGTGACCGATAATGGTTCTCCTCCGATGAGCGACTTTAAGAGCATCACCATCATCGCCAACGAAGTGAACACTGCGCCGATTTTGGCTGTGCCCGGCATCCAAACAATCAATGAGGGAAGCCTTCTGACCTTCACGACCAGCGCCACGGACTCGGATTTGCCCGCACAGTTTCTGACCTACAGCTTGGATCCTGGAGCGCCTCCAGGGGCCGCTATCAATCCCACCAATGGTGTTTTCATCTGGGTGCCAACCGAGGCGCAAGGACCGAGCACGAACGTGGTGACCATCCGGGTGACCGATAATGGTTTTCCTGCGCTCAGCGACTTTAAGACAATCACTATCATCGTCAACGAGGTGAACACGGCCCCGGCTTTGGCTGCCATCGCCGACAAAGCTGTTGTCAAAGGCGGCCTGCTGACCTTTACGGCCTCAGCGACCGATGCGGATATTCCGGCTCAGAAGTTGACTTACAGTCTCGCCGCGGGGGCGCCTGGCGGTGCGAGCATAAATCCGGCGACGGGCTTGTTCATGTTCACAGCGCTCAATGCCCAAGTCCTGAGCACGAACAAGGTGACCATAACCGTGAACGATAATGGTGCTCCAGCGTTGAGTGACTCGAAAACCTTCACCGTTTTTGTCGTGCCCGGCTTCGCTACCAATGTCTCGCTCATTTCCACAGGATCGGTCTGGAAGTACAGGGACACCGGTGAAGATTTGGGGGGGGCTTGGATCGCCCCCGCTTTTAACGATACCGCCTGGAATAGGGGTCCAGGTGTGCTCGGATACGGAGCTGGCGACGAAAGCACCATCGTCGGTTACGGGCCCAATTCCAGCGCCAAATACATCACCACCTATTTCCGGCGCGCTTTCCAGGTCATGGATCCCTCCCTATTTAACCTTCTTAGCTTGCGCGTCCGTCGGGATGATGGCGTGGTAATTTTCCTAAATGGCGCGGAGGTTTTCCGTGATAACCTGCCGGCCGGACCCATCACCTATCTCACCCCCGCCTCGACGAGCGCCAGCGGGACTAATAAAACAACTTACCATGTTAGTGGTCCATTGGACCCCAGCACTCTAGTCGCCGGAACTAACGTCGTGGCGGCTGAAGTCCACCAGCGCAGCGGCAGCAGCTCCGCCATGGACTTTGACCTTGAGCTGAGCGGCATAGCGGCCAAGCCAGACAATGCTCCCCCTGTGTTGGCTAAAATTGGAGATAAGACAGTCCTCGGAGGCAGTCTGTTGACCTTTACGGCGAAGGCAACCGATTCTGACGTTCCAGCGCAAGTTCTGACTTACAGTCTGGATGCCGGCGCGCCGAGCGAAGCTGGCATCGATCCGGAAAAGGGGCTGTTTACATGGGTCCCCACCGCAACCGGGATGACGGGGCCGCACCAGATTACGGTTCGAGTCACTGACAGCGGCTCTCCCGCCCTGAATGATTTTGAAACGATTGACATTGAGGTCAGAGAGCTCACCTTGGCCATGGACATTACCAACGGGGCCTCTGGCACTCAGGTTTCCCTTCCGCTGCATGTGAACTCATTCAGTGGCATCAGTTCCTTCCAGTTCTCGCTGCACTGGGATCCAACGGTTGCGACCTTCCTGGGCGTGGAGCAATTCGGGCTGGTGGGGATGAATTTCGGGACTACCGCGACTAACGAGGGGACGTTGGTCGTTTCATGGGACGAGCTCACCGGCAGGAGCGCGAGCTTGGCCGACGGCGCCACGCTCTTTGCGTCACGACTTCTTCTGGCTGGTATGCCTGGCGCGAACAGTGATGTGTGGATCGATGGCGCGCCAACTATGCTGGAAGCCGCGAATGGCAATCTGCAGGTCGTGCCGCTCAATGCCAGCCCAGGGCACATAACTATCGATAACTCGATCACCAATCCCGGCCCTCTGGCCGCCCATTTTCCTCCCCTGACTCGCATCGCCTTGGGTTCGGGCGGAGAAGTGGCTGTGCGGTGGAATGCATCTCCCGGGAAAATGTACCGTCTTCAATACACCACCAACCTCTCCGCGAAAGCCTGGACGGATGCTGGCCCCGACGTGCTCGCCACAGGCTCCCAGGCCTCCGCCATCGATACGCCTCGAGACGGGATGGCGCAACGGTTCTATCGCGTGATACAATTGGGACTCGATGAGGTTAAATGAAATCCTGAAGTGGCGGAGAGAGAGGGATTCGAACCCTCGATACCCGGTTAAGAGTATAACGGTTTAGCAAACCGTCGCCTTCAGCCACTCGGCCATCTCTCCAGAAACTCGTCCATATTTAGTCCGAATTGCATGGCGTGGCAAGTTTTTCCCCTCCAGATCAGCGCCGTGAAATACCCGCCTGCGCCCGGCTGAAGGTGGCATACGACGTGGGCGGTGCGCGGAGCGGGAGAAAACGTGGGGACGGTGAGTGATTGCTCGATCCTGCTGGATCGAGAGGGCGCTGTCAGCGGCTTGAACCTGGGCTCACCTTCAGCCGGCGGTTCAAGAGCTGTTCAAGCCGATGTGGCAACGAGCGGCGGCGGTC
>JBBRPK010000083.1:0-23766 GCA_038228235.1 Verrucomicrobiota bacterium
CATCGGGGTCAATGATGTTTTCGAGGAAGTAGCGAATTCCATTTTTCCCTGCGCCGGTCAGTTCGGGACCGAGCCGCACGCCGTCGTTACCAATGCGATGACAAGAGGCGCAAAGCTTTTGGAAGTGCTCTTTTCCTGCCCCGGCATCGTAAGCCCAGAGAGGCGCTTCGTTGAAGGTTTTTTCCAACTTCTCCATTCGGGCCTGTTTCTCTACGGGGCTCTGGAGAATGCGTCCCCAAGTGGCGGTAACCCGCTGGTCCACTTCCGCGCTTTTCAAAGCGGTGAGTTGGCGGATGTGGAAGGCTGTGAGTTGATCACGCTTAAGGCGGTTCCCTGAAACGGCGTCAAGCAGGGCGAGGGCGAAAGTGGTGCGACTCGTCAGCGCGTTAAGCGCGAGGGCGCGGTCTTCAGGAGGAAACTGCTCGAAGCGGCTGAGGAGAGCTTCGGCGACTGCTCTATCATCGAAGCGGGCGAGCAGGTTGATCGACAGCGTGCGGAAGGCCGCGTCGTCGAGCAGGCGCAGGAAAACTGGAAGTGAGGCACGATCCTGCGCTCGACTGAGCACAGCGAAAGCATGCTTGCGGGATTCGGAGTCGGTGGAGTTCGCGAGCATCTCGCGCAATCGGGGGAACATGGAATCGTCGCCGAAAACAGCCGCCAAACGCTCGGCTTGCCGGCGAATCCTGGCGTCGGCGCTGGCGTAAAGCTTTGGCGCGAGAGATTTCCAGGCCGCGGGCATGGGGACATTCGCCTGCGGCGCCACAGCCAGCCACAGCCCGGCGAGCCGCCGGCGCAGGGTCTCACCACTGGCTTCTTTCAGGGCGGCCACAGCGTGATTCAATCCAGCTTTTTCAAAAGTAGCGGCATACCAATGGATGAAATCGGCGAGTTGCGGGATGGGGGTGGTTGCGGCCACTGAAAATGCGCGTTCGAAGCGCGCAGACATTCTCTGCGCCAGTCCGTGCCAGAGGAGCAAGGGAAGGTTGCGGTCAGCGACGTCTTCGCCATGTTGCGCCAGCGCCTCGATTAACTCCCAGGCGGGATTTTCCGAAACCCGCTGCACGGCCGAGGCAAGGTAGAGTCGCACAACGGGGGAGGGATCGGATTTCGCGAGACGGAGCAACTCGCTCAGCACCGGAGTTGTCAGACTCTCCTTTTCTGCAAGAAGCTGGATACACCAGGCGCGAACGTACTCGTCGGGATCAGCGAGGATCTCCTTTGCGAAGGTTTCGGCTAACTCGCCGGACACGTGCAAAGTCCATAGCGCCCGCAAGCGGCGTCGCGGATCGGTGTGAGAGCGAGCCATCTGCGATAAGTCAGCCAGGGCTTTTGGAGTGATCCCGGCCGGTGTGCGCGATCGTTCGGCGAGAAGTCGTTGTGAGGTGCGGGCGAACCACTCATTCTTGTGCAGAAGAAGCTGGACCAGCTCAACCTCGTTTGACCGTGACAGGTCCACTGTCCTGGGCCGGTAGGTGGATTCGTATTCGATTCGATAAATGCGGCCATTACTGCGATCCCATCGTTCCGTGTTTGGGTTGTGGCAATGCTGTTGATCATACCAGTCAATCACATAAACCGCGCCGTCCGGACCGTATTGTAAATCCAACGCGACATATTTTGGATCCGTGCAAAAGAATTGGTCGCGTCCGGCGTGAACGGTGTCGAAACCCGAGCCAAGTCTCCGGTTGACCTGATGGTTGATTTGGTGGCCGCCGAGATTATGCGTGAAGAGGTGGCCTCGAAATTCGTCGGGCCAATTGTCACCCAGATAAATCATCGTGCCAGCATGGGAGTGGCCGCCGTAGATGGCATCGCTGCCCGGTTCGCCGGCGCCGCCCGCGCCATGGTCATAACGGGCCGAGGCGAGCAGATAGTTGCGGAATGCAGGGAACTCCTGGGGCGGTTCGGCGATGATAAAGGGGGCATAGTTCGCGTTCGCCTGATTCCAGAACTGGCCGCCCTGAATGACGTGCGTTGTCAAGCCACGCCCCCAATAGCTGCGACAATGCGTCATAAAAAGTTGCCCCCGCTCGTCGTAATCAAGACCCCACGGATTGCTCCCGCCGCTGGCAAACACTTCAAACTTGTGCCGCACCGGATGATACCGCCAGACGCCCGCCCGCAATTCGGTGCGTTGGGCTTCCGGCGCGCCGGGCTTGCCGATGCGCGCGTAATTGAAAACACCTTGATTGCCGTAGAGCCATCCATCCGGTCCCCACAGAAAACTATTCAGGCACTCGTGCGTGTCCTGGAAACCAAAGCCATCGAGCAGAACTTGTGGCGGCCCATCGGGGATATCGTCGTGGTTCACATCCGGAATGAACAACAGCTCTGGCGCTGCGCCGACCCAGACGCCGCCGTAACCGACCTCCAAGCCCGAGACCAGATTCAGGCCTTCCGCGAAGATTTTGTGCGTTTCAAATTTTCCGTCCCCATCGCGGTCTTCAAAGATGACGATTCTATCCAACCCCTGACCCGCTGGGCGCTTGGTCGGATAACTGTAGGCCTCCGCGACCCAGATCCGTCCCCGCTCGTCGAACGCGAAGGCGATCGGCTGGTGCAAGTCAGGCTCGGCCATCACCAGTTCGGCGCGGAAACCGTCGGGCAGGTACATCTGTGCCACCGTCTGCTCGGCGGGGTTGCGCGGCGGCGACGGCATCGGGTTTGGTTTCAGGTGCCGCAGAACGGGACTCGTTTGGAGCCGCTTTGCCTCAGGAAGCGGTTGTTCCGCCTTGGCTTCAGCAGTCAAGAAAACCGTCGTCAGCGCCCAGAAGCACGCCATCAAGAGGCGCGCCTTCAACGTGGACAATAGCATGGGTATAATGGTAAGAGAGGAGCGCGTGCTTCACAATCCCAAGCTCGAAATGACTCAGATGCAACTTTGTAACTTGCTGTAAATTAGGAAGCAGGATTGGGCTTTAAACTCGGAACGCGATCAGGAGCATGATTTTTTCTAGAGCCGGGCCACCAGCAATTCCTTTTGAAAAATCAATTCTTTGGGCAGGGTGGCATGGAGTTTGATGAAGAATTCTTCCTGGGAAACGACTTCCTGCTCCCACTCCTTGGTATTAACAGCCTGGGCCTTTTCGAATTGCTCAGCCCCAAAATCCTTCAGGCCAGCCTTTTCGAAATCTTCCCACAGAGGCACCCAGCCTAACGCGGTCTCAGACGCTCCCACACGGCCGCGGCAGCGATCTACGATCCACTTGAGAACGCGCATATTCTCGCCAAAACCGGGCCAGAGGAAATTTCCAGTCTCATCTTTGCGGAACCAGTTAACATGGAAAATTCGGGGTGGATTCTTGATCCGCTTCCGTACGTTCAGCCAATGCCGAAAATAATCGCCCATGTTATAGCCGCAGAAAGGCAGCATGGCCATCGGGTCCCGGCGCAATTGGCCCGCGCCACCGCTGGCTGCCGCTGTCATTTCCGAACCCATCGTCGCTCCGGTATAGACACCGTGAATCCAATCGAAGGTTTCAAAAACCAGGGGCATCGTGGTGGCCCGGCGGCCTCCAAACATAATCGCGCTGATCGGCACCCCGGCGGGGTCGTTGGCTTCGGCGGCCAGCACTGGATTATTGGCCATCGGGACCGCGAATCGGCTGTTCGGGTGGGCCGCTTTTTCTTTGGACTCGGGCGTCCATTTATTTCCTTTCCAATCCAGGCATTCCTTGGGGGCCGGTCCGTCTTTGCCTTCCCACCACACGTCCCCATCGGGCAAGAGCGCCACGTTGGTGTAAATAGTGTCGCGAGCGATAGTTTTCATCGCGTTGGGGTTAGAACTGTTGTTAGTGCCGGGCACCACTCCGAAATAGCCCGCCTCTGGATTAATGGCATAAAGGCGGCCATCGGGGCCGGGTTTCATCCAGGCGATGTCATCCCCCAGCGTCCAAATCTTCCAGCCTTTGAAATGCGGGGGTGGCACCAGCATGGCAAAATTAGTCTTGCCGCAGGCGCTGGGAAAGGCGGCGGCCACGTAAGTTTTTTCCCCGCTCGGTGATTCCACGCCGAGGATGAGCATGTGCTCGGCGAGCCAACCCTCCTTGCGCGCCAGGCAGGAACCGATGCGAAGGGCCAGACACTTCTTGCCCAGCAAGACGTTGCCGCCATAGTTTGAGCCGACCGAGATAATGGCGTTGTCCTGGGGAAAATGCGCGATATAGCGCCGCTCTGGATTCAAATCGAGCATGCTGTGCAGCCCGCGATTGAAATCATTTCGCTCACCTAGATGTTCATAAGCGATGTTTCCCATGCGGGCCATGATTCGCATGCTCAGGACGACGTAAATCGAGTCCGTTACTTCGATGCCCACCTTGCTCAAGGGTGATCCTAGCGGCCCCATCAAGTAGGGCACCACATACATAGTCCGGCCCTTCATCGCTCCTTCGCAAAGTTTGTAGAGGCGGGCATACATTTCCTTAGGCGGGGCCCAGTTATTGGTGGGGCCGGCATCCTCCTCGGCCTCCGCGCAAATAAAGGTGCATTGCTCGACGCGGGCCACATCATTGGCATTGGACCGATGATAGTAACAGCCGGGGAGTTTTTCCTGGTTCAATTTGATGAGAATGCCCTTGGCCACCGCTTCGGCGGTCAGAGCTTCCTTCTCCGCTTCGGAACCATCACACCAGAACACTTTGTCCGGCTGGCAAAGACGGGTCATCTCGCCCACCCAATGATTAATCTCTTTATGGTTCGTATTGCACTTTCCTAATTCTTTCATGTTCTGATTCACAGTTCGAGTTTTGCGCCTAGACGTTGCCCCCGGGCATTTTTCGCGAAAGCGATATTTCTATTATGCCCCAAGTTCTGAGAACCTCGCAACGAAAAACTTGAAAGAAACAAAGTCGTCCGAAGGCCGTTTCATGTAATCTCTGTTTTGAATTCCCATATGAGCCGGGACACCCACCACGGAACCCCCAATAACTGAGCCACGTCAGAGCCCCCATGGCAACCGTGAGCGCGCAACGCGGCAGAGCCGCAAGCACAGAGGGTCTCGACACGAATTACACGAATGCAGACGAATTTTTCGCCAGGGATTACACCGCCGGCTAACGGTTTAAAACGAATTTGAACCGCGGATGGACACTAATGGACACGGATGAAGGTCCATAAATAACAGTCGGGGGAAATCAACATCCTCCGGCCGCAACAAAGCATATGCCGTGTGATAGCAAACATCTGAGAGCCAGCACGGCGCCGTTTCGCCGCCGCAACCGGTTCGTCAATCGGCTGTAAATCGTCAGAGAAGAGAAGGGGGCGGCTCAAAGAACCGGGACAAGCGAAAATGTCGATACGACCAGGCCACCAACAGCCAGCAGCCGAAAATCAGTGTCGCTTGCGTCCATTATTTCCGCTCGTTCCGCGCATCTGCTCTGCTGAGCCAAAAGCCGAATTGGAGGCTTGCGCTCAGTTATTTTTGAGTTATGCTTGTTGTTCTGCTGGTCCGGAGCTTTCGGGCGACAGCGGTTCATTTTACATTTTTATGGCAACAGCAAATGATATTCGCCGTGGCATGGCGATCAATTATAACGGCGATATCGCCGTCGTTTTGGATACCCAGCACCGGACTCCCGGCAACTTGCGCGCTTTTGTGCAGGCTAGCATCCGCAGCATCCGGACCGGCAAATCCTCCGACGTGCGCTTCAGTTCCACAGAAAAAATTGAAGTCGTGCCGATGACAACTCACAAGATGGAATTCAGCTATAAAGATGGCGAGGATTACGTCTTTTCCAATCCTGAAACGTTCGAAACCGTCACCCTCGCCCCCGAGGTGGTGGGTGACGCGAGAAGCTACCTGGTGGAAAACCAGCATGTGACTGTGACCTTTGTGGGTGATAAAGCGGTGCAGGTCGAGCTTCCTTCCAGCGTGATTCTGGCCGTGAAGGATGCGCCCGAGGGTGTTCGCGGCGACTCTGCCAATAATATGCAGAAACCAGTCATCCTGGAAACTGGGATGACCATTCAAGCGCCCCTTTTTATCAAGACCGGGGAGAGGCTCAAAATTGACACCCGGAACGGCAAGTACATGGAACGAGCCTAAGAGCCTGTTTTAAAATTCCGTGGGGTCCTGTTTTCGGGGAAAAGGCCGGGTGGCGAGGCGCGACGAGGGGAGCCTACCCGCCAGCGATCTGCGACCGAGGAGCAACGAAGCCAGTCGGCCTTTTCCCCGAAAACCCTCCGGGCGGCGGGTCTTTTGTCTGCGGCCTGCGTTGACTCGGCCGTCACAGCCCGCTGCGGGGATGCTCCGGCCTCGCCGCCTCGGCCACAGCCAAAATCCCTCGCCGCAGGACCCCACGCAATTTTAAAACAGGCTCTTAATGCACACAGGAGTGCGGGCCGGTTGATGGTCCCGGGAAGGCTGCCCAAACCTCTGCGCCTGCTAGCTCAAGTCCAATGGGCCTCTTTCGCAGAGGGCAGGTTTGCCGAATGTTTCCATGCGGTGACCCACGGCATGGGCCAGGGCAAGGTGGAGACGATTGTGCGGAACCTTGTCCAGCTTGAGGGATTGTCCCATGCGGAAACCGAAGCCGCCGCCCACCAGCAGGCAGGGGATGTTGTCCAAAGTATGGGAATTGCCTTTGCCTAATTCGTTCGTCCAGAGGATGAGCGTGTTGTCCAACAAAGTGCCCTCGCCGCCCGGTTCGGGCGTCGTGGCGAGCTTTTCGGCCAGGTAGCGCAACTCCCCGCAGAACCACCTGTTGATCTTCACTAATTTCGACTGCGCTGTTTCGTCCTTGTCCGGCTCGTGAGACAAAGAGTGGTGGCCGTCCTTAATGTCGAGCCAGTTCATGTGGGCCATGCCGACGGATTTGGTGTATTGCAATGTCGCCACTCGCGCCATGTCATTGACGAAGCTGTTGACGAGCAAATCGATTTGCATTCGGCTTAACCGCGGCAGGTTGTCATTTTGATCGGTCACGGCTTCTTCCAGAGAAGGGGGCGCGACCCGCAGCTTTTGGCGGCCAGTTTCGGCCACTTCCTTCTCCATTTGGCGAACCAGCGCTTCGTGATCTTCCAGAAGACGCCGGTCCTCCACACTGATTAATTTCCGCACCTTGTTCAGATCGTCCTTCACGCCGTCGAGCACGCTTTCGAGATTCTCCTTGTCCTTCAATTGGCCGTAGAGTTTCCCGTACATTTGATACGGATCGGAAATGGGCGCGATTGGGTTATTGGGGCCGGCATAGGACATCCGCGTCCAAGGATCAGCGCGGTCAGTGACGCCCACGCCAAACTCGAGCGAGCCGAATCGGGTGCGCGTGTCTTCTTTGCTCTGGAAATAATTCTTCAACTCCTGATCGATGGAGATGCCGCTCGCCCATCCCGCCGGAGTGTCCGACCCGCCCTGGATATTGCCGGGGAAAAGTTCGATTCCGGTCAGGAGGCAGCTCATGCCACGCATGTGGTTGTCGCCGTCGCCCCGCACTTTGTTGCACAATCCCTTGAGGACTAACAAACGGTCTTTGAATGCCTCGAGCGGCTCCATAATCTCCTTGAGCTTGAAATCCTTGCCCGTCTCCTCGGGCCAGAAGGCTGTCGGGACGGTGCCATTCGGGCTGAACATTACTACCAGGCGTTGGCGCGGGCGCGCCGGACTGGCCAGCCCGAGGCTCGGCAGGCCCATCAGGAAAGGGAGGGAGGCCGCGGACAGTCCCAGAGATTTGATAAATTGCCGGCGATGAATTGCGTTCATGTCTTTTTCTTAGGAGTTGGGTCTTCGCTGCCGCTTCCGTGCAGCGCAGACACCGTTGCGATTTCGACCAGTAATTGCTTGATGTTGAATTCCGAGCCGACGAATGACTGCCGCAAGCGCGGCATAACCTCTGGACCATACGCCAGCACAGGCTGTTTAACAACCTGGTGGAAGAGTTGCTCAATGAACCCGTTTTGGGCGTGCTCGCTGCTGGCCGCGAACTCGGCCACGTCGCGCGCGCCCGCAAGATGAACTGTCCGGCCCTCGTCGGTCGTGTATTCGCTGCTGGAATTGATAGGCTGGTCACTCTCGCGAGCGCGGAAGCGGCCCACCGCATCATAATGTTCGAGGCTGAAGCCTAGTGGATTGATCACTGAGTGGCAGGTTTGGCAAGCCTGGGGGCGGGTCAGTTCCGCCACCTTTTCGCGCATGGTCAAATTAGGCGCGAAATCGGCGTCCTTGAACACCTGCGCCATCGGTGGCGGTCTCAGGGCGCGCCCCACGATGTTGCGGGTCAGAAACACGCCCCGATGGATGGGGGAGGAGGACTTCTGGTAGGAGAACGCAGAAAGCAAATAGGGATGGGTGATGACGCCCGAGCGTTCTTTGGCGTCCATAGTCACTCGGACAAACTCGTCCGTGGCATTGGTGCTTAAACCGTAGAACGCCGCCAGCCGATTGTTCAGGAAGAGGTAATCGGCCAGGAGCAGCTTGCGATAATCCGAAGCCCCGTTCCACACCGTGTCCTCCAGAAAAAGATCCAGCGAAGTCCGGAGGTCCGCGATGATCTCGGGCGTAAATCCGGGATACAGCGTCGAGTCCTTGGAAAGATCTTCCACCCGGTTCATCTGCAGCCATTGATGAAGGAAATACTGGATTTTCGCCCGGGTGCGCGGGTCGGCTAACATGCGGCGCGCTTGTTCGGCAATCTGCTCGCGATTATGAAGCGCGCCTTGCTCCGCCAGCTTCCACAGTGGCTGGTCGGGCAGGGAATCCCATAGATCAAATGAGAGCCGGGCCGCGACTTCGAAGTCGTCAGGTATGCCCTGGTCCAGGCCCAGATAGAGAAATCGCGGTGACTTCAAGGCGAGCAGCACGACACGTTTGACAGCATCATCGACCTTGGGCGCATTTTTGAAGCGCGCCAGGATGAAAATCCGCTTTTGCTCGGGTGTCAACGGCCGACGAAAAGCAGTGGCAACAAATTCGCTGCAAAAGTCCTGGACTTTCGCGATGCGATTGGTGTCAGCGGGCTTGCTGTGGGACAATCGATCCAGGTGTTTGACGACGTGGTTGGCGACTTCAATCGCCGCTTGCGTGGCCGCTTCATCCCAGGCTTTGGAAACGGCCACTCCCCGTTCGTATCCTACACTGCTGTCATCGGGAGGGAACCGGGTGCTGATGGCTACCGTCGGGTTTGCCCGGGTGGTCGAGAGAGCGCGAGCCGGAATGGCCTCCCGCGTGCCGTGCGGCGGCTTCCACTGCAAAGAGACGGAGATCGTTTTGTCCTTGAACCTGAAATAATCCAACCGGAGCGGATACGCCATTCCTCCCAGAAGACGAACGGTAGCTTTGTGCTCGGTAAGTTGCCCGGAGGCGACCCAGGCGTCGATGAGGGTTTCGTCCTCGTCGTTCACCCACAAACGCGCGCCATTGGCCGTTTTAAGAATGAATTCGTAATCGCCCGTTTCCTCTGCCAGCAGCGATCCCCGCCACTGGACGGAGAGTTCGTTGGTGCCAATCGGATCCTTCTCAGGGCCCGCCTGAACGAAATCAAAATCGACGCGGCCATCCACCCGATCGAACATCTTCTTTTCACGGCTGAAATCCCGTGATTTGTAGTAAGTGGCTTGTAATCCCTTCTCGCCTCTGGCGGGATCATCGCGGCCGGTGAAATGTTTGAGCAAGTCGGCGACGGTGTTGACATACTGACGATTGGTCAGGCGCACCAACTCGACGCGTGGAGGATGGTTCCGCGCGCGCGCCTCGCGCGAATAGAACTCGTCGTAGATAAAGCGGGCGACCGTTTCCGGGCCGGCGCAAGTTCCGGGGTCATCATCGGGCATCGATTTCCCGATATAGCGCGTGAGCTTTTCGATTGACCAATCCCCCTGCAGGGCATCGTCATATTTGCCTTTGACCCCTTCGCCGTTACGCCCATGGCATTTGGCGCATTGCTGGCGGTAGGTCTGACGTCCGGGCAGGGGCTGTTGTGCGCCGAGCAACCCCTGCTCGCACAAACCAAAGCACAGGAGTATCCCAGCGAACCACTTCATGCAGGTATATTAGATGCGGCCCCGCGCGTTTTTATTCAAGCGACATTCCCTCCGGAAAGCGGAAATCTCCTCCGAAGTGCCTCCACGAAGAGGGTGTTCCAGGGCGTCGAAAAAATTGCAGGGGTGAGAAACCAGGCTCCCGGAAAATGTGTCACAGGGCTCATGCGGCGTTCCCCTGAATCTTGATTGATGCTCCTCCGTCAAAGCAAGTGGTCATGACTATAAAGGCGAAGACGTTCGTCGCCCCTAAGTTCGGCGCAACCCCGTGGCCAGAATTCCGTTTATGGATACGCGCGTCGCAAGGGCCTTGTTTGGCCGAAAAATCTCTTGCCGCGAGCGTGATCGTCTCTATGCTCATGATTATGATGTTGCGCCGAACCCTATGATTAATCGACTGATTTCGGATATCGAGGGGATCGTCCGTCCTCGTCGCCTCTGATGAAAATCTGCATCCAGCGGTTCATCCTTGCTATTATCGCGCTGGTTGCGTTTTGGACCCGCGCGGTCGCGGCGGAGTCGGACGCCAGCAGCCCGCTTTACTTTGAAAACAATATTCGCCCTGTTTTCAAAGAATACTGTCTCAGGTGCCACTCCACGGAGAAGAAGAAGGGCGATATGGATTTGGAACGCTTCTCGTCATTGAACGAGGTGTTGCGGCATCCAAAGGTTTGGCAAGCGGTGGCTGAACAACTCGCCAATAATGAGATGCCGCCCAAGGACAAGCCGCAGCCGGCGCCCGTCCAACGCGAGAGGCTTGCAAGCTGGGTCAATTCCGTGCTCGAAGAACTGGCCAAGGTCCACGCGGGCGATCCGGGTCCGGTGGTCCTCCGGCGCCTCAGCAATGCCGAATTTACTTATACCATCAGGGATTTGACGGGGGTTGATTCCCTCGATCCGGCGCGCGAATTTCCCGTCGATGGCGCGGCAGGCGAGGGTTTCATGAACACAGGGAACGCGCTTGTCATGTCCCCCTCGCTCCTCACAAAATTTCTGGATGCGGGGAAGGACATCGCCAGCCACGCGGTGCTCTTGCCCGACGGCATTCGTTTTTCTCCCAAGACGACGCGGCGCGATCGCACCGAGGACCTCCTGGCGCAAATTCGCAGCTTTTATCGTGAGTTCACCGACCCCCGCGGCGGCGACAAGGTAAATCTTCAAGGAATTGTCTTTGAGACTAATGAAGGCGGCCGATTGCCATTGGAAAAGTATTTGGCCGCGACACTCGAGACTGGACCGGGGAAGGCAAGCGCCGCCACTTTCAACGAGCTCGAGGCCCTTGCTATCAAACGCGGTCTCAATGCCAAGTATCTGCGCGCGCTCTGGACAACCCTCAACACCACCGAACCATCTCTGGCCCTGGACGGTCTCCGCGCTCGCTGGCGGAGCGCCAGCCCGGCTCAGGCCGGCGCCCTTGCGGCTGAGGTGGAGCAATGGCAAAAGGCGCTCTGGAAATTCAGCAGCGTCGGGCACATCGGCAAGGCTGGCGGCCCCAAGGCCTGGATGGAACCGGTCAGCCCACTCATGACGAAGCAGGAAGTGCGTTTTAAGATTCCCGTTTCGCCGACTAACAAAGAAGTGACACTCTATCTTGTGGCCAGCGACGCTGGAGATGGCAACGAGAACGATTACGCCGTCTGGGAACAACCGAGGCTGGTCGCGCCCGGCCGGCCGAATTTGCTGCTCCGCGACGTGCGCGAGGTTTTCCATGAATTGACCTCGCGGCGAGAGCGGATGTTCGCGACCACGGCCCGATGTTTGCAGGCGGCGGCTGAGGCCAGCACCGGAGAAAGCAGCGACGTTGCCGAACTCGCGCGCCAGCACGAGGTGGAGCCCGGGGCCTTGGGTGCGTGGCTGGATTATCTCGGCATCGGAAACAGGGGCGCGCTGAAGATTCAGGGTTATTTTACTAACATGATAAAGAGCGCCTCCGGTTACGATTTTATCAGAGGGTGGGGCAGCTCCGAGACGCCAAATCTCCTCGCCAACTCCTCCGGCCAGCATGTGCGCATTCCGGGCAATATGAAACCGCATGGCCTGGTGGTCCATCCTTCGCCAAAATTGCAGGCGGCGGTGGGTTGGAAAAGCCCCATCGCCACCATCCTGCGTGTGGAAGCGACGGTGACCCATGCGCACCCGGAGTGCGGCAACGGCGTGACATGGTCCCTTGAATTACGCCGGGGCGTGACCCGCCAGCGCCTGGCCACAGGCACCGCGCAGGGCGGCAAACCGGTGAAGGTTGGGCCTGTCGAAAAGCTATCGGTCCATGTCGGCGATCTCGTCTCGCTGCTCATCGGCCCCCGCGGAGACCATTCGTGCGATCTAACGGACCTCGAGCTTGTGCTCACCAGCGCTGGGGAGGGCGGACGCCAGTGGAATTTGAGCCAGGACGTCTCAAGTGATGTCCTCGCTGGCAATCCCCACGCCGATCTTTTTGGCAACGAAGGCGTCTGGCATTTCTACACGGAGCCGGAGAAAACTCAGAGCGACACCGCGCCGGTGATTCCATCCGGTTCGCTGCTGGCGCGCTGGCAGTCTGCAGAACGGGCGGAGGAAAAGCGCCAGTTGGCGGAGAAGTTGCAGACGCTGCTCATCTCCGGACCGCCCGCTGCGACGAACAGTCCAGATGCGGCGTTGTACCGGCAACTCGCTTCTCTGGGCGGGCCTCTCTTTGCGCGAACCACGGCGAGTAGCGGGCTTCGTGAGGAAGGTCACGAAACTCCTGCAAAGGATCGCGGTGGGATATCGGCTGCTACGGATGTTGGATTGGATCCGGCAATGTTTGGGCGACCCTTGAAGGGCCAAACTGCGGCGAGCCAAAGCTCCGCCCCATTGGACGCCACCAGTCTATTCGTGCGCGCGCCCTCCGTGATGGAGATTCGTCTGCCGGCTGATCTTGTGGCGGGTTGTGAATTCGTCGCCACCGGCATGCTCGACCAACAAGCAGGCCAGGAAGGGAGCGTGCAACTTCAGGTGCTCGCCACCAAACCGGCAAGCCAATCCAAACTGCTTCCGAGCACCGTAACAGTGACAGATGCCAGCGGGCCATGGACTTCCGATAACCACAAACTTTCCCACGCCACCCCCATCCTGGTGAATGAGGGCAGCGCCGCCCGCAAGCGAATCGAATCCGCTTTGGACGAATTCCGCGGCACTTTTCCCGCCGCCCTCTGCTACACGAAAATTGTGCCCGTCGATGAAGTGGTGACGCTCACGCTGTTCTATCGCGAGGACCATCACCTTGCGCGTTTGATGCTGGACGATTCGCAAAAGGCGAAACTCAACCGGCTTTGGGACGAACTGCATTACATCAGCCAGGACGCATTGACGCTCGTGGATGCCTTTGACCAAATCTGGCAATTCGCCACACAGGACGCCGACCCCAAAGTATTCGAGCCGCTTCGCAAGCCGATTAATGATCGTGCTGCCGCCTTCCGTAAACGGTTGATTGAAACTCAGCCAAAGCACGTCGAGGCGCTCCTGGAATTTGCCGAGCGCGCTTATCGGCGTCCGCTCAGCGACGGGGAAAAGGACGAATTGCGCGCGCTCTATCGCCGGCTGCGCGAGCAGGAACTGCCGCATGAAGAAGCAATCCGGCTTGCTTTGGCGCGCGTCTTCGTGGCCCCGGCTTTTCTCTATCATCTGGAGAAGGCGCCGCCCGGCGCGGAGGCCGGACCGGTGTCCGACTGGGAATTGGCCAACCGGCTCAGCTATTTCCTTTGGTCCTCCATGCCCGACGCGGAATTGCGCGCCGCCGCTGCAAGGGGGAAGCTGCGCCAGCCGGCAGTGCTCGTCAGCCAGATGCAGCGGATGTTGCGCGACGACCGGGTTCGACGGATGGCTATCGAGTTCGGTTGCGCTTGGCTGCACATTCATGATTTCGATGAATTGAATGAGAAGAGCGAAAGACATTTTCCCACCTTTACCGGCTTGCGCGGCGCCATGTATGAGGAGTCTATCCGCTTTTTCACCGATTTATTTCAAAGCGACCGCTCGGTCCTGGACGTCCTCGATGCGGATTATGCTTTCCTGAACGAGGCCCTCGCGAAACATTACGGCATTTCGGGTGTGAGCGGACCGGAGTGGCGGCGGGTGGATGGAGTAAGGCAATTCTCGCGCGGGGGCATTCTCGGGCTGGCTTCGACCCTGACAAAGCAATCCGGCGCCTCCCGCACCAGTCCAATTCTGCGGGGCAACTGGGTGTCCGAAGTCCTTCTGGGGGACAAATTGCCCCGGCCCCCGAAAGATGTGCCCCGCTTGCCCGAGGACGAGGCGGCCACGGAAGGTCTGACCGTGCGTCAACTCGTCGAGAAACACAGCAGTGACCCTCGTTGCGCTGGATGCCATGTGCGCATGGATCCGTTCGGTTACGCGTTGGAGAGTTTCGACGCGATCGGACGCCATCGGGAAAAAGATTTGGGTGGCCGCGCGATTGACACTCATGCGAAAGTAATGGATGGGACTCAATTCGAGGGAATCGACGGCTTGCGCAACTACCTGGGGACCATACGACGGGATGCTTTCTTGCGGCAGTTCTCTCGCAAGCTGCTCGGCTACGCCCTGGGTCGCGCCGTGCAGCTCTCCGACGGCCCGCTCCTAACGGAAATGCGCCACCAATTGCAGGAAAACAATTACCGGCTCACGCCGGCATTCGAAACCATAGTGCGAAGCCGGCAATTCCGCGAGATTCGCGGCCGCGATGGGGTTTACGAAGATTGAATCTTCATCGAATGACTTTGCTTCACATGAGAAATTCTTTGGCCTTGATTTGACGGTCTCATTGAAATGAGGTTGAACTTCAACCATCCTAATCGTTGCTTCCAAAGCGCAGCCAGCCCAAGGAAGTCGAGCGAAGTTGACGGTTCAAGGGGTGAGAAGGAAGGAAAATGGGCCTCCCGGGAAATCGTCGGCGCTCGCATTCAATGAGCGGACACCCTAAAAGGTGGACACCGAACACGACACTGTCTCGGTGGACATTTTTGTGGCTATTAATCCGGGTTCCATGTCACAAAGCGTAGATGGGTGCGCGATACGTCATCGGGTTGGATTACGGGACGAATTCCGTCCGGAGCCTCCTGGTTAATGTTTCCAATGGGCGCGAGGTGGCCATGGCGGTTTGGAATTATGCGCATGGTCAAAAGGGAGTGATTTTATCGCGTGATCCGAGTTTGGCTCGGCAGCATCCCGCCGATTATGTGATGGGCGCGGAAGCCACCCTAAAAAAGACGCTGTTCCTGGCTAAGAAAAATTTGCGCGGATTTAAGCCTGAGCAGGTGATCGGGATTGGGGTGGATACCACGGGCAGCACGCCTCTTCCTCTCGACCGGCGGGGCCAACCGCTGGCCTTTGACCGCAAGTTCGCAACTAACCCGGCGGCGATGGCCTGGCTTTGGAAGGACCATACGAGCGTTAGGGAGGCGGTGGAGATTACCGCCCTCGCCCGCAAGATGCGTCCACGCTACCTTTCCAAATGCGGCGGCATCTACAGCAGTGAATGGTTCTTCAGCAAAATTTTCCATTGCTTGCGCGCCAGCCCGGCTGTTTTTAACGCCGCCCATACCTGGGTTGAGTGCGCGGATTGGGTTCCGGCGATGCTCACCGGAACAGAAGCGCCCGGGAAATTGACGGCCGGCATTTGCGCGGCCGGTCACAAAGCATTTTACAACGATGATTGGGGTGGATATCCCGACGCACAGTTTCTGGCGCAGCTTCATCCCAAGCTGGGCGAACTGCGTGGCCGGCTTCCCACAAGAGCGCGCGCGATTGACCAAGCCGTGGGCGGCTTGACTGGCGGCTGGGCGCGGCTCACGGGATTGCCCGCAGGCATTCCGGTGGCGGTGGGGGCGATCGACGCTCATGTTGGAGCGGTGGGGGCCGGCATCGCACCCGGGACGCTGGTGAAAATTATCGGCACCAGCACTTGCGATATGATGGTGGTCCCGGCCAGCGAGAGGTTGGACGACATTCCGGGTTTATGCGGCATTGTTAATGGCAGCATCCTCCCGGCTTACCTTGGACTGGAAGCGGGCCAGTCCGCGGTCGGGGACATTTTCAACTGGTTCGTGGATTACATCCAACCGAGCGGCCGAAAAGGCGGTTCGCACGAGGCTCTCAGCATAGGGGCGGCGAAACTGAAGGCGGGGGAATCCGGGCTGCTGGCGCTGGATTGGAACAACGGTAATCGCACCATCCTGGTTGACCAACGGTTAACGGGCTTGCTGCTCGGCCAAACTCTCTATACCAACCCCGCTGAGATCTATCGCGCTCTCATCGAGGCCACGGCGTTTGGAGCGCTCGCCATCATAAATCGGCTCGAGGAATACGGGGTGAAGGTGGAGCAGATTGTGAACTGCGGCGGGATCGCCGAAAAAAATCCACTCGTGATGCAGATTTACGCCGACGTGACCGGGCGACCAATGAAAATCTCCCGCTCTGGCCAGACCTGCGCGCTCGGTGCGGCGATCGCTGGCGCGGTAGTCGCGGGAAAAAGGGCAGGCGGCTATGACAATTTTACCGAGGCCCAAATGGCAATGACGGGCTTGAAATCGCGCATCTTCAGCCCGAATCCGAAAGCGCATACTATTTACAAAAAGCTTTATTCGCTTTACCGAATGTTGCATGATGCTTTCGGAACTAAAGAATGGAATGGCAACCTTTACGACGTTATGAAACAGTTGATTGACATCCGCACCCAGATCAGGAATTAGAGCGAACACCCAATAACAATTTCTGATTCATCAAAACTCGACTACCAGACCAACCCAATCCTCGCATGTTAAATATACTTAACCTGACCACTCTCCTCCTGGCGACCGCCGGCGCAGTCTGCCTGCTCGGCTGCGCCTCACTCTCTCACCCCCCCGATGGGATCACCAAACAGCCTTTTGGCGCGACAAAGGACGGCACGCCCGTCGATATCTATACGTTGCGCAACTCCAAGGGCGCCGAGGCGAAAATCTGCAACTATGGAGGCATCGTCGTCTCCTTGAAGGTGCCCGATCGCAAGGGTCAACTGGGCGATGTGGTACTGGGCTACGACACGCTTGGGGGTTACCTCAAGGAGACTCCCTATTTTGGCGCCCTCATCGGACGTTACGGCAATCGCATTGCCAAAGGGAAATTTGCTCTCGGCGGCAAAGAATACACGCTGGCGACTAACAATGGCCCTAACGCCCTGCACGGCGGCATCAAAGGGTTCGACAAAGTCGTCTGGGAAGCGAAACCACTCAACGGCAAACTGGAGCTGCACTACCTGAGCAGGGACGGCGAAGAAGGCTATCCAGGGAATCTCAACGTAACGGCGATCTATACCCTCACTGAAGATAATGCCTTGCGTCTGGACTACACCGCCACGAGCGACAAAGACACCGTGCTGAACCTCACGCAGCACTCCTATTTTAACCTGGCAGGAAAAGGAGATGTCCTTGGCCATGTGGTTATGATGCCCGCCGATCGCTTTACGCCGGTGGATGAAACGCTTATCCCGACGGGCGAGCTGCGCGCGGTGAAGGGCACGGTTTTCGACTTCGCCACTCCGACCCCTATCGGGGCGCGCATCGATCAGGCGGACGAGCAGCTAAAATTCGGCAAAGGCTATGACCACAATTGGGTATTCAATAAACGAATCGGGGATTTAACGCTTCTCGCGCGTGTCGCCGAACCGACGACGGGGCGGGTGCTGGAAGTGAGTTCGACAGAACCCGGCCTGCAGTTTTATACTGGCAATTTCCTGGATGGCACTCTGACCGGAAAAGGCGGCACGGTGTATAATTTCCGCAACGCCTTCTGCATGGAACCACAACATTATCCCGACTCCCCCAACCAGCCAAATTTCCCCTCCGTCGTTTTAAAGCCGGGGCAGGTTTACAAAAACACCATCATCTACCGGTTCTCGATTAAGTGACCAGGCGGACTTTGCGTTGCAGTTTTAGTGGGTAAGGACAGGCAACTTAGGCGCCCGCCGAGGCTGGCCGGGGTTTCCCAGGTTTCGGGGGGATGGGCTGGGAGCCGGGCGCAGGCACAGTGGCTGACGGGCGAAAGCTTTTCCAATAACGCTGCGGAATTAAACCGAGCCCGATCAGGATGAGTTGGCTGGCGACAAAGCTGATTAGCCACTTGAAGGCCGCGCTGGTGAAGCCGTAGGAATGGAGGCCGATTTCGAGCATGTTCACTCCAAACCACGACCAGCTGGTGACGATGTTGCCGACAATGGCCAGATTGACTAGCCCTCGCTCACGCACCAACCCGCCCCAACGCGCATGCAAAATGAGCGCATTCCAGATCACGATGATGAGCGCGCCATTCTCCTTTGGATCCCAGCCCCAAAAACGACCCCAGGATTGATCGGCCCAGATCCCGCCCAGGACCGTTCCCACAAAACTGAACAAGGTCGCGAAACAAACGATGCCGTAGATCATCCGCGTCAACGACTTTCCCATCTGTGGGTCCAGCGAGCGCGTAAACAAGCCGCGAAGAATGTAAATGATGGCGAGAAAACCGGCGACAAATGTCGATGCGTAGCCGAGGGTGACGACGACCACGTGAGTGGCAAGCCAGAAATTGGTGTCAAGCACCGCCTGCATCATTTCCATCGTATCACCCCCAAGGCTTAAGTGATGGGCAATGATCAGGGTTAGGAACCCGATGACCGAAGATACGGCCACGCCGATGGAGTTGCGCCAGAATTTTTCCAGCACCAGACCGAGCACAGTCGCGCCCCAGCCGATGAAGATGGCCGAAGAATAAAGGTTCGTCACCGGGGGCCGGCCCTGGAGGAACATTCGGCAGAGCAGACCAGCCGTATGGACCGCCAGCGCTAATAATACCACGCCCACCGCTGCCCGGCGCATCCAGCCCCAGCTCTCCGGTTTCAACCAATAACCAAGCACGAACAAAAATCCGCAGACAAACAGAATCATGGACTTGTAAAAGGGTTCGACGAAATTGAAGAATTGCTCCTGGCGGGCTTTTTTCAATTCAGGCTGGAATGAGCCGGCCAGTTGGACTCGGTACTCGGCCACGGCAGCATTGAAATCGGCCACTCGTCCTGCCCGATAAGCCTTGGCCATGCTGCTGTAAGCCAGCACTGCGAAAGGAGGCGCTTCCGCAGTTCTCGAAGCTTGCAACAAGGCCTCGCTCATGCGCACCCAGGCATCGCGCGATTGCTCGGGGTGAGGCGCGGGAATGACAATAGGCGCTCCCAATTGGTCTTCCAGCCATTCCAGCGCCGCCTGATCAAACTCCTTTTCATCCAAACTGGCCAAATAGGCGACGCGTCCCGCTTCGATTTTCGCCAGATAGTCCTTCAGACCTGTGTCGGAATCTTCCGTGCCCGCCGGTCCGAGGGCGCTCTTTAGGTGCCGATAAAGGGCCTGGGCGCCCCAGAGTTGAACGACTGCCTGATCGTAGGGCTTTTGCTGTGACCCTTTGATTTTCGAGGCGCGTTGCACTTCGCGGCGCAAATCGCTGAGTTTGGGTTGGAGTTGGTTCCAGGAGAAATGCTTGCCATCCAGCTTTTTCGCGGGGTTCAACTCGGCTGGCAAGGCCAGCAGACTCTTGAGGTCAGGATGGTCGATGCGAAAGACGGGCCAGGTATTCGCTAAGTCCGGGGTCGTCATGACCCCCAGAAGCCATTCGGTCGCGGAAATGATTTTAGGTTTTTCCCACCACCGTTTCCAAGGTTCGAGGTTGGCGGTCTGCTTTTCGCGCAATTGCAGGAGAGAATTGCGCGCCAGGGAATCCAAGGGCTGGAAGCGGCCGTTAGACATGACAGGCAGGCGGCCAAATTCGCGGAAGGCAAATTCTTTGTCCGGAGGCATCCGCAACGAACCCACCAGCCATACGGCCAATACGGCTACGATAATCCAGGGCAGATGTTTTCTCATGCGAATCTCCGTTTTTTGATGAACCCGGCCAGATGAAACATAAACTGAACCAGGAGGCCAGCAGCGACCAGCCCGCAACCGACATAAGGAGTAAGCCAGCTCGGGTTTTTAACCACCTGCAGAATGCTGGTGGGGAGAGTCGAGGGGGATGCATCCACCATTTGATATTGATAAAAAGTCAGTCCCTCGTAACGCAGAGGATTGTTCATATAGATATCGACCTCGCGGTTCTCATGCCGGGCGGGATTCTCGACCCGAATGCGGCTCTGAAAATTCTTGGGTTTTTCCGTCCCGCGATAAACCTCATGAGTGGTCTTGAGCAGCTGAACGGAGAAGGGCGTGTAAACTCGCTCGAAACGAAAAGCGAAGCGCCAGGTTTTATTCCCCAGTTTCAGTTCCTGTGTTTCACCCAGCCATGGCGAGACCAGCCAGGTGCCAAGGGAACCCTGGGGCGCGATCAGTTCAATGATAGCTGCGGGCATGTTGCGCTCGTCCATCGACTTCGCCTCACTCAGGGGTTGCACCACCCGTTGCGTGCCGAGGCCCTTGCTGGCAGGAGGAGGGTCAGTGTCCACCATCGGCCCACGCGGTCGGACAATGGAGTTGATGTAATATTTTTTAACTCGCGCGCGGAACGGAAGTTTATCCTGCTGAATCTCCGTTTCGCTTTTGAGCAACGACTCGGGAAGGGAGATGATTTCATCTTCGGCCGTATTGGCCGCGTCCGTCATGAAGACCAGCTCGTTCTTTTGAGCGCTCTCGGTATAGTTGCGCGTTTCACCCTCGACAAAACGCATTTGGGTTTCCTTCGAGAGCAAATCCGTGGTGAGCTGGCCGACCAGCAAAAGAATGATGCCGGCATGAGTGATGTGGATGCCCAGCTTTTTCCATGAGAGTTGAAATCGCTTCAGGTGCGCGGCCAGAAGATTGACCAATAGGACCGTGCCGATCAGATAGCCGCCCGGGAAAATCGGGACGCGCCAGCTTCCCCCTTCCGGTTCCCACAATACGAAGAAGCTTCTGAACCAGCGGTTCTGCGCCAAGTACAGCCCTTCATTGACCTGGGCCAGAGTGCCGAAAAACACCAGCACCAGCGCGCAGCTAAGGCATATAACCGTTAGCCGCAACGAAGTAATTATTTTAATGAACCGGTCGAGCATGTCACGGATTGGATTTGGCGAAGGCGACGAACGCCTCTTTTTCCGGAACGACCGCCTCGCTGTCCCCGAGCAGTTTATAAAACCAGTAGCTGCCCCCTCGCGGGACAATCGCTCCCAGCAGTTTTTTGTTACTGTTCGTCAACTCTACCAACATCGCCTCTGGATTGGCCGGGTCAAGGGGCTTGACCAGCGAAGTGAGGTCCTGGTCGGTCACTTCGGCAAGGCCCAATTGCCGCCGCCAGCGATTGACATTGGCGAGAGTCCCGCCGGTGTCGCTGGGAAAAACGCTTACAAAAACCTCGGCATGGGCGGAGCCTCGTTCTGGGGTGGCAAATTTGGCCACTTGCATCTGGCCAGCCGGCAGTTCCTTCCATTCGCCTGGCACTCGCCACTTGGGTTTGGGCTGTTCCCCGGCTGCCGCAGTTTCCACCGGTTCGGCTTTCATCTGCATTGATTTGAGGAACTCAATGAAGGCAGGCTTCTCCGCCTCGACGATCGTGGCGTCCCCGGACAATTTGTAAAACCAGCTGCCATCAGGACGATGTACCATGGCAGTGACGATTCGGACAGGCTCGGCATCTTTTCCTGGTTTGCCAGTGAGATCAAACAGACTGCCCTTCTCGCCGCCGACTTCCACTGGCTGGAATTGCCGGACCGCGTCCTCGCTGCTGGCAGGTTCGAGGCCCAATTGCTCCCGCCACATATTGACAATCATCGTGTCGCGTCCAGCCAGCAGACCGAGGCGAGTGATGCTCACCTGTGCCTCCTGGCCGTTCCCGCCGGGGATGGAAAAGCTGGCGAGGCTCAATTGGCTCGGCCCGGTTTCCTTCCACCCTTTGGGCAACTGCCAGCTCAGATGGGCCGGGGGGGGGCGCTTGCCTGGACCTTGCTCCGCCATTTGCTGGGTTGGAGGCTTGTCCTTGGGGGCGGTATAAACCCGAATCGCTTCCTTGCCACACCCTGCCAACAGCCAGGCCATAAAAAGGCACAACCACCATCGCTGAAACGATGGGGGAGGTCCGAGGCACGGCCATAAATTCATCTCTGCGTTGTACTTGGGATTGAATTGAATCGCAAGTTTTGCTTTGGGAAAGCTAGGAATGCTGGCAGGGCGGTGGACAAAATTGTAGCGCAGGTTTCCAAACCCAATGCAGGATTAGTTGCGATTTGGTGCTGAGGGTCAGGGAAGTATTAGCCTATCCATCACTCCCTCTTTCCCCCCCGCTGAAATTCATCCCAAAGCGGGGACATTCCGCGGAGCTTGCTCACGATTTGGGGAAGGACCTCGATGACGTAATCCATCTCCGCTTCCGTATTTGCTTTTCCAAGGGAAAGGATAACCGTTCCCTGAGCCAGACTATGCTCAAGGCCGATGGCGGAAAGCACCGGAGAAATCTTCAGTGATTTGTTCACGCAAGCTGTGCCGCTGGTCATGGCGATGCCACGCATGTCTCCCAGCAGCATCACCCCTTCGCCTTCTACGAATTGGATGCTGACGTTTAGATTTGTGCTGAGCCGTTTGGGGCCGGGGGAGGGGCCGTTGAGCTTGAGATGCGGGATTTTGAGGTTCAGACCTTCCCAAAGATGCCCTTGAAGGCTGGCGGTGTGCGTCATGCGCTCGGACAACTCGCTCGCGGCAAGTTCCGCCGCCACGCCCGCTCCGACAATGGCTGGCACGTTCTCGGTGCCTGCCCGCCGCCCGCCTTCCTGCACGCCACCGTGAATGAGGCTCGTCAACCGCGCCCGCCGATTCCGGTAGAGGATGCCAGCCCCTTTGGGGCCATAGAAACGATGCGGGGACAACGAGAGCAAACTGATCCCCAGCTTTTGCGCATCAATGGGCAGCCAACCTCCGCTCGCCCCGGCATCCACAAACAGCGGAATGCCTTGGTCGGCAGCGATGAGGCCGATTTCGCCAATTGGTTGGATGGCCCCAATGTCGTGATTAGCATGGTGCATACAAATCAATATCGTCTGGTCAGTCATGGCCGCCCGCACGTCCTGGGGATTGATCAATCCTTCCGCATCCACCCGGACTTTCGTGCAGGTGAAGCCCTGCCTTTCGAGGAACTCAATCGAATTCAAAACCGCGGGATGTTCAATCGCGCTGGCGACGATGTGTTTGCCACGGTGCTGGTTCGCGTAGGCCGTCCCTTTAACTGCGAGATTGGCCGACTCAGTCCCGCCGGAGGTGAAGATGATGTCCTCAGGCGATTCGGAATTGATAAGCGCCGCGACTTGCGCTCGCGCCTTTGACAGAGCATCACGGGCCCGAAGCCCCTGGCGGTGCAACGAGGCAGGACTGCCAAAGAACTCGGTGAAGAAAGGCGCCATTGCCTCAAACACCTCTGGCAAAACCGGGGTGGTTGTTTGATGGTCCAAATAGACGTGACGCATACCGAAGCAGCGCAATATAAGTTTGGAGTCGCGGCCGGGTCAAGTATGAGGCGCGTGGAGCGCTAGCCCGCAATCGCGAGATGACGCAGTTTTGTCCGGAGTGCGCCCGTCCCCGGGCGCAGCAGCGGCGGGCACGAACACCACGCCCCGCTCAACCACAATGCCCACCTCCAGCGATGCCCGCCAACATGCCGCCCCGCTGGGGCTTGGAATTTGTTAGAGCCTGTTTTAAAATTGCGTGGGGTCCTGCGGCGAGGGATTTTGGCTGTGGCCAAGGCGGCGAGGCCGGAGCATCCCCGCAGCGGGCTGTGACGGCCGAGTCAACGCAGGCCGCAGACAAAAGACCCGCCGCCCGG
>JBBRPK010000084.1:0-23560 GCA_038228235.1 Verrucomicrobiota bacterium
GAAGCTGGCGGATTTGTTTAGGCGTGTAACAAGCTTGAGGGTTGGTCCGGCTCCTCAGAAATAAAGGTTTGGATGTCTGCACGGAGCAACCATGCCACCCTCGCCCGGCTCCGCCTAGATGCGCTTCACCTGACGCTTACGGATTATTCGTGGTCGTATTGCTCCACGGGCCGCTTCCTGGTCGTGGCAGGTTTGTTAGCCATGCAGACGCCAGCAGCCCAGGCAAATCCGCCGGGGAAGCAAAGCAGGGCCTGATTCGGACAAAACTCGGACATTGAGCCTTCAGTGTGCCAGAGGAGAAGCGAGGCTCAACATCTTGGAACTGATCTTCAAGCCGGCACTTTTGGCGACGGGTTCGTTGATCTGAAAACGGATTTTACTCCCCTCGTGAACTAAATTGACCATGCCGCCGGTTTCAATGAATCGGTCGGTTTCGCCGACGGTCAGGACACTCGTTCCCCGAACGGCTTCAAAAATTTCTGGCAGCCGCTTCTTTTCCGAGGTGCTGATGAAAAGGATATGGCAGTTGGTCGATTCACCCAAAGAGGCAAATTGTTTGATCACGAGCGGACGGTTATTGAGAGTTTTGTCCCGGATGGTTTGCTCGAGTTCATCCTGGAATGGGTTTTCGCCCAGAATGCCAATGACAATCGGGGAGCTGGTGTTGGGGAAGGCAGTCGGCGGCCATTCGACAAACTTGGCAAAATTGAAAACGAATGCAGCTTTGATGTAGTATTCAGCCCGTTGCGGATCCTGGGCGCGGGCGCCGACGACGGTCAGGAGCCAGATCAAAATCAGGGCGAGGAATGATGGCGGGCGAAAGGACATGAACGCGTTAGGAGCCTGGGCATGGCCCTGATCGATCATCGATTTGTTTCAGGTCATTTGACGCAATTCGAATCAAAATATAAGGCTAAGTTTCTGCGCAATCGCGCCAGGACAACGCTAATATTAGCGCCGCTCGGTATAGTCGTGCGGAGCACCCCCCGTTCCAACGGGAGGCACGGGTTTTGCTTGCCGGAGAGGGGCGAACGGCTGCCAAACCCGGAGCTCGACGCGAAAAATGAATCAGGAAGCCTGGTTTTCCAGCTCCGCGCGCCACAGCGCAAAGGTTTTGCGCGCAAGTCTCGTTCGCAGCGTGCTGCCCATGTTCACGCTTTGGATCACCATGATGAGCGCGGCGGGTCAGGAAACCAAACCGAAGCCAAACTCGGTCGATTTGACCGAACTCTCCCTCGAGGCGCTGATGAACGTGGAGGTGCCGAAGGTGTACGGCGCATCCAAACTGGAGCAAAAGACAACCGAAGCACCCTCTTCCGTCACAGTCGTTCAGTCTGACGAAATCAAGAAGTATGGCCATCGAACGCTGGGCGATGTTTTGAGGAGCGTGCAGGGCTTCAACGTTTCTTATGACCGGAACTATCAGTTCCTGGGGGCCAGAGGCGTCAGCCTGGGAGATTTTAACAGCCGAGTGTTACTGCTGGTTGACGGCCATCGGGTCAATAACAATTTGACGGACGGAGCGTTCATCGACACCGCTTTCATCCTGGACCTGGATCTTGTGGATCGGGTTGAAATCATCCGCGGCCCCGGTTCGGTTCTCTATGGCGACAACGCTTTTTTCGGAGTGATCAACGTGATTACCCGAAAAGGCAGCCAGCTTAACGGAATCGAGGCTTCCGGAGAGTACGCTTGGTTTGACAGCTACAAGACCCGGGTGACTTACGGAAAGCTCATGACCAATGGCATCCAACTGCTGCTCTCGGGCACCCTCTATGAGAGCGGCGGCCCCGATCGACTGTTTTACAAGGAGTTCAATACGCCCTCGCAGAATCATGGCATTGCACATCACATGGATCGTGACTCATTCGGGAGCGTCTTTGGGTCTCTGGGTTACGGGGATTTTACTGTGGAAGGGGCCTTTAATCATCGCGACAAAATAAATCCAACGGCGCAATTCGATCTGACTACTTTCAACGACCCGCGGCTGCGCACGGTCGATGAGCGAAGCTATGCCGCCTTGAAATATGCCCATAGCTTTCCCGAGGTGGTGGAGGTGACGGCGCAGGTTTATTTCGATAGTTACACTCATAATATTGGGTATCCGCAATCCCTCTTGTCGGGAACAAATGTCTTGTTCAGCTCGTTTACCACCCAGAAGGACGTGGGGGAATGGTGGGGCGCAGAGCTGCAACTCAACAAAACCCTGTGGGACCGGCATGTTCTCACCCTGGGCGGGGAATATCGGGATGACTTCCTCCAGGAGCAGAGGGTTTCAGGACAGGTTCCCTTAAACCGCAACCGCCAAAGCCACGGAGTTTATTTTCAAGGCGATTTTGCGGTGCTCACTAATCTCCACCTGAATGGTGGGATTCGTTACGACCAATACGGGGATTTCGCCCCCGCGTTCAATCCCCGGCTGGGTCTCATCTATAATCCGGTCACGGGTTCAACGCTCAAGGCCCTTTACGGGACCGCCTTCCGCGCGCCGAATTTTACGGAGCTGGGCGACCCCCGGTTTCAAGAGATCAAGCCTGAGAAGATCGCGGGCTATGAGCTTGTTTACGAGCAGGAAATCGGCAAGCACTTGCGGTCCTCGCTTTCTGGCTTTTACAATCGAATGGACCATTTGATCGTTTTTGCCAGCGGGAGCTTCACGAACTTCGACGCGGAAACCAAGGGCATGGAAATGGCGTTGGAAGGGTCTTGGCCTAGCGGGATTCGGACCCGGGCAAGCTATTCGCTTCAGAACACGAGAAATACATCGGTGAGCTGGCGCATGCCCGATTCCCCGAACCATTTGGCCAAACTAAATCTCAGCGTGCCGGTGATGCATGACAAAATCTTCGCGGGAGTCGAATTCCAGTTCGCGAGCAATCGGCGGTCCCTCCACAGCACCACCGAGGCCAGTGGCCAGCCCATCACGGTGCAAGGGGAGGAAGCGGCAAGCTATGGCATCGTGAACTTGACCCTGTTCAGCCGCAATCTCATTAAGAACCTGGAATTCTCAGCCAGTCTATACAACGTTCTGGATCGCAAATATTCGGATCCGGCCTCCCGGTTCCATGTTCAGGACCTGATCGAGCAAGACGGCCGGAGCTTTCGCCTCAAGTTAACCTATCGGTATTAAACACTGATAAATACTGGCATAAAAGCAGCTTTAAAGCGACTAACACTTTAGAATGAGTAGGCTGCTTATTAACAATCGACTGGCAAAATCCGCTTTTTGCCTGTTTTTATTGGGCTGGCTGTGCGCAGAACCCTGTGGTGCATCCGGTCCCCCTCCAGTCATTACTGTCCAACCTACGAGCACGGTTGTCCCGCTTTTGGGCAGCGCGACCTTTCAAGTAACGGCCTCGAGCGGGACGACGATGACATATCAGTGGCGAAAGAATGGAGCGAACATCATCGGAGCGATTCTCAGCAGTTATACGATCGCCGCCGTCGTTGCATCGGACGCCGCCACTTACTCGGTAAAAATCGTCAATGGTGGCGGGACGGTCATTAGCAGCAACGCAACCTTGACCATCGCCGTTCCACCGGGGATCACGACTCAGCCGCAGAGCCAGACGGTGGCGGCGGGCCAGGACGTTTCGTTCGCCATCGTCGCTGCCGGCACATCACCGCTGAGCTATCAATGGAGTTTCAACGGGATGCCCTTGGCTGGAGCCACCAATTCCACGCTGACGCTCACCAATGTTCAGACGACGGATGCCGGAAGCTACAACGCAGTGGTGACAAACCCCTATGGCTCGGCAACGAGTTCCGCGGCTGCCTTGATGGTCATGTCGGGATGGTTTCGTGTCGTGGTCAACACCAACGACAGCGGCGGAGGATCGTTGCGGCAGGCGCTCCTGGATGCCGTCGGGAGTGGAGTGGCAGTGACAAAAACGATCGTCTTCAACATCACCAACGTGCCGACCGGGGGCCCCTTCACCATCAGCCCGCTGACCGCGCTGCCGAGCCTGATCGACAATCTGACGATTGACGGCTACACTCAACCCGGTGCCAGCAGGAACACGCTCACCAATGGCAATAATGCGGTGATCAAAATCCGTCTGTCGGGCGCTTCCAGCGGAGCCGACGGCTTCAGTATCGGGTTGGGCGGTTGCGCCCTTTATGGCCTGGCGATCGTGAACTTTCCAGGGAATGGCATTCGCCTCCTCGGTTCGGGTCAGGCAATTATTCAGGGTAATTTCATTGGGTTGGACCCGGACGGTGTGACGGTGCGCGCCAACATTGGCTGCGGCGTCCGCTCCAGCTCCCTCGGCGGGTCCGTTATCGGCGGGTCGTTGCCGTGGCAGCGCAATGTGATTTCCGCCAATCTCGCTGGCGGCATTCAGTTGCAAAACTCGCCTAACAACGTCATCGAAGGCAATTTCATCGGCACGGATGCCTCCGGCACCTTGGCGCGCGGCAACAGCGGAATCGCTGTGGAATTAAGAAACCCGAATTCGTTTGGCAACCTTATTGGCGGCTCGCAGCCCGGCCAAGGCAATGTGATTTCCGCGGCGACGGGCCCCGGCACCGGCAACCACGGCATCGCCTTATTCAGCACCTTCTTCAACCAGGTCCAGGGCAATTTGATCGGCACCGACGTCACCGGCACGAATGCGCTCGGTAATCTCGGCTGCGGCATCTACGTGACCAATGGCGCTTCGGCCAACCTCATCGGCGGCACCAACGGCGGCGCTGGCAACATGATTGCCTGCAACAATCAACAGGGAGCCTGGATTCGCGACGGCACCGACAACGCCATCCTGGGCAATTCCATCTTCGCCAACGGCGGCCTGGGCATTGATCTCGGCGGGGCGGGCATTCAGCCCAATGACCCTGGGGATCCGGATGTGGGTGCGAACCAGCTCCAAAACTATCCTCGGCTGAGCGGGGCGACGAACCGGGGCGGCATCCTGCAAATCACCGGCAGCCTGGACAGCGTTCCTGGCCAGGATTACCGGGTGGAGTTCTTTACCAGTCCTGGGTCTGGCACAACCAATAGTCAAGGCAAGCACTTCATTGGCGCGGCCAACATCACCCTCTCCACGGGGCCGGCCAATTTCACGGTGAGTTTCCCGTGGGCGTTCAGCGGGGATAGCGTGGCCACGGCCACGGCCACCGACCCCGCGTACAATACGTCGGAGTTTTCAGCCAGTCAGCCGGTCGTCCTCGTCCAACCCCTGCCGCCGACCATCACCTCGCAGCCGGTACCGCAGACACTCGAAGTCGGCATGGATGCGACGTTCACTGTTGGGGTGAGTGGCAGCGCCCCATTCGCGGACCAGTGGTTTTGGAATGGAACTCCCTTCGCCGGCGGCACGGGGGCTTCGCTGATTCTGTCCAACGTGCAACCGGCACAGGCGGGTAGCTATTGGGTCGTGGTCTCGAACTCGGCCGGCACCGCAACTAGCGCGGTGGCGAACTTGACGGTACTGGTGCCGGCCCAAATCGCAGTCCAGCCAGCAAGCACGGCGGTGCTCCAGGGCCAAAACACATCCTTCTCGGTCTCAGCGTTTGGGGATGCGCCGCTGAGTTATCAATGGAGCTTCAACGGCATGAACCTGTCGGGCGCGACCAGTGCCACGCTGGCGCTGGCCAATGTGCAGACGAATCAGGCGGGCAACTACGCCGTGCTGGTAACCAATAATTGGGGGTCGGTGACTAGCGCCGTCGCGACGCTAACGGTCGATTTTCCGGCATTTATCACGGCTCAACCACAGAGCGAGACGGTGACCCAGGGCCAGACCGCCACGTTCACCGTGGCGGCAAGCGGCACGCCCATCTTGAGTTACCAATGGTATTTAAACGGCCTCATGATGGGCAGCGGCAGCTCCAGTGCGACGCTGAACGTCAGCGGCGCCGGAACCAATAACGCGGGCAGTTACGCGGTAGTGGTGAATAACAATTATGGCTCGGTGACCAGTTCAGTGGCGAGCTTGACGCTCCTGGTGCCTGCGCAAATCGCCGTCCAACCCGCAAGCACGTCGGTGGTCCAGGGACAGAACACCTCCTTCTCGGTCTCGGCGTTTGGTGATGCGCCGCTGACCTATCAATGGAGTTTCAACGGCACGAACCTGTCGGGCGCAACTAATGCCGCGCTGGCGTTGGCCAATGTGCAGACGAATCAAGCCGGCAACTACGCCGTGTTAGTAACCAACAATTGGGGTGCGGTGACCAGCGCCGTGGCGACGCTGACGGTTAATGTCCCGGCGTTTATCACGACTCAGCCACAGAGCGTGACGGTGACCCAGGGGCAGACCGCCACGTTCACCGTCGCCGCAAACGGCACGCCCTCCTTGAGTTACCAGTGGTATTTCAACGGCGCGATAATGGGCAGCGGCAGCTCCAGTTCGACGCTGAGCGTCAGCGGCGCCGGAACCAATAACGCGGGGAGTTACGCGGTAGTGGTGAATAACAGTTATGGCGCTGTGACCAGCGCGGTGGCCAGCTTAACGGTCCTGGTCCCGCCGCAAATCGCGGTCCAGCCCGCAAACACGTCGGTGGTCCAGGGACAGAACACCTCCTTCTCGGTCTCAGCGTTTGGTGATGCGCCGCTGACGTATCAATGGAGTTTCAACGGCACGAACCTGTCAGGCGCAACCAATGCCACGCTGGCGCTGGCCAATGCGCAGACAAATCAGGCGGGCAACTACGCCGTGCTGGCAGCCAATAATTGGGGTTCGGTGACCAGCGCCCTGGCGACGCTGACGGTCAATGTCCCGGTGTTTATCACGACCCAACCGCAGAGCGTCGCTGCCATGGAGGGCCAGACCGCCACGTTCACGGTGACAGCGAGCGGCACGCCCTCCTTGAGTTACCAATGGTATTTCAACGGGGCGCCGATGGGGAGCGGCAGCTACAGTTCAACGCTGAGCGTCAGTGGCGCCGGGACCAATAACGCGGGCAGTTACGCGGTAGTGGTGAATAACTCCTACGGCTCGGTGACCAGCGCGGTGGCGACACTAACCGTGACAAACCCTGTCATCAATCTATCGCTCTCAGGTGGTGGAGGCAGGAGCTCCACCGGGTTTACCTTCCGGGCTTCGATCCCGGCAGGTTCCACTTATGTCGTGGTCGCTTCCACCAACCTCGTCGATTGGACGCCGATTGCCACCAATGTTGCGCAGAGCGCGAGCACGGTGATCACGGATAGTCAGGCCGCAAGTTACCCCCGGCGGTTTTACAAAGTACTTTTGCCCTAAACACTTCAGCGCCGAGAGAAGAACAGAAGCGAGATTAGAACCATGATCGGCACCAAAATCGGGACGGCGTATTTGAAAAGGTAGCCGAAAAAGCTCGGCATCCTCACTTTGGCCTGTTCAGCAATTGATTTGACCATGAAGTTCGGACCGTTTCCGATGTAGGTCATCGCACCGAAAAAGACCGCCCCCAGCGAGATGGCAATCAATTCATGGCCGCGCGTGGTGACAAACTGACGAACGTGCTCGGGGTTGTTGAGGCTGAGATCGCGCAAACCCATCGAGGCGGCGAGGAAGGTCAGGTAGGTCGGCGCGTTGTCCAACGCACCGGACAACATGCCAGTGAACCAGAAGAGCTTCATTTCCGAATTGAGGCCCAGGCGGCCGGCGTGAATTTCTAAATAATCCAGCGCCGGCAGCATCGTGGCGAAGATGCCGGCGAAAAGCCATGCCACCTCGCGGATGGGATGAAAATTGAAAGCGTTCGCTTCATGTATGCGCTTCGGCGTGCCGAACCATGAACCCACCGCTGCTGCGGCCATTAAGGATTCACTCAAACCAACCGGCTTCTTGATGAACACTGCCGCGAGAATCAGCGCCAGAAAGCCGGCATTGCCCCAACCATTGATTTTCAGAGCCACCCGCTGGGTTTCCAATTCCCGCATTGCCTGCGGAGCGCGCAGAAAATTCCTGCGGTCCAAGGCGTAGTAAATCGCAATTAATCCCCCGACCGCGATGGCCCACGCACTCCAGCATTCTTCCAACACCCACCCGAAGGGCACGCCCCTGAGATAACCGAGGAACAAGGGCGGGTCCCCGATGGGTGTAAGACACCCGCCCACGTTGCTGACGATGCAAATAAAAAAAACGATATGAAACGCGGTGATGCGATATTTGTTCATTTGCATCCACGGGCGGATGAGCAGCATGGAGGCTCCCGTGGTGCCGATGATATTGGCGAGCACCGCGCCCATAAGGAGGAACAGGCAGTTGAGCCACGGTTTGGCCTGACCCTTCACCGCAATGTGAATGCCGCCAGCGACGACAAACAGCGAGCCAATCAACGCCATGAAGCTCAGGTATTCGTGTCCGACGCGCAAAATGCGCCCCGCCTCGCCGAGGACGAACACGTAATATGTCGTTGTCATCGCGCCCAACCCGATTGCCATTTTGTGAAAATTTCGCTCCCACCAAACTCGATGAACAAATGGCATCAGCGCGATGGCAAGAAGCATGAGGGCGAATGGAAGGATAATCACGGGATGCGGTTTAATCATCCCAGCGGCAAACATGACATCGTTATAGAGCATTTTCTCTGTCTTCTTATGGATTATGCCGAATCGCAAACACAAAAAATAGAGATTCCCTCGATTTTCGAGGAAGACAAATTCAAGGCATCTTAGAGCCTGTTTTAAAATTCCGTGTGGTGCTGTTTTCGTGCGCTGAATGGCGAGGCGCGACGAGCGAGCATACCCGCCAGGGGTCTGTGGCCGAGGAGCAACAAAACCAGCGGGCGTACGAAAACCCTCCGGGCGGCGGGTCTTTTGTCTGCGGCCGGCGTTGACTCGGCCCTCACAGCCCGCTGCGGGGATGCTCCGGCCTCGCCGCCTTGGCCACAGCCAAAATCACTCGCCGCAGGACCCCACGCAATTTTAAACCAGGCTCCAAGACCTCTGAAGAGTAATACGCATGAGGCGGTATATATACCGCCTCTATTGACAGCTTGTCTATACTTATGCGCATGAAAAAGCAAAAAAGTTCGGCCCGTCCGGCCCGGCACCGCCAAGACGAGTATGATCGGCTGCGCCAAGAGCTGGGTGGGGTCGGCTGGATTAGCGAAGGCTATGTGCAGGATCGAGGCCCTGGGGCCGGTGGCCCTCATTACCAGTGGCCCCGCAAGATCAAAGGCAAAACCATCAGTGTCGCTCTCTCCGCTGAACAATATCAATGGCTCAAAAAAGCGATTGAAAATTGGAAAGCGATCCGAGTTACCTTCAAAAAAATGCAACAACTAAGCCGTGCTGAACTCTTTGAAACGGTGCCGGGGCCGCCTCGACGCAAGTCATTGGGCAAGAAAGTTTTAGGGCTTATCTAAGCGCCATTCCCGCGGCAGGGGCGATGGAGCAAAACGCGGTAGTCAAGCAAGGCCCCTGACGAAGTCCATCCCGGGTGGGGACGCCGGCGCTCCCCTACTTTGTCACTGACGCTGAGTAGTCAAGAAAAGCATTGCGCGCCTTCAGGCTGGTCGCTAACATCGGTTGTTCCCAGCCGTGGCGGCAAAGGGACACAGTGGCAAGCAGGGCCTGTGTCGGAAATTCTGAAGCGGTCCCCGCCCTTATCCTCGGACCACGCCAGCCGTCACGAATAGGCCCTGACCGGCCTGAAAGTTTCGCAAATTCATCTCCGCTCATTGGCGAGCCCCGTCCATTGGCCCTGGAGTTTGCGGCTCCATACATCAACAACAAACCATGAAAGATCTATTATGAAACGAACCCTCAGTCCGATCCTCATCCTCATTGCCATCCTATGCAGTTTTCCCATCGAGGCGGCGGGACCGCACGGCAACCAAAGCGGCTGGGTCATCGATGATTCTGGAAACATCCTTTTGACCGATGCCGTGGCGGACCGTCTCGCGCAAAGCGGCGCTGGCTGGGTGCGAATAAATTTCAGACTTGGCCCCTATACCTCAGACACCGCACAGTTTTATTCCTCCTATGACACGGTCGTCAATCGCCTGCGCAGCCGCGGCCTCCAAATCGTCGGTTTAATGTCCAACGAGTCATGGCCGGGTTCACAAAGCGATTGGCAGGCTAACAACTGGGAGAATACGGGCCAGGATGGCTATAATAACTATATCGATCAATACGGCTATGCCTTCGCGCGCATGGCTGCGCATTGGCAGAATAGCATCAAAAATTGGGAGATCTGGAATGAGCCCAATTGCTGGAGTACCAACCCATCGCCCGGAGTTTTTTTGGGATGTTCCTATATTTATCCCTCAAATTTTGCCGCCATGCTCACGCATTGCCATTCGCAAGTCCATTATTACAACAACATTCCGGTCCAAATCATCTCCGGAGGACTCTTCGGGCATGATATCGGGGGATTCAATTCCGGCTCAGCCGGGGCAGATTATCTGAACAACACCTACAATGTGGGGATTAATAACACCGGCAAGTTTGCCTGGACGATGGCGACCTACGGCAGCTACCCGTTGGATGCCGCGGGCCAGCACATCTACATCAATCAGGGCGGCGCCGTTAGCACCTCTTGGTTCGGCACTTACCTCGATTATGTGCACAACGTCCTGAAGACCTGGGAAGGCGCGGCCACCGCGAAAAAGACCTGGTTGACCGAGTTCGGCTGGACTACGGCCCAGGTAAGTGAAACGACGCAGGCCAATAATCTGAATAGCGCTTACAATGTCCTCAAGGGAAAAAGCTATCTGCTTAGCGGGATGTGGTTTCAAAACGACGACAATCCGCCGGGCGGAGCCTATTACGGGCTCTTCCGTCCTGACACGACGAAAAAGCCATCCTGGACCAAGTTCAACACTCAAACCACCTATCAAGGCAAAAAATCAGATGGCACCACCGTGACGGCCATTTTAAATTACTACAACAGCCACGGAGGCATGACCTCTAATGGTTCCCCTTATGACAATGGCGGCACCGCCTGGGCGCATTATTGGGATTATGGTTATGTGCAGGACCACGACGGCGGCAGCATCGGTCGTTGCGCTATTTTCGATACCGGCCATCGCGTCGCCCAAGGCTTTTGGACAGTTTATCTACAGGGCAATCATGCGCGCCTGAAATTTCCCACTAGCGAGGAATACGTTTTTGGAGGCGGCACGAGGCAGGATTTCCAAGGCGGCTATATGACCTGGGATGCTGCCAACGGAGTGCGAGTGTTCTAAGAGCCTGTCTTAAAATTCCGTGTGGTTCTGTTTTCGTGCGCTCGATGGCGAGGCGCGCCGAGCGAGCATACCCGGCAGGGGTCTGTGACCGAGGAGCAACAAAGGTAGTCGGCGTACGAAAACCCTCCGGGCGGCGGGTCTTTTATCTGCGGCCTGCGTTGACTCGGCCGTCACAGCCCACTGCGGGGATGCTCCGGTCTCGCGCCGCCTTGGCCACAGCCAAAATCCCTCGCCGCAGGACCCCACGCAATTTTAAAACAGGCTCTGATCCGAGCACGCAGTGGAGCGCCGGTTTCCAACCCGGCGCCCACCTCCCAACGCGCTGCCCGGATGGTTTCTCCTCCCATCACCAAACCGGCGCTGAACGTTGCGCCTTCCAAGTCTGTTCCGCCCTCTGCGTTGCTCCATCTACTTTAAACCATCGTTGACAAGGCCCCGTGTTCCGCTACCCTCTCTCCGTTGAAATATTGAATTCCCAAATATGCCGAATACCAAATCTGCCCACCGCCGGATGCGCAGCAGCGCTCGTAAACAACTGGCTAATCACAGCGTCAAAAGCCGCCTCAAAACCTTGCAACGGAGTTTCCTCTCAGTCGCTGCCACAGGCAAGAAAGATGAAGCCGCCGTCGCTTACCGCACGATGAGTTCTGCATTCGATAAAGCAGCCAAAACAGGCATCATCCCCAAGGCCACCGCCAGCCGCAAAAAATCCCGCCTGGCTGCCTATCTGGTAAAGCTGAAGTGAAGAGACCGGGGCGCGCCGAGTGCGTCCAAGGACTCGCAGGCCTCCGCCTCCTGGATAACGTTGTGCCCTTTTTTGGCGATGAATAAAGTCCTCGCATCATTCAGGCACCCTCTCATTCGCAATTTCGACTATCGAGAGTTTTCTCTTGTATTTGCAGGGAATAATGCATTTTCTTCGCGCTAATGATTGAAGAATCCCCATCGTCAGGCAGTTTCGGTCCCCACCCCCGCCGCTCACACCGTCCGCGGCGCGGACCTCGCCGTCCCCCCAAGCCCGCCATTGCAAAAGCGACCGAGAACCCTCCCGCCATCCCTGCACTGACGACGGGGGACACCTCGGACAGTACTGAAGGCGTTGCTGAAATTCGCGAAAGCGTCGGCGGACTTAAAGGCCCGTCAGAGAAACCTGTCCTGACTCCAGTTTCAGGAATAGGTTCAGAAGGCGCGCCGGCCACCGGTCAATCGCCGCCGCCTCGGCTCGAGCACAGCGATCCACGACAGCGGGGCCGCTCACAGGAGCGACCGCGGCAGTCTCCGCAACCACCCTTGCCCCCCAGGCGGCAGAACCCCCGAACCTTGCAACAGGCTTCCCAGGAAGTGCTTGGCATTATCGAGCGGCTCAATGATGTGCTGTGTGACATGGAGCAGGTCCTGAAAATGCTCGATGACGTCGAAATCCAGCAGCGGTCCGACGAGAAGGAAATTGAGAGCCTGCGCAACGCGCTCCGCCAATTCCAGAATCCGCCCCGCCCCCAACAGCAACGCTCTGCGGACCGGGACCGGGGGCCAGGCGGCCGGCAACCTCATTTTCATGACCGGCGCCGGGAGCAGGGCCCTCAGCATCGCCCACCCCCCCCAAGCGAACCTGGCACGCCGCAACCGCCACCCCAGGCAGAGAAAGAGCCTCTCTCTCCCCAGCCGCGATCTGCGCTGGAAGAGCCGGACGCGGACTAAAAGCCTTACGCGTGTTGTCAGATGAGCCGACGAATCGCGCCCGGGATCGTGCATTTTGCATGATTTGTTAGCCTCTATCCTCCCGAACCATCCTCTTGGCCAGGGCGATCCGAGGCTATCCGAGGCTATCCGAGCCTTCGAGGATTTTTCTTTTTTCATCGCTTACCTGATCAGGGGCCGATTACGCCAAATATGGCCAATATGACCAGGCAAAGTCGAAAAGGCAGCAACTCCTTTCGGCACCCGTGGGGCACAAACGAAATCAGCTAATTTGGGGCAAACACCAAATAGAACGAAAGTAGCTTTTGCGAACGCGCTTCCGATGGTAAATGTTATCAGTGATTAAGAGCCTGGATACGCCCGTCGGAATCGAGAACTCCATCGCCATCCACGGTGCTCGGGAACATAATCTGAAGAACCTCTCCCTGATCATTCCCCGCAACCAGTTTGTGGTCATCACGGGTGTGAGCGGTTCGGGGAAGAGCACCCTCGCTTTCGACCTCCTCTTTGCCGAGGGGCAACGGCGCTTTTTAGATTCGATGAACACTTACGCCCGGCAATTCGTCGAGCAACTTTCGCGCCCGGATGTGGATTTGATCACTGGCCTCCCCCCGACGGTGAGCATCGAGCAGCGCACCAGCCGGGGTGGCGGCAAAAGCACCGTCGCTACGGTCACCGAAGTTTACCATTTTCTGCGGCTGCTTTTCGCGCGCCTCGGCACTCAGTATTGCCCGGATTGCCAACGCCCAGTCGAGGCGCAGACCCGCGACCAGCTCGGCCGCCGCTTGCAATCTGAATTGAAGAATCGCGGCGACCTCTTGTTGCTTGCGCCGGTGGTGAAGAACCGGAAGGGGTTCCACTCCGATGTCGCTGAGTGGGCCGCCAAGCATGGTTATTCTGAAGTGCGGGCGGACGGCAAAATTTATTCGACCAGCCAGCCTTTCCGCCTGGACCGATTTCGCGAGCACGATGTGGAGATTGTCGTGGGAGCGCTCAAAGGGCGCGGCCAGCGCACCCGGCAAGTTTCAAAAGACCCGCAGCAGTTGGTGGATGAAACTTTAAAGTTGGGCCGCGGCACTTTGTTCGCGCTGGATAATGCCCGCCAACTCAGCATCCACTCCACTGAGCGGGCCTGTCCCACCTGCGGCCGTTCCTTCCAACCGTTGGACCCGAAAATGTTCAGCTATAACTCCGCTCAAGGGTGGTGCCAAAAATGCCGCGGCTTCGGCGAGCTATTCTATCTTCCCGATGTGGAGCGGGGCGCGCGCGCGGACGCAGTGGAAGAGTCCTGGTTCGATTGGCAGGAGGGTAAGCGGGAGATCTGTCCGGAGTGCCAGGGAGCCCGGCTTAACCCCATCGTGCGAGCCGTGCGTTTGCGCATTCCTAATATCAAACTGCGCATCAAGAATTTAACACCCACCATCGATGACTTTACCAATCTTCCGGTGGGGCAAGCCGCCGAACTGTTTCGACAACTGAAATTCACCGGGCGCGAAGGCCTCATCGCTCGCGACATTCTGCCGGAGATCCGGGAGCGCCTGAAGTTTCTCGCTGAAGTCGGTCTTGGCTATCTTCAGTTGGGCCGCGGCGTGACCACGCTCTCCGGAGGCGAGGCCCAGCGCATTCGGCTGGCCGCCCAGCTAGGCTCCAATCTGAGCGGCGTCCTCTACATCCTCGATGAGCCTACTATCGGCCTTCATGCTCGGGACAATGAACAGTTGTTGAAGGCCTTGCATATCCTCCGCTCGCGGGGCAACTCGCTGGTGATTGTAGAACACGACGAGGAAACCATGCGCCACGCTGATTATATCGTGGACCTCGGACCCGGCGCCGGAGTGCATGGCGGAGAACTGGTGGCGGGTGGCACTCTGGTTCAACTGCTGCGGCATCCCGATTCCATCACCGGCCAATGTTTGCGCGCGAAAAAGTCCTTCCCAGCTCGTGGGGAGCGCCGGCCCACTCGCGGAAAGCGGAGGTGTGGGAGGGACGCGCTCCCGCAAGTCCCCATTAGAAAGTCAGCGACTCGTGGAACTCGTCCTTCCGAAGTATCCCGGAGGGGAGAAGTCTGCTCGTCTGACCAGGCCTCGGTCCAACTGCTGGTCCTAAGCGGGGCTTCGGTGAACAATCTTAAGAAGATCACGGCCAGCTTTCCTTTGCACCGCTTTGTAGTTGTGACCGGGGTGAGCGGCTCCGGGAAGAGCACGCTGGTCCGTGAATGTCTGCTCCCTTCCCTGGACGCCGCAGTAAAAAAGGGCAAGCCACAGCCGCACTCCGCGCGCGGCGAACTCAGCGGCTATGATACAATTCAGGCCGTTTACGAGGTCGATCAGTCACCCATTGGCCGCACGCCCCGTTCGACACCCGCCACCTATGTGGGTTTCTTTGATGAAATCCGGCAGTTATTCTCACAAACTGCGGAAGCGCGGATGCGTGGTTACTCGCCTAGCCGCTTTTCGTTTAACAGCGTTCAAGGCCGCTGCCCCGCCTGCGAAGGCGCAGGCAACATCAAATTAGAGATGAATTTTCTGCCCCCCGCTTTTGTTCGTTGCGACACCTGTGGCGGCTCGCGTTTCAACCGCGAAACGCTCGACGTCGAATTTCGCGGAAAAAACATCGCCGGCGTACTCGATATGAGCGTCGAGGAGGCCATCGAGTTTTTCGCCAGCTTCCCCAAAGTGCGACTGCCCCTGGAAGCGTTGCGCGACACAGGCCTGGGCTACTTGAAGCTCGGGCAGACCAGCCCCACTCTCAGCGGAGGCGAAGCGCAACGAGTTAAACTCGTCACTCACCTGCTCAGCGGTCTTAAGGAGCAACTCCGGCTATTTGAACCGCGCGAGAAACGCAACCTGTTCATTCTGGAAGAGCCAACCATTGGCTTGCACATGGCGGATGTCCGGCGGCTCGTCGAGGTCCTGCAACGGCTTGTCGATGCCGGCCATTCCGTCATCGTCATCGAACACAACCTGGATTTAATCGCCGAAGCGGATTGGATCCTCGATCTGGGTCCTGAAGGGGGCGAAGGTGGGGGCCAGATTGTGGCCGAAGGCACTCCCGAAGAAGTGGCCCGTCACAAACACTCGCACACAGGGCGTTTTCTGCGCAAAATTCTGCCATGAGCCACCCTTATGAAGAAATCGTGCGGGGAGAGGCGCTCCTGCGTCACGCCCCTGGCCGGCGCCACGAATTGGTCTGCGAACTTTTGCACTCCTGTCTTTCGCTCAGCATGGCCACGGCTAAGGCTACCCGCCTGTTGCCGCCACGCACCGTCATCGAACTTTGTCCCGGCACTTTACTCAGGCCCGATCTGACGCTGATCACCGTCGCCACCGGCAAGCCCTGGTTAATCGCGGAGGTTGTCGATACCGTGGACCATCATTCCGATACAGTGATCAAAAAAGCGATCTATGAAGATGTCCGCCTCCCCCGGCTTTGGATGGTGGACCCTCGTTATGATAATGTGGAAGTATATCATGGCTCGCCGTATGGTCTGGCCTTGCAGCGCATCCTGGCCAACCGCGACCTCCTCACCGAACCGCTTTTGCCGGAATTAACTTTAGCGATGACGGAGCTGTTCGCAACCTGAAGCTGACATGAATCCCCGCCTGCTCCTCATCATCGCCAGCGATCCACGGACCAGCCATCGACCGGCTGAGGCCATCCGCATGGCCGCGGGAGTGGGGGCCTGGAAGCGGGTGGACATCACGCTCTATCTGCGCGAAGCGGCGGCGCTCGTCTTGAGAGGAGAAACTCCTGACCTGGTGGACGAGGAAAACGTGGCGCGTTATCTCCCGAACGTGGCAGCTTTTGGCCGGCCCATCTATGTTCAGAGCGGTGCGCGACTCTTGGGAAAACCGGACGAAACACCGCTTCACTTTGAGGAAATCGATGATGCTGGACTCGCTGCGCTGGCCGCCAACAGCAATTGCGTCCTCCGCTTCTGACCATGCCAGCTATCTTGCACATCCTCACTCGTGCGGAGGATTCCCTCGCGCGGCGAGTCATCTCACTTCAGTCCCAGCCCGGAGTCAACGTGGTAACAGTAGATTTGACTCGACCCGATCCGGACTATGCCGATCTGCTGGAGAAGATTTTCAAGGCCGATTCTGTGGAAGTCTGGTAATTAAGCCCCGGCCAGTTTTTTGCGCCTGCGATTTCTCTTGCCCACGAAATCGACCTGCAAAACCTTCCAGGTATCTCGAACCGCGATCAAAGTGAAGCCGGCCTTCAGCAAGTGTTCAATTAGAGGCATGTCTTTTCTGCAGACGTGGGTCATCTCATACTGATGGACTACATGCTCCACCCAGTCTTCTGCCATAGCTCTATAGTCAATCGTATGCATATTTGCGAACGATTATTCCTGAGCAGAAAGCGAGCCAGAGATGCAACATCTATTTCGAGATTGAGCCGCTCGTTCCCAAGGCTTCCATCCATGTGCCCACATTCCGCGCGTAAGTTGGAAAAAGTTTGTCACCCAGATTTTGCCGGACAGCCTGTTGGGTTTCCTGTTGGATCGCCTTCAGGCCAGCCGCGCGATCCTCCTCCGGCAGGCTCTGTTGCGCCAGCAAAGTTTGCCGGGCGTTTTCGGCGGCTTGCTTGATTTCAGCGAGCGTCTGCACGGTACTTGGTGGCAACTCATAACGTTCGGCGAAAAAGGACAAAAGCTGGTAATCCTGGCTGCGGGTCCGCTCATAATCCACGACCCGTTCCGGAGCCAGCTTCGATTTGACGGCCTCCTCGATGCGCTGGCGCTCCTGCTCCTTGGTCTTGATGCCGTTTGTGTCATCCGGCGCTACGGTGGCAAATTTCTCGTCATGAGCCTGCCACAATTGGTATATCTCCCGGAACTCCTGCTCGGTCGGATTGAACCCGACCAGTGCCGTGCGCAATCGCTCCGCGGTATCGGAGGTCCGCAAATCGTATTCCTGGCGCTCTTCCGGTGTGAGAATCTGCGCGAGAATTCGCTGGCGATGCGCCTGGATTTTCTTCAGCGCTTCGGGGTCCACCGGCTGGCCGTTCAGGGTCTGATCAACGAGTTGTTCTTTTAAGCCTTCAATCTCATCGCGCAAGGCCAGCAGTTGATTTCTCTTTTCCTCCGGAACAAAGCTCAACCGCCGCGCGTCCTCCCCGTTATCGACAAAGTATTTGTTGAGCTCCCGATCATAATTGATGCCGAGCAGGTCTCGCAGCACCCCTGGCAATTCCTTGTCAATCTTGCTCAACTGCTTCTCCCGATCTTCCAACTGACGGGCGGTCAGCGCCCGCTTTTCGCTCGTCTCCCAGAACTTAAACTCGCGCCCGTTTTGGTAGAATCGACCCCGCCGTTCCGCGAAGAGCTTCATAATGTCGGTGAGGATAATGTCCTTAATGGTCGATTCTGGACAACCAATCCCGCGCAAGTTGGCAATATAAGTCCGGTAATCGGTCGATTCAACTTCTCGCCAATGAAACTTATTGGTTTGGATGATCACCGTGGGCGGGCCATTCGAAACCCCCAACGACGGCCTGAGCTTTTTAGTGTTCAACTCCGCCGTCACATCACTGTCTGGGGGTGTCAAGGCCACAGCGCTGGTCTTGGAGCGAAGGCCTTCCAAATAATAAAATCCTCCTGCCAGCGCCAAAACGTTGGCGAGGATTAGCAGGATAAAAAATCTACTCTTCGTCACTGTTCTATCTAAGAAGGCCGTGCGAAAAACACAAGTGCAGAATCATGGCGAGACAGAATGATAACACAGCAGGAGAAGGATTCTTCGCCGATCGAACCCAAAGAAATTAAACCGCAAAGAGCGGAAAAGAGGAACGAGGCCAGGCGGGCAGCGCAAGTTGGATTAAATTCGCCAGAGTCGCTCAGCGCTGTCCGGGCTGAGGCAGTTGAGGATCGGAGGCGGCCATACCACCCTTGATTGCCGCGGCAAAGCCCACCACTTGTTTTTCTTTTTCAACTTGTTCCATCACTTGGCAGGCAGACTCGTAGGCTTCTTTGGTCGGCCGATGGCTTTCGTCCGGGACCCTGAGGTTGTAGTCCTGAGCTGTTTTGAAGGCTGCGAAATAGGCCGGGTTCTGTAACAGGGCGGAGAGATCGCCTAATTGGGAAACAATCTCCTGTCGCGTGTCCGCCATAACGCCTTCGGCTTGTTTTACATTTCCCTTTTTCGAGTAATCCCACCCGGGCTCAAACCCTGGCAGGACTCGAGGTTTCCACGATTTCACCCTCGCCGAGACTCGGGCGAAGAGCTGCGGCTTCGCCATCAGCGCAGGACTTAACCGGCTGCCCAGTTGAGCCTGAAGTACGCCCAGAGTCACCAACGGGCTGTCTCCTCCGCGTCCAACCGGCGGGAAAAGCGCCTTATCAAATTCCGATCGGATATGCGCGGCGTAATAGAGAAAGCCCGCGTCTTCCAAACGGTCCAGACGAAGCGCAGCACTGCAACTAATGTAGAGTATGCCCGCGGAAAACTCTTCGGGAGTTTTCAATACGCGGGTCAGCGCCCGGATCGGTTTTGCCTCGCTCGTAAGTTGATGACACAGGTCTTCTTCAGGCCAGGTCTGGGGAGAGCCTGAAACTCCAGAGTGGGGAGTCCGGGCGGCGACGATTTTCTGCACCTCAACCTCGGTTTCAGGCTCGAGGCAGATTCGCGCAGACTTGCCATCCGGGCCAAGTTTCAACACAAGGCCGTAATTATCAAGAAGGGCCGCCAACGCCTGGCTGGCAGTAATATTTTGCCAACGGAATGACACCGTCTGTTCAAAGACTGCTTCGAAGCACACCGCGGAAATCTGCGCGTCCAAAGTGGGAATAAGATGAGCCTGACCGGAGAGACGGGTGATCGCGGCCAGCAGAGAAAGATCGTCGATCACAACCAGAGGCATCCTCTCCTCAGCGTGGCTCGCCACCACGTCGGCTGGCTTTCGTTCCACTCGTTTGCCCGCAGGAATTATTCGGGCCACGGACGTGGCAGGATTCTCAACCATTTCGAGGTGGTAGTCCTTTAATAGTTTTTTGATCGCCTCATGAGCGGTCAGGCTGCGCCATTGAACGATCAACTTTGGCTCGTCAACAAGCTTGCCATCCCTGCTCCGCCAAGGTCCAGAGAGCGCCGGGTCGAGGATGTAATTCAATTCTGCTTGCCGGGCCAAATTCCTGATTGCGTCTCGAAGGGGAACTTTGGTCATCTCACTGCGCGGAATTTCATCGGGCAGAGGCTTCTCGCGCAGGTTCGCAGGTTGAGACGCCGGCCAGCTTGGGGCCGCAAACCCAATCACAAAAAGTGCGGCCACTAAAAATCGAACCCGAACTGTTTTCATATGAAGGGCTGCCATGGTTGAGCAACCAAGCTGCCTGAAACTATATCGGCCTGTTGGCGGTTCCGGTGAAGTTGTGGGGCAACTCGATGGCGCGTAGTTTTCAGAACCGGAATTCTGCGCGGTCCAGAAAGGCGGAAAGGTGTTGGGAAGGTGTGTTGCCGAATGCGCAAGCGGCTCCCGCAGGCGCGGGTCGCGGTGGATCCAGCTTTGCTGACCAGGTTCGAAAATTACACCCCAGCCTGAATGTCAGACCGCTGCGCTTTCCTGAGAAACGGGACAGATTAGGGACTCGCGGAGCTCGTCCTTCCCCGGGAGCGAGAGCCTGGCCGCATTGCGCATAGAGCCAGTTAGCTGGCAAAAATCCGGCCCAATCGCTCTGAAAAATCCATCAGATTGGCCGCATCCTTCGTCTGTCCCCCTGGCTGCTCCGTAATGCCCCACCCCGAATAACCAACCGCATCGAGGGCCTTCATGATGGCTGGCCAATTGTTGTCCCCCTCGAAGTAGCGCACGTCAAAGTTTTTGGTCTGGCTGTATTCTTTGACGTGGAGCTTCAAGATGCGCTTGCCAATTACCGGAATCCACTGCTCCGGGGGGCTGAACCGGATGACATTGCCAATATCGAAATGCCAGCCCACATAGGGACTGTTGATCTCATCGAGAAAGGCCGCAGCCTGCTCCGGTTTGGTGATAAAATTATTCCACACGTTTTCAATGGCCAGCTTGACGCCGAGATCTTCCGCCAGCGGGATCGCTTTGCGGATTTCCACAATGGAACGCTTCCAACAATCATCATAAGTCACGTCCTTCTTCACGACCCCCGGCACCAGAAGCACGGAACTGGCGCCGTAACGTTTGGCATCGCGCAACGCCACTTGCAAACCAGCCACGCCCGCTTCACGCACCGCTGGATCGGCATCAGAAAGCGGTTTATCCCAATGAGTGCTGCAACACACGCTCGCGGCCTTCAGGCCGGTCTGGCCGAAGGCCTTCATGACCTCCTCCTGATTCATGTGGCTCATGGGTTCGACACCTTCAAATCCGGCTTCCTTGACGGCGTTGAATTTATCCAGAACCGAGCCGCTGAAGCCAATCGTTCCGTACATGATGGCTTTCTTGATCGGGCGCTTTTTGCCAGAGATAGACGAGTTGTCCGCGGCGCTGAGCGAGGGCGCGAGGGCAGCTAGCGAAACGGCGGCGCCGGCTTGGCGCAAAAATTCACGGCGTGGAATGAATGTTTTCATGGTGTTAGATGAACTTGGTTTTGCCTGCCACAGCCATGGGGGCGATGGGCAACTTCATGTCCCATTGAAGATTTTCAGGAACGAGTCTTTCGCGCGAATGGAGCGCCTGTTCCCAGGTGATTTCCTGGCCAGTGTAAGCGGCCATTCTGCCCATGATGGCCATGAGCGTGCTGTTGCACATGTGTTCGCCGTCATTGACGGGCTTTCCGCGGCGAATGGAGGCCAGCATTTCGGCATGCTCGACCTGGTACATCGTGCCGGTGAGCTGCGCCTCCGGTATTTCTCCTTCATAACGCCAGCTATTCTCTCCGCTGAACTCCGCGCCCCGTCTGCCGCCGAGCAGACCGCTGCCTTTAGATCCCATGATATAATCCTTCGTCTCGGAGTGGCAGCCGGGAATTTGCCGTTGGGCCATGAAACCGCGAACCCCATTCGCCCACTCATAATTGACTTCGATGTGATCAAAGATATTGCCCTCGTGATTAGGGGTCTGCCGGCCACCGACCGCCGTGCATTTTGACGGCGGCAAATCCTTCATCGCCCAAGCCATTTTATCGATGCTATGGATCGCCTGCTCCACCAGACCATCCCCCGAGAGCCAGACGAAGTTATACCAATTCCGGAGCTGCCATTCGACGTCACTCATGCCGGACGGCCGATCTTCGGCTGCGGGCATGGGCTTCACCGGTCCCGTGAGATAAGTGTGATAGAGAGCGCGAATCTCCCCGATGGCACCGTCATCGAGGCGCTTGAAAAACTCGCGCCGGGCGACGTTGGCACGCCAGCAAAAGCCCGATTGCACAGCCAATCCCTTTCGTTTGGCTTCGGCGGCAGTCTCTCGGACCAGGCGCACGCCGGTCGTGTCGGTAGCGATGGGCTTTTCCAGGAAGGTATGTTTGCCAGCCGCCACGGCCGCTTTAAAATGCTGCGGTCGAAAACCTGGCGGGGTTGTCAGCAGCACCAAATCCACGCCGCTCGCCAAAACTTTCTCAAAGGCATCCAATCCAACAAATCGCCGCTCCGGGGGCACTTCGATTCGGCTATCGTCTTTGAGCGAGCCGCGAAGCGCGCTCAGACCCGCGTCAATTTTGCTCGCCTGAATATCCGCCATGGCGTGGAGCACCGTGTTGCTGTCCGAGGCCATGGCGTCGGCCACAGCTCCGTTGCCCCGCCCCCCGCAGCCGATGAGGCCGACTCTTAAAGTATCCCCCGGCGAGGCCCCTTTACCGGTGGAACTGAAAATGAAAGGCGAGGCCAGCGCTCCGCTGACGACGGCCGTGCTGGAGGTTTTCAAAAAGTGGCGGCGTGAAGTTTGGGTGGTCTCAAGCTCATTCATATAAATTCCTATTGATGCGATGTCTTCTCCTTTTAATTGCCACAGCGATGGGAGTCAAGCCAAGCGAAAGCAAATGCCACAATTCTCATTTTGTAACCCTGCGCCCGTTTGGTGTCCACGCTTTAGCGCGCTGGGCGGCGGCGGGCACCCTAACGGGTGGACACCAAGCGCCGCCACCCCGACGAAATGACATTTGCGAATCCAAATGTTTTCCTCGGCCTTATAAATCCCAAAACAGACTTGTTGCGCTCCCCGGAAAAATTTGCTACAAAGAATCTCAGCAGAATGCGGGTGTGGTTCAATGGTAGAATGTGGGCTTCCCAAGCCTGAGACGAGGGTTCGATTCCCTTCACCCGCTCCATTGATTATCAACGAGTTACGGAGAGTGTAGCTAAAATGTAGCTCAAAACCGAGGTTAGCGGAGCGGTGATTTTTCCTTCGCAATTCGTCAAAAGCACGGTTCTTTTCTTTGAGCATCCCCGCTTTGCGATTTTCTTTGGTCAATTTCAAAAGCAAGCAAACGGCAACGATAACAATCGGACGCGGGCAATCCAGCCCTTGATTCGAGTTTGTTTTTGGTGCCATCTGGAACCCCACGGTTCCACCCGCAACCGCCCTTTTGCCCTTCCTCGGCACCGATCAAAGCCAAGTGTCGTAGTCTTGCCCGTCAAACCCCAACGGTTTTTTGTACGGGTCACGAGGCGGCGGTGCCCCAAGGGGAAAGGTGCCGACCGGGATATTGGAACGCGGATGCTTACGCGCCCATCTGAGGATGCAAACGATGAGAAAAGGAATGAGGACAACGAAGCCCATGAACAGATAAACACCGTACTCATCAACCACCCAACTGAGGAAGTGGAAGAAC
>JBBRPK010000085.1:0-23526 GCA_038228235.1 Verrucomicrobiota bacterium
GGAGCGACACGCCCTACCTTACCGCCAGGTCAAAATATTACACCTGCGCGTGACCCAAAAATCTTTTTGGTCTGGATTCACTTTGATTGTTGGGGTTTTCACCTTGATTATAACTTGATTGAACCTTGGTTCAATTTGGATTCAGGTTGGATTTTTCCTTAAGAGCCTGGGTCCTGTGGTCAAAATTCAACATGTTCCGTGTGCGTGTGACCAGAAAATGCTTTAGGTTCGGAAAGGTTCGGAAAGCGGTAAGGTAGGGCGTGTCGCTCCGCGACCGCGCCGGGTTGGTTTCTGTCCAAGGTCAACCTCCAAAGCGCAAATAGCCTGGTGGGGAATTTTTTTGGTCTGGATTACTCTGGATTACTTCCGCTTGCGGGGTGGACTGAGGCGGCGGTGTCAACAGCATTGTCCAGAAAGATGCCATTCACTAACTCAGCCTGGGTTGACGCTAGCCAGACCGGGGAAACCCCCCCCACCCGGCGAGCACATGACTCCGGCTGAGTTCAAACGCAAATGCGACTGCTACAAGGGGAAGGTATCTTCCGCATAGCACAGCCATTTTAATGATGCTTGTGATTTGCTCATTAAGGCTGGTTCATTTCTGCGCATTGCTTTTCCCGGATTCCGGGACCGCACCCTGCGCCATTAACACCGATGGGACCGGTTTTACCGACCTGTACCATTTTCCTTCCTTGCCAATAAAGCAGTTGCCAGAGATGGGCGTCTTCTACTTTCCCCCGCGTGCTGAAGGCGCTCCCGCATCTGCCATTTTTTGATCCAGGCGCAGAGGGCGAGCCATCCGTAGAAGCCGGCAAAACGAGGCAATTGCGTCAACACCAAATGTCATAAATCAAGACCTGCCCCCAAGGGGAAATGAAGTTCGTCTGGAGTAGTCAAGTGTTCAGGCGTATCCAGTTGCTGAAAGTTCCTTCATGGCACGTCGCCTGCTCCAAACATCCCGGTGGCAGAACCCGAAGAACCCAAGAACCTGGGCCTGACGCGGATTGCGTCACGCGCGAGCCTCACGATTTTCTTTGTAGCGTTTGGTTTGCTGGCGGTGGGAGGCTTTCTTCGGTCGCCAGAAATCTTCTGTGTGGCGCTCGCTTCGATACTGGCGGTTCCTGGCCTCCTCCTGGGCGCTGTGGCACTGCTCCGCTGTCGGAGAGCGCGGATTCGCGACATCTTCGCAGCCTTGGTCGGCATCACCACGAACGCGCTGGTTGCGCTCTTATGCTGCTCCCAGATCGATACGCCACATCGAAGATGCACATCGCCAAAATCCGCCTGCGTCGCCAACCTGAAACAGATAGAAGGGGCCAAAGCCACTTGGGCCTTGGAATATCATAAGGACACCAACGATATTCCTTCCAACTCGGACTTGTTCGGCACGAACCTTTACCTCCACTTCAAGCCAGTGTGTGTTGCAGGTGGCGCTTATCGCATCGGAAAGGTGGGAGATCTGGCGCGCTGTTCGATTTCAGGACACACGCTGTAATCCGAACGGTCTTCTCTCATCGTGGCGGTCCAAGCTGGGCGCATGTGAGTGGCGATTCTCCGGTCCAAAAAGGGGGCGGGCCGTGAAGCGTGAGGTGGAGATTGACATTCCTGAACCAAAAGGCCACAATGCGCGGCGATGGCTCGTCAATTACGAATGAAATATGCTGGTGCGGCCTGCCACTGGTGAGCACTGGACGCGTTGGGACTGACGATTAACAAAACGACCCAACGTCCGCGTGCCGTCCGAGCCGATTCTGATCAGGAGTCCGGGTGAATCGGCCTGCTCGTATCGTGGAAACGGACCGCTTTTGAGGTGGTCCCTAACCCTTCGGCGACCCTTCGGGGAGTCCGCCAATAAAGCTCTGGCGGGTCGAAACCCCCGCCGGACGATGATGAGTCCTTCCTTGCTCATACATTCCGCCCGGCCATAGCATAAACCATGGCGAGTAACGACGACATATTATTGGAGGAGCAGTTCGCGCAGAAGCAGATGAGCGCGGGAACCTTTTGGCGGCTCGCGAGCTACCTCCAGCCCTACCGGAGCACTTTCATTTTAAATATGGTCTTCACGGTCCTGGCCACGCTTTCCCAACTACTCGGACCCAAGTTCATCCAAATTGGCATCGACCGTTACCTGACCGATTTTACTTCGGCGCAGGTGGCCATGACGGGCATACTGGTTGTAAGCGCAATTTATTTGGCCAACCTGCTGCTTGGCTGGGCGCTCTCGATCATCCAGGTCAAGAGCGCCATCGCTATCGGCCAGGGAGCGATGAACGATTTGCGTCTCGCCGTTTTCGAGCACATTCAAAAGCTTTCTTTGAACTATTTCGACAAGACCCATCAAGGACGAATTATCAATCGCGCCGATGGCGACGTCGATTCGCTGGATCGCATCATGACCTGGGGGGCGAATCAGATGCTCTCCAGCCTGCTAACACTGATTGGCGTCATTGCCCTGATGTTGCAATATGACTGGCGTTTATGTCTGGCGGTGAGCGTGGTGCTGCCGCCGTTGTGGATCGCGACCCGTCTCTTTCACACCCATGGCATGCGCGCCTATCGTAATCTGCGCGAACAAACTTCCCGCATCACGGCCGCGCTGGCAGAGAATATCGCCGGGGTGCGAGTGGCGCAGGCTTTCTCGCGAGAAGAGGAGAACCTGGCGCGCTTCCAACAAATCCAGGGGCTATATTTTGATCGATTTCTGACGGCGGCGCGGATTTTTCACACCTACCTGCCGTTTATCAGCCTGATGTCCGGCGTGGGCACGGCCATTATTCTTGGCTACGGCGGCAGCCTGGTTATGCAAAAGCAAATCACAGTTGGCGAACTCGCCGCGTTCATTCTTTATCTGGGCATGTTTTTTGGTCCGATCCAAACGATGGGCGATTTATACAACGCGGTGCTCTCCACGGCTGCCAGCGCCGAACGTATCTTTCAATTGCTCGATACGGAGCCCCAGGTCAAAAACCGCCCTGGCTCCCAACCCCTGCCCTCCGTTCGCGGCCACCTTATTTTTGAAGATGTCTCATTTAGGTATGACACCACTGCTTCAGACTCCTGGATCCTTAAGAAGATAAATCTGGAAGCCAAGCCAGGCGAGACCATCGCGCTGGTTGGCGCCACCGGCTCGGGAAAAACCAGCATCATTAGCCTGATCGCCCGTTTCTATGAGCCGCAGCAGGGCCGCATTTTGCTGGATGGCATCGATTTGCAATCCGCCACTATCGAATCTCTCCACGAGCAAATTGGCATCGTCACGCAGGAGAACTTTCTCTTTACCGGCACGGTCATGGAGAACCTCAAATTCGGACAACCCAAGGCCTCCGATGAGGAAGTGATTCAAGCAGCCACAAAGCTTGGCACCCACGAAATCATTCTGCGCTTCGCCGAGGGTTATCAGACCAAAGTCGGCGAGCGGGGCGGAAATTTCAGCACCGGAGAACGCCAGTTGCTAACATTCACCCGCGCTATGGTCGCGCAGCCGCGCATTTTGATTCTGGACGAGGCGACCAGCGCGGTGGACCAGCAGACCGAACACATCATTCAGCGCGCCCTCGAGGAACTTTTCGCCCGCCGCACCTCTTTCGTGGTTGCCCATCGTCTCTCGACCGTGCGCCATGCGCACCTTATCCTGGTGATGGAGCATGGCGAAATCATCGAGCGCGGCACTCATGATGAGCTTATCGCCCAAGGCAGGCACTACGCCAAGCTCCACGCCGAGTTCGTGCGCCGTTGATCGCCAGGACGGGGATTCTTGTCACCCTGCGCTTGTTTGGTGTCCATGCCTTAGCGTGTTGACCGCGGCTGGAAAAGTTCAATCGGATTTTCCAGCGGTGAGCCGCTCGTGATAGGCTAAGCGGATTTTCTCGACAAGGGGGGACCGGCGCAAGGGGTTCCCATCGAGACTAATAACCTCAACCACACCCATGCTGCTTAGAGAGAGAAATACGCCGTCTGCCTGCCGCAGCGATTCTGGCTGGATGCGGATTTCGCCTACCGGCACGCCAAGGCTTTCGCAAATGTTCAAAATAACCGTGCGCGTGACGCCCGCCAGAATGCCGCTGGTGAGCGGCGGTGTTCCAACCACCTCCTTGTTGATCCAGAACACATTACTGCTGGCCGCTTCAGCCACTTCACCATCGGTATTCAACAACAGAGCTTCATCTGCTCCACTCGTTTCGGCCTCAGCGCGGGCCAGGATTTGAGCGAGTTTGTTGCACGTTTTGTGTTGGGCCAAGGGCTGCCCGGATGGAATCCGGACGGCACTGGTGAACAAACGCCATCGAGGAGGATTTTGCAAATCAAGCGCGCTTGCCGCATGCAGACTCATCACGAGAACCGGCTGGTTGGCGCCTTGTGGAGAATAGCCGCGAGGTCCCACGCCTCGTGACAAAGTGATTCGCAGCAGCGCCTCGGTCATTTGGTTCTCCCTGACAAGATGCGAGGCGAATTGGAGAAGCTGCTTCGAAGCGAAGGGAATCCGTATATTTAAAAACTCCGCTCCGCGCCTCAATCGTTCCATGTGCTCTTGCCAGCAAAATGGGCTGCCACCATGAATGAGTATCGTCTCGAACAGGCCGTCACCATATAGGAAGCTACGGTCAAACACCGAGACCACCGCCTGTTCTTCCCGCACAAACTGGCCATTAATGAGCGCAATCATGGTCGAAGGAAGCTTAGCTGCCCAACCGTGCGGGACAATGACAAATGGCCGCTCAAATTATAAGCCCTTCCAGGCTAGAGCCTGCTTGGAATGCTTTTTAGAAAAATGCCCATGAGTGATACAGCCGATCCAAATTTTAAGACATTTCACCCGGGCGGATCCAAAATTGTCGGATCTCCGTTGCTGGGCTTTCGCAATAATCCTCAATAAAATCAAGCCTTTTATACGAACCGCCAAAACGAAGCCTGCCTAACCGGAGGTGGCAGAACATTTGCTATAGACTGCTATTACTAGATTACGAAATAACAGTCGCTTATGAAAATAAAACTTGCACTTTCCTCCCGGCCCCCCGGAAACCTGGCCGCTTTCTCCGTGATCGAGGCTTCGGTGGGAATGGCCGTGATTGGCATTGTCATTGGCGCCATGCTTTCGGGAATCACCACCGGCACTTTTACGATGCGCATGGCGCGGGAGAACATCCGGGCCACGCAGATCATGCTGGAAAAAGTCGAAACTATCCGGCTTTACAGTTGGGACCAGATCAATACCGCCGGGTTCATTCCCGCTACTTTTAACGAAACCTACGATCCCCAGGGCACGCCCAGCGTGGGTTTAACTTACACCGGCACCATGACGATCGCTCCTGCCTCAATCAATTCATCCTACAGCAATGACCTGCGGTTAGTCACCGTTCATCTGTCCTGGCAAACGGGCAGTTTGCAGCGCGATCGCGAGTTTACCTCTTATATTTCCCGCAATGGACTTCAAGATTACATCTATTAAAGCCGGTGGGGTTAAAACTTCCTCTGGTTTTACCCTCCTCGAACTTTTATTCTCAGTAGGGATTACGACGCTCTGTCTTTCGGTGCTGGCGGTCTTCTTTATGTTTTGCACCCATAGTTTCACAACCCTGTTTAACTATGTCGATTTGGATGAAGCGAATCGCCTTGCCATGGACCAGCTCACCAGGGATGTGCGGCAGTCAAACGGCGTTCAATCCTTCACCACCAATAACCTGGTGCTGCTGGACTCCGGCGGCAACATCACTTACACCTATGATACAGCGGCCCGCACATTGACCCGCTCTCAAAACGGCGTTTCAAAAACCGTCGTCGGGGAGTGCGACAAATTGAATTTTGTCATCGGCCAGCGCAACCCCGTCAATGCAAGCTACGATGTTTTTCCCGCTGCCACAGCGGCCACGGCCAAAGTAATCAATGTGTCCTGGAGTTGTTCGCGGAAAGTTTTGGGGATTAAGGAAGACACGGAAAGCGTCCAAACCGCACGGATTGTAATTCGAAAGCAAGGTTCATGAAAATTATCTATTCAAAATCTGGCAGTTTAATCGGCAGCACTTTGATGATCATCGTCGTCATCACCGGCTTGGTGGGTTTTGTCCTCGCCGCCTACCTCAGCTTGCTGTGCTCACAAAACTCCGCTACCATGCGATCCCAAGCTTGGAATGCGGCCATCCCCGTCATTGAAGCAGGAGTGGAAGATGCGTTGACCCATATCAACACTCATGGCGCCACAAATCTGTATTGTGATAATTGGAGTCAATCAGGCGGCCTCTATTGGATGCAACGCTGGCTGGGCAGCAACTATTACATTGTAACCATTTCCAATTACGTGACGGGAGCCACCAATAATGCCCCGGTTATCGATTCAAGGGGCTACGTCAGCGCGCCAATTCTTGTCGCTTCTTCTGAAGGTCCACTGCTGGCGGACGCCGGCGTTTCTTCGTCTTCCGCTCCCGCCTTTCTGGGGCGGGGCGTTCGCGCGACCACCGGCGCCAACGCGCTCTTCTCCAAGGGCCTAGTGGCCAAGGGAACCATCAACTTGAACGGCAACAATATTGCAACCGATAGTTTTGATTCTTCGGATCCGGCCTACAATACCAACGGGCGTTATGATTCAACCAAGAATAAAGATCACGGCGATATCGCCACCGATTCAGGGCTGACCAACTCCGTTAACGTGGGTAACGCCAATGTTATGGGCCATGTTTCAACGGGGCCTAACGGCAGCGTCAGCATTGGCGTCAATGGCACGGTGGGCGATAAAGCGTGGGTTAATGGCGGCAACAGTGGCGCCAAACCTGGGTATGTGACCGATGACATGAATGTGGACTTTCCGCCTGTGCCGACACCAACCGGGAACTGGTTAGCTCCCGTCGGCGGAGGCGGGTGGACCTATTTATTGACCAGTGGAAGCTGGCAGTTGAACAGCCTCTCCATGAGTGGCCAAAGCAAGATGCGCGTCGTGACAAATTCGACCGCAATTTTATATGTTGTTGGCAACTTAAGCTTGGCTGGCCAAACCTTTATCCAGCTCGATCCGGGCGCCAGTTTAAAGCTCTATGTGGGAGGCTCTGCCAGCATTGGCGGCCAGGGCATCATCAATAATAACGCGAATGCCGCTAATTTCTATTATTACGGTTTGCCCAGCAACACCAGCCTCACTCTGAGCGGGAATGCGGCCTTTACCGGTGTCATCTATGCGCCCAGCGCGGATTTCTCGATGGGTGGCGGCGGGAACAACACCTACGATTTTGTGGGTGCGAGCATCACCAAAACCGTGAGCATGAATGGTCATTATAATTTTCATTACGATGAAGCCCTGGGCAAGTATGGACCATCCCGAGGGTTCGTCGTCACGTCCTGGAATGAGATGACCCCTCAACAAGTTTCGACGTTGCCGCAAGGGGTCGGCCAGCACTAATGGTTGGCTGGAAGTTGGCGGGGGGCCGCCTCTTTCCGCTTCCCGTATTTTAACTGGCTGCGGGCCCGCCTCGGACAGGTGGGCCCGCAGTCGCGTAAATCAAAAACAATCACTCGTTCGTTCTCCACCACGGCGCAAAAGCTGGACCGAAGATACTGGGCAAGGCCAAGATAGTGTTCCAGCCACCAGAAGGTTGGCCCCACGAAGGCGATGAATCTCGCTCCGTCCCTCCGCAGGCGCTCCAACTCGCGAATGGCTGTTTCGTCATCGCCTGGAGGTCCCCAATACTGTCCATCCTTCTCCAGGAATGGAACTGAGCCACGATGTGGCAATTCGCCATCCATTTGCTCCTGGCCCACTAGAATGAAGGGCTCCTTCAACGCGATCAATTTCACGACTATTACCACATAATTGCCAATGCGAAGTTCGAGCTCACAAAGGAGCACGACGTTGGTGAAGTAGCAGTATTCGCCAATCGTGACCGGGCTTTCTCGCCCACAGCGAACTGCACTCCATCCATGGTGCAATGGGCGCCGATGACCAATGCCGCCTCTTCCCGGCTATGAAATCGTTTGAAAGCCAGTTCTCCGGTTACAAGCGAATTAACTCCCAGGCTGACATTCTCCGGCGGCGTGCCTTTATCCCAGCGCCCCGGGGAGTTTGGATTCTGATTCTGCTCCATGGCAATTCCTATCGCTCTCGTTCAAATAGGGTCGTCAGGTTCGACATCTCATTACCCGGAGGCTAATCCGTGATCGGCGTCAGGTAAAGCAGTCCAGGAGACGGTTTACATCGTTCATGCGTATTCGTGAAAATTCGTGTCACAGTTCCCCTCCCTGCGGCTTCGTCCGGCCCGTGGTCCAGCAGCTTCACTCCAGCCGACCTCCGAGCCGGAGGGGATGTCCCGCAAGAAATTCCTGGGTCGGCAGACGCCGTCCTCCCTCGCGTTGCAGACTGAGAATTCGCAATGATTTCTCTGCGCAGCCAACCACGATCCCCATTCTGTCTGCGGACAGAATCTGGCCTGGCGGTCCGGTTAATTGCTCGTCCACTTTCGCTTCCCAAATTTTAAGCATCCGGGGTTTAATGGCCCCTGCCTCAAAGACGAATGCGCCCGGCCAGGGAGTGAACGCGCGCACTCGGTTCCAGAGCGCGCGCGCGGGCTGCGACCAATCCAAGCGGCCATCCTCCTTGGTAATTTTTCGCGCGTAGCTCGCTCCCTCAACTGGTTGTGGCCGGGGGGTTATTTTGCCGTTGAGATACTCCGGCAAGGTTCGCGCTAGCAACCCCGCCCCTATCATGGCCAGCCGATCATGCAGGCTTTGACCATTATCCTCTGGCGCTATCGGCGTGGCAGCCTGGGAGAGAATATCGCCGGTGTCCAATCCAGCATCCATTTTCATGATCGTTACACCCGTCTCCGCTTCATCATGCAAGATAGCCCACTGAATGGGAGCGGCGCCTCGATATTTTGGGAGCAAGGAGGTGTGGACATTGATGCATCCGAAACGCGGCATCTCCAAAATTGAGGGCGGAAGGATCTGTCCGTAAGCGGCCACTAGGATCAAGTCAGGTTGATAACTCCTTAACTCGGCGATAAATGCCTCGTTGCGGGCGCGCTCGGGCTGCAACACCGGCAGGTGCTTGCTCAACGCGAGTTGCTTGACGGCTGATGGCTGGAGTTTTAAGTCACGGCCCTTGGGACGGTCGGGCTGTGTCACTACGCCGGCGACCTCGAAGGCCGTTTCAAGTGTCAGCGCCTCAAGGCTGGCACAGGCCAGTTCCGCCGTTCCCATAAAGATGAGCCGCAGGGAAGACATGGTTGGGGCCGGGAGAGGATCAACGCAACAGCCGGCGCTTTGGATGGCCAGCCATTCCGGGTGTCACAAGGGCGACGGGTTTCTGCGTCTCGGTCGTGGTCCGTTCACCCAGTGAACTCCCGCATTTCGAGCAAAGGTATTCGTGCAACTCGCCGGAAGGCAGCACCAGCAACAATTTTTCCCGAACCACTTGGGCGGTCTTGCATTTTGGGCAATAGAGTTCGCTGGCGGTGAAAGCGCCGAATTGTTCCTTCATGCCGTGAATCTAAGCGATTTTGACAACCATGTCCAAAATATCCCGCAGCACGTGCAAGGGGGACTGGGAGGAATCGACATTGTGGACCAGCTTGGGGCCATAGTAGTCGAGGACAGGCCGAGTGTCCCGCTCGTGGGTTTCCAGGCGCTTCTTAATCACTTCCAGGTTGGCATCGTCCAGCCGATTTTCACGCAGGGCGCGGCGTTGCAAGCGGTCGATCATTTGATTTTTTTCGGCGCAGGTCAGGTTGACAACGGCCCGCACGTCCAGGGTGTCTTTGAGGATTTCGGCCTATCGGGCATTGCGCGGAATGCCGTCAAGCACGAGGGTATCGCGTTCCGGATGGAATTGGCCGTCCAGCGTCTTGGATTGAATATTCTTGGCCCAGAGATTGATCGTCGGTTCATCCGGCACCAGCCGGCCGCTGCTGGAGTATTCCACGAAAACTTTTCCCAATGGATCATCGATGCGCAAATTGCGAAAAACATCGCCGCAAGCGCAGTGGAAGAATCCAGGAATAGCCCCCAGAATCTTCCCCTGGGTGCCCTTGCCGGAACCCGGAGCGCCGAACAGGAGGACAGTTCGATACATCATAATTTTCCTTTCTTGTTAATTCCAATGAGCGTTCAAGATGAGACTAAGGCGCGCAGGATTTTGGGTCGCTGGCGAGGCGCGAGCGAGGAGCATATCCGCAGCGATCTGTAAGGAGCGAGCAACGAAGCCAGCGACCCAAAGGGCAAGCGAATTGGGCTCATGTTCATGACCGCTAAGCCTCCTTGTGACGGATCTGCACCTCCTGGATTTCACTATACGGGATGATCACGTCAGCGGTGGCTCCCGCTTTGCTGACTTGCAAAGCAAGCTCATTGGGCATGACGCGGCTGATCCGAGGGCCGGAATGCTCGCCGCGCGCCGAGCGAACGCAAATGACCATGTCTTTTTCCGCTTCACTGGGGACGATGCGGAGAAAGCCAGACATCTTGGTCTCAAAAAACCTGCGGTTGAATGTGGTGTGCCCTCGTTGATAAATTGTCGGAGGAGGAAGCCGCGCCGCGTTCGCTGCCGGTGCTGCCGTTGCGGCATGGCCATCCAGGGGTGGGGCGGCGAGTTCCCCGGCGGTTTCTCCGGTTGGGACAAGTTCCTCCTGGGCTGCCTGCTCCTCCGCCAGCGGCTCGTCCCTCGGGAGGATCCGCGGTGGCAGGCTCAGAAAAATAATTGGGCCAAGAATGGGCGCTACTGCCGCCACACCGCAAACCAAGCCCGCTGGATAATTCCGAAAGATCGAGATCTCGTATCCTGCATAAATATTGGCCGCATAAAGAAGAAGGAAAATAAACACACTCAGGGAGGATGAGAAGATGGCGCCGAATCCGGCCCGAGGGTTCGGACGCGGCAGGCGTGGAACGGGCTTGATCGTGATCTCGGCAGCCGCCTTTTTGGAAGGTTCGGGATCGTCCGGTTCCAAGTAAGGTTCCACCAAGGCCTTGGCCGTGGGCAACTCCGAGATCTTCTTGAGCGCTGTTTGAGTAAAGTTCGTCCACGGGACACGATCGGAAAGTTTTCCATCTTCCCCTTTAATGATCACCCCCCGTTTATCTGGCGCAAGGGGTTGTCCGCTTAGCGAAGTCTTATCCGTCAATTCGAAGACCTCAGCGTGGGCTGGCGGGGCAAACCAGCACCCCAAACCCGAAAGCATCAAGAAAAAAGCCAACCGGCGATTCATATTCTTTCAATATCAGATGCCTTTCCGCAAAGGAAGAACAATTCACGAATCCGGGGGTGTTAACCGAGGGTCAGTGACAAAGTGCTGTGCAGGCGAGGACAGCCAATGTCACAAAGATTCGGCGGGTCGCCGAGGATTGGCAGTCCCGGTTTCAGCCCGGCCAAGCACCGTCCCGAAGGGACATCTGACAATAGCCCAGCGTTTCAATTTCAACGCTGGGTTTCCCGCCCAAAGACAACAAGTCCCGGCGCTTGTCCCGGAGGGACATTTGAGAATAGCCCGGCGTTTTAATTTTAACGCCGGGAATGCATTGGAATCGGTCGAGTCCCGAAGGGACGGCTGACGGGCCCCGATCTGCCTGCGGAACGAAATGTCAGCCGTCGACATTGGGCAGGGACAGCCCCGGACTGCGCCCGGCTTGCTCGGCTTGCAGACGCGTGATCTCTCGCTCTATGGTGGGCCGATCTCGCGAAGCGTTTGGCGTGCGTCCGGCTTGCCGGCGCTTTGGCAGCCAACGCCACAGTCGGCAACCGAAAACGGGGCAAGCTCTCTGCACTCCCAGGGGCTGATCCTTTACTTTGTCACTGCCTCTGCGTGTGAACCGGCACAACTCCCACACAGGAGAAGTTGCACGACGGCGGGCGCCCGGCAGGGTCGGCTGTTAAAGTTTCGGATCATTCGGCAACAGCAAGACCCGATAAAACCGCTGTGCCCCTGTTACCGTCGCCTCCGAAAGGGTCACGACGTTGCCACTGGCAAGAATGCTCCCTCCCAGGTTGATCCAATTCCCGTGCATGTAATTCGTCTTGTATTGGACCTGGTAAACCCACGCGGGGCTCGTGTTCCAATTCAACGTCATGCCACCTTCGATGCGTGTAATGCCCAAAAACACTGGCGCCGCGACGATGGAGTTCGAGACGGTGAGACCCAATTCATCGGTCCCCGACGCCGTGAGAATAGCGGCCCCTCCACCGACAGACACATAGCTGCCAGAGAAGGTCATCATCTCGCCTGGCTTAAGATTGGTCGAGTCCAGCAGGGCAACAAAAGTCGGGTTGAGGGAGCTTGAAACCACCACATTCGTCAGAAGGGTATTGCCGCGGTTCCTCACAGTTCCGCTGTAAGTGATGGGATCACCGTCGCGGCCGCCTCCTTTGCAGGCCATCTGCAACTGAATGGCTGGCTGCAGGATTCTGATCTCCGCGCCGACAATCGACTCGAAACCTTCGGGAAAGTTAGAGCCTCCGGGCCCATCGAAGTTAACCGTTCCCCGCACATCTGCATGGTCGGTGAGGTAATCCCCATGACCCGGAAGCGCCCGATAGCAATTCGTAATGTATGGCACATCATCCGGAAACTCCACGTACGGCTCCACGATCAGCGGCTGCGCCAGCAGATTCGAACTCACAACATCGCCCGCGCCATAATGCACTGTGTCATTGGCATAGCTAATCGTAAACGTGCCACCAAAGTCATCGAAGCAAATAACCCCGATGTAGCTGGTGATCATATCGCCAACATGAGCCCGCGCCGTCCCATCCGGTCCGACGGCATTGTCATAAACGAAAGCCGACCGGAACTGCGCCCATCCGACGGTCGGAGCGCCGATGGCCAGCCAGATTAAACAAATGATGAGCGAAAATAAGGGTGTTTTTGATGTGCCAGGAATTGTTTTCATATTCTCTTCCGCGTTCTAGAGGTGCATACGAAACCAGAGGCCAAATCCCGCAAATCCAACATGAGATTTTTGCAGAGATTCCCACTCTCAGGTTTCTTGTTGGCTTGCATAGCAATTCTCATCCCAATCCTCCGCCAATTTGATAATTGCCTGCCGAAGTAGCAGGCCCTCCTCGTCCTTGAGTACGCCAAAGAGGCGATTGTTGCAGCCAAACCGGCCTGAGGGGACGGAGAATCCCCTGCAAGGGTTGCATCAATCCCACACATACTTGGATCCGGCGTGAATTCTTTTGCTTTTCTGGAAAAGCCCCTGAATTGAAGGTTCGGATCCAACTTTAATGCAGCAATCATGGAAATCAGCCAACAAGCGACCTCGCGCTCTTGCGGTAGCATGCATACTTTTGCCTGCCTGGCGTGTCGCACACGGCATTGTGGGCGAGTAGCAACCTCGATGATTTGCAGCACTCGACGAAATTCGTGGGGACATTAAACGCTGCCATAAGGCGTCAACGCACTGTGGTTACAGGCGATTCTAAGGCTTCTACGCGATTTGCGCATGCTGACCCTTACCTCACCAAAAGTGAAGTAAGGGTCACCAGACTAAAAGTGCATGAAATGCCTGTCAATAATGATTAAAACCGATGTCGAGTATCCATCTTCGCGCCGGATCTAGGACATACCGCTCATCGAATTCAATAACTCGTAGGTGACACCCGCGCCATAATCGAAAACGCGATTCCAATCAGCGGCGAATCGGCACCTCACCAAGTTCAGGGCGATTTGGGATTCAAGATGCAGGATGCAGGATTTTGAACCACGGACTGATACGAGTGAACACGGATTCGGATTGAACCGCAAAGATCGGTGTTCAATCCCAACGGGATTGTATCTTGTAGCCCTGGGTTGCGAGGGACGAGCTACCCAGGGTAGGCCCCGCATATGTTCCACAACCCTGAAAGGGTTGCAGCCATTTGTTAGGGTGGGAATGCGAAGGGATGCAACCCTTTCAGGGTTGGGATTCTTAGGGGAGGGTTGCATGCCCTGCCTTCCGTCGTCTCTCTTTGTGTTCTCTGCGTTCTTTGCGGTTAAATTCCGTTTTGTTTTCATTGGGATTCAACGGAGCATCCAGCTTGAGGGCGCTCTTCACCGGGGCTTGCGTCGCCAGGTCCCCACCGAATAAGGATTCCGTGCCAAAATCCCTCGCCGCAGGACCTCTCGCGATTTCAGAATAGGCTCTGCTGGCTTGAATCCTCTTGAGATATTAGGTGCTACTTTAGACGGACGACTCGTCGCCGTCGATGCAGTTCTCTCTTGATTTGCCGCCGCTGCTGCCTAGTTTCATGGTATGTCTGAGATATTGACGATTGCTCCCAACGAAAAAACTACCGAGGGGACGGCGACGGCCGATTCGCCCACGGCGGGTTTCTTCGCCTGGTCCGATCGTTTTGTGTCCCGTCATATCGGACCGAATCAGCAGGATGCCAGGCAGATGCTGGAGCTTTGCGGTTTCGAGACTCTCGACGCTTTAATTGATACTGCGGTTCCGTATCAGATCAGGCTTCGTCGCCCATTGAATCTGCCGCCGTCACGCAGCGAACATGGCCTTTTGGCTGAGTTGAAGAAAACGGCTTCGCAAAACCGGCTCTACCGCTCGTTCATTGGGATGGGGTACCATGATTGCATTACGCCGCCGGTCATCCAGCGCAACATTTTGGAAAACCCCGGCTGGTACACCCAATATACGCCGTATCAGGCCGAGATTTCTCAAGGCCGGCTCGAAGCGCTGCTCAATTTCCAGACGTTGATTACTGATTTGACCGGCATGGAGATTGCCAATGCCTCTCTGCTCGATGAAGGCACCGCCGCCGCCGAAGCGATGAGCATGTGCCATCACATCAAGGCCAGGGAGGACAATAAAGCGATCTTTATCTCGGAAGGTTGTCACCCGCAGACTATCGAAGTTGTGCGGGCCCGCGCCAGAGCCCTCGGCATTGAGGTGACGCTGGGCAACCATGGCTCTTTCGATTTCAGCAAAAAAGTTTTCGGTGTGCTGATCCAGTATCCCGCCTCCGATGGCATCATTGAAGACTATCGGGCTTTTGTAGCGGAGGCTCATAAACAGGATGCGCTCGTCATAGTGGCAGCTGATTTATTGAGTCTCACGCTGTTGACGCCGCCGGGAGAATTCGGGGCGGATGTGGTCGTGGGCAGCGCGCAACGGTTTGGGGTGCCGCTTGGTTACGGCGGGCCGCACGCGGCTTTCTTCGCCACCCGGGACGCGTTCAAACGGCACATGCCGGGCCGGCTGGTGGGAGTGTCGAAGGATGCCCAGGGTCGCGCAGGCTTGCGCCTGACGTTGCAAACACGCGAACAACATATTCGCCGGGAGAAGGCCACCAGCAACATCTGCACCGCGCAGGTGCTCCTGGCTATCATGGCCGCGATGTATGCGGTGTATCACGGACCGGAAGGCTTGCGCAGGATCGCCGAGCGAATCCATCGGATGGCGAAACTGCTGGCGACCGGCGTGGAACGCCTCGGCTACACTTTGAAGTCAGACCATTTCTTTGACACCCTGTGCATCGACCTTGGAAGCGAGCACAGCAGTGCTCTGGCGCATCGCGCCGAAACTCATCACCTCAATCTGCGCATCATTGACGCGAAGACGGTGGGCGTAACGCTGGACGAAACTACCTCCGAAGAGGATTTGCAAAACCTGCTCCACACCTTCGGCGCCGGTGGGGATTTTAAATTCAAGCTGGAAGCGGAGATTCCGCATCGCCATAGCGCCATTGATGCGCTTTATGCTCGCACCACCCCGTATCTGACGCATCCCGTATTCAACCGTTACCATTCCGAGACAGAAATGCTGCGCTACATTCATCGCCTGGAATCGCGCGATCTGTCGCTCACCACGTCGATGATTCCACTGGGTTCGTGCACCATGAAGCTCAACGCGACGGCCGAGATGTTTCCCGTCACCTGGCCAGAGTTTAGCCGGATTCATCCGTTCGTCCCCATCGCTCAAACACAAGGTTATCAAATCGTCTTTCGGCAACTTGAAACCTGGCTGGCTGAAATAACGGGGTTCGCGGCCGTTTCTTTGCAGCCCAATGCGGGTTCTCAGGGCGAGTACGCAGGGTTGCTTGTGATTCAGCAATATCACGAAAATCGCGGCCATCACCATCGCAAAATCTGTCTCATTCCCACTTCGGCCCACGGAACAAATCCCGCCAGCGCTTCCCTCGCCGGGATGCAGGTCGTGCCCGTGGCTTGCGAGGAGGATGGAGACATTAGCCTGTCGGATCTGAAAAACAAAGCTGAGAGGCATCGGGATGAACTGGCGGCGCTGATGGTCACCTATCCCTCCACCCATGGCGTGTTCGAGGAAACAATCAAAGAAATTTGTCAGATTGTCCACGACCACGGGGGACAGGTGTATATGGACGGCGCCAATATGAACGCTCAGGTCGGACTTTGTCGTCCGGGTGACATGGGCGCGGATGTTTGCCATCTGAACTTGCACAAAACCTTTTGCATTCCGCACGGCGGGGGCGGACCCGGGATGGGGCCAATCTGCGTCGCGCCACATCTCGCACCCTTTTTGCCCCGGCATCCGATCATAGCCACGGGCGGCAAGCACGGCATCGGCCCGATTTCGGCTGCTCCCTGGGGCAGTGCCAGCATCCTGCTTATTCCCTGGGTGTATATCCGCCTCATGGGGGGCGAGGGTCTGACCGAAGCCACGAAGGTCGCCATCCTCAACGCCAATTACATCGCCCGGCGCTTGGAAAAACATTTCCCCATCCTCTACCAGGGCCACGGAAATCTGGTGGCGCACGAATGCATTCTCGATCTACGCCAATTCAAAAAAGTGACGGTGGAAGATGTAGCCAAGCGATTGATGGATTATGGATTTCATGCGCCGACGATCTCCTGGCCCGTTCCTGGCGCCATGATGGTCGAGCCGACGGAAAGTGAATCGAAAGCCGAACTGGATCGATTCTGCGAGGCCTTGATCGCCATTCATGGGGAGATTGAAGCCATCGAATCTGGCCGTTCGGACCCGGAGGACAACCTGCTCAAAAATGCCCCGCATACCGCCGAAGTACTCACCGCCGACAAATGGGAGCACAGTTACTCTCGTCAGCAGGCCGGCTACCCCGCGCCCTGGTTGCGCGATTACAAGTTCTGGCCCCCAATCAGCCGCATCGATAATGTCTTTGGTGATCGGAATCCAGTTTGCACTTGCGTGGGAATAGAGGCATACACCTCGTAAAGGGGGAGGACCCTTGGAAGCCATCCAAGCGCACCCCGAACGGGAGCGCTTCATTTCGGGGTAACCGATGAATTTGGCTCAGGGTTGCTTTTGCCCAGCAAGGCCAAAAAGGCGAGAACCGCTCCGATCGTAAGCCCCAAAACGCAGAGCGTCCACTCCCAGAAGCTTAAAGGGCGGGATTTCTGGAAAACCACGAGTGAGGCGAGGCTGATGAGCAACAGATCCGCCGAAAAAAGAACCCATTTCACGAACGTCCACTTTTGGCAGAACCGAGTGAGTGGGGTAGGGGCAGGGGAGGCCTCGTTTTCGGGCGACGGGGAAACTTTTCTTTCTCCTTGCAAGAGGGTGTTCAATCCCGGATTGGGGCCGGGCTGCGCAAGGGGCCGGGGAAGGGATTCCTCAGGTTCTCCGGGGACGGGCGTTCCGTTCAACAGCGCTCGCAGCCCCTTTCCCAAAACAAGTTTTCTCACGGACCAAGGGTGGAACGGGATGCGGTTTTGGGCAATCCAAAATGGGGCAGGGCGATGGACAAACTTGCAATACCCGGACCGCGGCTCTGCGAGCCGCAGCCCGTGAGATGGCAGTTGGGCGTCACTCCAGAAGAAGAGCGTCTCAGTTGGTGAGTGCTGCGGCTTGGAGAGGCTGCTTGGAAATTGAAACCCGGAGCTCGATCGCGCTTGGTATGCTCCCTTCTCGAAAAACTTGCTTCAAAAATGCCTCCAACCCAGGCAGATTAGAGGCGTGTTGCATCAAGTTTTAGAAGAACGTGTGCGCCAGGCCACCCTCGCCGTCTTGCCAAATTCTGATCCGGGGCTCGTTCAGGTGCGCCCATGCCTGGATCCCAAGTTCGGAGATTACCAGACCCCTTCGCTCATGGCTCTGGCCAAGGAACGCAAAATGAATCCCCGCCAACTCGCGGCGGATGTGCTTGCCAAACTCGATGTCAATGAATGGTGCGACAAAGTCGAAATTGCCGGACCGGGATTTCTCAATTTCCGGCTTAAGATTTCCGCATTGTCCGACGCCCTCCAGGCGGCGGCGCGAGACGAGCGCGTCCTCTTTCCCCGAACCACTCAGCCCCGTACCGTCGTCGTAGATTTCAGTTCGCCCAACATCGCCAAGCCGATGCATGTTGGCCACATTCGCTCGACTATTTTGGGAGATTCTCTGGCGCGCATTCTGCGCCTGCTTGGACATCGCACCATTACAGACAATCACATCGGTGACTGGGGGACTCAATTCGGCAAGCTATTGGTCGGATGGAAGGGGCATCTGGATCGCACAGCCTTGCTGCAGGATCCCATCGGAGAGATGGAGCGGCTTTATAAGGCGGTCAACTCCGCCAGCGAGTCTGATCCAGCCGTGCTTGAAGAAGCCCGCCAGGAACTGGTCAAACTTCAAAGTGGCGACGCCGAAAATCTGGGCATTTGGCGGGAGATGATCGCCCTCTCTGAAGCTCAGTTCGAGGCCGTGTACAGTCGGTTGGCGATCAAATTCGATTACGTGCTGGGCGAAAGCTTTTACAATCCGAAACTCAAAATGATTGTGCAGGAATTGCTCCAGAAGGGCATCGCACAGGAGAGCCAGGGCGCCATTTGTGTTTTTTCCGATGGGTCCTTGCCCCCAAAACAAGACCCCTTTCTCAAACAGGAAGAGGATGAATGGAAGCCCAATCCGGCCATGATTCAAAAGAGCGATGGCGGTTTCAATTATACCACCACCGATCTCGCCACTTTGGCTTACCGCCTCGAAACCTGGCGTCCCGACGAAATTCTCTACCTCACTGGCAGCCCTCAGCAACTTCATTTTCAGCAACTCTTCGCCATCTTCAGGCGCTGGCATCCGGAAGCCAAAGTGAAGCTCGCCCATGTCTGGTTCGGCTCAATCCTGGGTGAAGACGGCAAACCCTTTAAGACACGTTCAGGGGAGACAGTCAGGCTTTCGGGATTGCTCGACGAGGCCGAGGAACGCACTTTTAAGGTAGTTTTCGAAAAAAGCTCCGAATTGCCCGAGGACCAGCGCCGCGCCATCGCCCGCATCGTCGGACTTGGGGCTGTCAAATATGCGGACCTCTCGCAGAATCGCCAGAGCGATTACACCTTTACCTGGGACAGAATGCTGGCCCTGAACGGTAACACCGCGCCTTATCTCCAATATGCTTACGTGCGCATCAGGAGCATTTTCCGCAAGGGCGCCGTGGATGGGAGCGCCGCTGCTGCTATCCTCCTTTCCACTTCCGAGGAGATCGCTCTAGGCCGTCATTTGCTCAATTTTGGGTTGGTATTGGAAGCGGTGGCGCTAGAATATCGGCCCAACTATCTTTGCAGCTATCTTTACGATTTAGCAGGCCATTTCGCGAGGTTCTTTGAGAATTGTCCCGTGCTAAAGGCCGAGGCCAACCAGCGCGCCAGCCGCCTGGCTCTCTGTGACCTGACGGCCCGGGTATTGAAACAGGGCCTGGAAGTGCTGGGCATCCAAACGCCCGAGCAAATGTAAAACGCTCAGCGGAGCTTGACGCGCCCCAACAAAACGTGAAGAAATAAGCGGTCTCAAAAGTCTATTGCCCATGTTCATGAAAAAAATCGTTGCTCTCTTCGCGTTGCTCGTCTTCGTCAGCCTGGCTGTTGGCGCCCCAACCCTCACTCTCAACAAGGGCGATCATGTCTGCTTGATCGGCAATGCTCTGGCTGACCGAATGCAACACCATAGCTGGTTGGAGACGCTCACCTATGCCAAGTTTCCCAATCACGACCTCGTCTTTCGCAACCTCGCTGCCTCTGCCGATGAAGTCGCCACCTGGCATCGCTCGGAAAACTTCGGCTCGCGCGATGAGTGGTTAACCAGGACCAAAGCGGACGTGATTCTGGCATTTTACGGGTTCAACGAATCGTTCAAGGGTGCGGGGGGACTTGATAAGTTCAAGCAAGACCTCGACAAGTTTGTCAAAGATGTGACGGCCAAGAACTACAGCGGCAAGGGGTCGCCGAGACTCGTGCTTTTCGCGCCTATCGCCAATGAAAAACTCGATGATCCAAATATGCCAGATCCAAGCGCGAACAATGAAAATCTGCGGCGATACTCTGCCGCCATGGCTGAGGTGGCGAAGGCAGATGGCATTCAGTTTGTCGATCTTTACGCGCGCTCCCAGGAGGGTTATGCGCAAGCGGCAAAGCGGAAACAATCGCTTACCTTTAACACCATCCACCTGACCGAATTGGGCGACAAGGCGCTGGCACCCGAGATTTTTCGAGACCTCTTTGGTGAAACTGCTCCGTCCGGTCATCTGGAAAAGCTTCGCGCGGCGGTGAACGATAAAAATGCGGAGTGGCACGCGCGCTATCGAACCGTGGATGGTTATAACGTTTATGGGGGCCGGTCAAAATTGACTTTTCCCAAAGCCGGCAAGGACAGCCCGAAGATCTCCAACTTCGACGTTATGCAGGAGGAAATGTCGCAGCGCGATGTGAAGACAGCCAACCGCGATCGGCGTCTCTGGGCCGTGGCCAAGGGAAGCGATCTGAAGGTTGATGATTCCAATCTCCCGGCGGTGGACACCCTCGCCTCGAGTAAACCCGGGCCCAACCCGGACGGATCGCACGTCTTTCTCAGCGGTGAAGAAGCCATTAAGCACATGACCTTGGCCCAGGGCTGCAAGGTTAACCTGTTCGCCAGTGAGGAGCAGTTCCCCGAACTCGTTAGCCCGGTGCAGATGGCCTTTGACACCAAAGGCCGGCTTTGGGTGGCGGCATGGCCCAGTTATCCGGAGCGCCGGCCCACGGATAAGGTCGCTGACAAATTGCTCGTCTTCGAAGACACCAATGGCGATGGCAAGGCCGACAAGGTTTCAACCTTTCTGGATGGGCTGAATTGTCCAACGGGATTCCAGTTTTACAAAGATGGCGTCCTGGTGATGCAGGCGCCGGATTTATGGTTTGTGCGGGACATTAATGGGGATGGGAAAGCCGATTCGAAGGAGCGCGTTCTCATGGGCATGGATTCTGCCGATTCGCACCACACCGCCAACTCGATGGTTCTAGACCCGGGCGGCGCCACTTATTTGAGCGACGGCGTTTTTCACCGCACCCAGGTGGAGACGGCCCTGGGACCGGTGCGTAACAGTGACGCCTGCATCTATCGCTTTGAACCGAGCACTTACAAGTTCGAGCGCTACGTGCCCTACGGTTTTGCCAACCCGCACGGCCGCGTCTTCGACTATTGGGGCAACGACATCATCACCGACGCCACTGGCAATGACAGCTACTTCGGGCCGGCCTTCAGTGGCTACCTCGAAGACCCGACTGGGAAGCATCCGCATATGAAGGAGTTTTGGAAACGGCCCTCGCGGCCTTGCCCTGGCACCGGCATTCTTTCCAGCCGCCACTTCCCGGAGGAGTTCCAGGGAAATTTTCTGAACCTCAATGTCATCGGTTTCCAGGGAATCTTCCGCGCGAAAGTCACGGAGGATGGCGCGGGGCTGAAGGGCGAAACCATCGCTGACAATCTCGTGAAATCAGACGACCCGAACTTCCGTCCCTCCGCCGTCAGTGTCGCTCCAGACGGCTCGATTTACTTCCTGGATTGGCATAAGCCTCTCATCGGCCACATGCAACATCATATGCGCGACCCGAACCGTGACAAAGCCCACGGCCGCATCTATCGCATTACTTACGAAGGCCGTCCGCTGCTCAAGCCAGTAAAAATCGATGGGCAATCGGTCGCCGCCCTGCTTGACGTCCTTAAAGAGCCTGAGGACGATGTGCGAACTCGCGCCAAAATCGAGCTGGGCAAACACGACAGCGCGAAAGTGATGGCGGCGCTCAAGAAATGGACCGCCCAGCTTGATCCGCAGGACAAGGCCTATGAGCACCACATGATGGAGGCGCTCTGGGTCCATCAGTGGCACAACATCGTGGACGAAGAACTGCTCAAGCATCTGCTCCGTTCCTCCGACTATCATGCCCGTGCCGCTGCCACGCGCGTGCTTTGTTATTGGCGCGATCGCATCCAGGACCCTCTTGGCTTGCTCAAGCTCCAGGCAAACGATGAAAGTCCGCGTGTTCGCCTGGAGGCCGTCCGCGCCTGCAGCTTTTTCAAAACCAGCAAAGCAGCCGAGATCGCCCTCGAGGTCCTCGATAAAGAAAAAGATCCCAACAAGCCTGATTATTACATTAAGTATTGCTTGGACGAGACCATGAAGGCTCTGGACAAATACGTCAAGCAACCCACGCCTTAAAGAGGCGAAGCCAGAGCTTGGACTTCTGGAGCCTCCCGGTTCAGTCGGAAATCCATGAACCAATCCCAAAGGGTAGCCGGGCGCAACCATCCCGGAGGGATGCCGGAGATTAGCCGGGGGCAAGCTTGCGCAGCCCCCGGTATTCCGGTCCCAAATTTCATTTCGCCCCGGCAGGCGCGATGGATGGAAGGAGGGACGAAAACTTTCCTGCGCCCCTGCCGGGGCGCGGATGGATTAGGTGCTGCATTTCCCGGGGCGGCGTGAACTTGCCCCCGGCTAATCTCCCCGGAAACCCTCCGGGTTCATCAAACATCTTATGCCATCCACCCATCTCAGCCTCCATTACCACGTCGTGTTCAGCACAAAAGAAAGGCGCGCGTTCATTCACGACTTGTGGCGGGAACGATTGCACGCCTATCTCGGGGGCGCCATTCGGACTGTGGGCGCCGTGGCCGAGACGGTCGGTGGCGTAAGCGATCATGTTCATTGTCTGATTAGTTTGCGCGCCACCCATCGGTTAGCCGACGTGGTGCGAGACATCAAGACCGCCTCGTCCGAGTGGGTGCATCAAGAAATCAAGATGGCGACTTTTTCGTGGCAGGAAGGATATGGGGCCTTCACCGTCAGCGCATCGCTATTGGATGTGGTCAGGGAGTACATCGCTAATCAGATCGAGCATCATCGTAAGAGGAGCTTTCAAGAGGAATACCGCGAGATGTTGGTGAAGAGCGGCCTTAAATTCGATGAGAAATACTTGTGGTAAATCCGTGCATCAGTTCCGAAAGCACGCCGTAATATTCGCCGGGGGGCAACCATCCCGGAGGGATGCCGGAGATTAGCCGGGGGCAAGTTCGCGCAGCCCCCGGTATTCCGGTCCCAAATTTCATTTCGCCCCGGCACGGGCGATGGATGGAAGGAGGGACGAAAACTTTCCCGCGCCCCTGCCGGGGCGCGAGGAAGATGAGGCTGCATTTCCGGGGGCCGCGCGGACTCGCCCCCGGCTAATTTCCGGGAACTCTCCGGGTTCATCGGAAAATCCGTGAATCAATCCCGAAGGAGTGCCCGAATATTAGCCGGGCGCAACCATCCCGGAGGGATGTCGGAGATTAGCCGGGGGCAAGCTTGCGCAGCCCCCGGTATTCCGGTCCCAA
>JBBRPK010000086.1:0-23278 GCA_038228235.1 Verrucomicrobiota bacterium
AAATTGCGTGGGGTCCTGCGGCGAGGGATTTTGGCTGTGGTCAAGGCGGCGAGGCCGGAGCATCCCCGCAGCGGGCTGTGACGGCCGAGTCAACGCAGGCCGCAGACAAAAGACCCGCCGCCCGGAGGGTTTTCGGGGAAATGGCCGACTGTCTTCGTTGCTCCTCGGTCGCAGATCGCTGGCGGATATGCTCCCCTCGTCGCGCCTCGCCATCCGGCCTTTTCCCCGAATACAGGACGCCACGGAATTTTAAAACAGGCTCTTAGCAATAATCGGCCAAAAAAAGAGCCGTTCCGCATCGCACGGAACGGCGTTTGTTCACCTGAACGGAATCCAAAGTATTCCGGTCAGGCTTCGAATGACTTGCCACAACCGCAGCTTTGCCGCGCGTTGGGGTTGGAAACTTTAAAGCCGCCTCCTGTCAGGGCATCACTAAAATCAACCACGGAGCCGCGGAGGTAATTGGCGCTGAATGGATCCACAAAGACGGAGAGGCCGAAGCATTCCACCAAGAGATCATTGTCTCGCTTTTCGTCGAAAGTCAGGCCGTATTGCAAACCGGAGCAACCGCCATCCTCGACATAGAGCCGCAACGACTTGCCAGCCTTCTCCGGGTCGTCCGTGAGCAAGGTCTTCACTTGGCTGGCCGCGCTCTCGGTCAAGCGCACGACCGGCTCTGTTTGGGCATCGATACTGGCGTCCATTACTAAAAGCCTACCAAACCGCGACCCGATTGTCAATTCGGAAACGATGCCGTAATTCGCATATTGCAGGGCCAGTGACAAAGTTCATCCCGCCGGAGCGCCGCTACTTCCGGAACGTTCTCAAACCTCGAAGCGATCCGAGGCTATCCGAGGCTATCCGAGCCTTCGAGGATTTTTCTTTTTTCACGTGGACTCCAAACAGGGGTGCGGGGCATGCAAAATGACTCCTTCTCCCCCCCGGAGAGGGTTGGGGCGAGGTGGCCCATCTTCCGAAATGAAATTTCGCGCGTTGAACCCTTAACCTGTAGCAGCCGACGTGAGTCGGCTCTGATCTTCCCGCGGAAAAGAGAGACGCCCGCGAAATACGCCAAATACGCGAAAAAGTTCAGCCACTCAAATAGTTGAGAAAATTTGCAGTTGAACGGCGAGGGCTGCTGGGTCGGCGCGCATTTCTCTCCCGGGGGGGTGCGAGCCGGTGATGGGTAATGACCGCGGTCGCGTTGGGCCAGAGACTTACCGCGGCGAATTAAACCTTGGTGTTGGGAGGGTGATGACGTTATATTCAACCCATGGAAACCGCCATTGTGATTACCGAAGGCGACCGACAAACCATCCGGTTGCCGAAAGCGTACCATTTGTCCACCCCAACCGTGCAAATTCGGCGCCAAGGGGATGCTGTGGTTTTGGAGCCATTGAAGCCACAGACCTGGCCGGCTGGCTTTTTCGATGAGATCCACATCGCCGATCCGACTTTCGAGCGGCCTGATCAAGGCCCCTTTGGTTCAGGAATAGCACTCTCCAATTCACGCTTCACGGCCCGAGCCCTTTACTAACATCATAAATCACTTTTTTTATGGTGTCGGTAGCCGTCGTTTGGTGACGTTTGCTCTCGGTGACTGTCGGCAATGCTAGAGCAGAGAGGAGCAACGCCCTCCCCATTTTCACAGTGCCGGAGATCGCCAGCGGGCACTACGAGGTTGCCAAGACGCCAGATTTCGTGGGGTAGGGCGCGTCGCTCCGCGCGCGCCGTCCTTGGTGTCAACTTGCGGGCAAAACCAGCCAGGGAGTTGCGGGTGAGAACCAGCCACTTTTGAGGTGAAGCATTGGCTTGGGTGTTCCGGTTTCTGGAACACTTGGGGCGATGTATCGACTCAAAGTGAACGAACAACGAAGCATGATCGCTCTGCACGAGCAGGGGTGGTCCCGGCGACGGATTGCGCGGGAACTGGGACTGGATCGCGGCACGGTGGGAAAATATCTGGCGGGGAACCCAAAACCAGCCACCCACCCGCATACTGGCTCGGAGGAGGCTGGCCCGTCAAAACCAGCCACTAACCCGCACACCGGCTCGACCACCCTCCCTGGTCCTGCCAGTTTGTGTGATCCGTGGCAGGAGCAGATCCAAGAGGGGCTGGAACAAGGTTTGTCCATCCAGCGGATCTACCAGGATCTCGTGGTCCAACGGCAGTTTGCGGGCAGCTATTATGAGTGCGCCGCTTTGTGTTGCGTCGCTCCGCGCGCGCCATCCTTGGTTTTACGAGAAGCGGCGCGCGGCGGAGCGACGCGCCCTACCCTTCCCGAAAAATCGAATTTCGCGGATCGCTGCGGATAGGCCAGCGCCGCCGCTCGTTTGCGCTCTTCTTTCCTGGAGCCGCCCCCGCTGGTCAGCCGCGTGATAGCAATCATCTGCCCTTTGAGTTTGCGCCTCCACTCCCGGCTCTTGCGCCAGCCCTCCAGCCCCGCCCTCCCCGCCATCGGCACGAGCAAGTCCGCGCACTTGCGTTGCGCGTCGCACAGCAGGTTCGCGTCGGTGGGAAAATGCGCGTTGGTCTCCAGCACGTAACTGTCGGCCTTGGCGCGGATCGGCTCAGCCGCGCCGCTTTCTTTTTTTTGAACACGGCGTGCCCAGTGGGACCGCGCCGGCTTGGGTCACAACGCCTTCAGCCAGGAAGCCCTGGCCCTCATTGTCCGCACGGGCGAAGGCCTCCTGCGCCGCACCCGCAACCTCTGCTTGAGTTCCCTCATCGAAGCCGTCCGCGACCAGACCCGCCTCGTCGATCTCAAACAAGTCAACCGCGTGCTCATCCAACCACACTGGAGAAAGGACTGTGACAGCCCAGCCCCAACCCCTGGCCCGGTCCTGCTCCCGGAGAAAGCGAGGGAACCATGACCCACTCGCCCCAGCGCTGGACCCGCCAGCAAATCCGCTCCGCCCGCATGACGCCTTTGCTGCCACTGCTCCAGAAACGTTCGATCCCCTTCGTCGAGAAAGAGGCGGGCAACTTCGAGTTGCCCGCTTTCCCTGGCTTGATTGTCAAAGAGAGCTACTGGCGCTGGCCCCAGCGCGAACTGGCCGGCAATACCATCGACTTCTTCGTCAAAGTCCTGAGCCTCTCCTTCCACGACGCCATGCGCCACATCACCGGCACCTGAAAGCAAAACCTCGTTCCCAACATGGCCGCTGGCGTCATACCCGTACGACGCCAGTCCGGCCAAAACCTGGCTCTGCCGCAAAAAACCAGCCGGTTATGATGGGAGCACGGTCAGATCCGCAAAAGTGCGAACAGTCCTCTCCCGTCATAACGCTATGATCCCAGCACGGTTATTCGGCTACAAAATCGGATGCCAGTCCGGCCAAATCCCGCAACCGCCTATGACGCCACTTCGGCCAAAACTATGATGGCAAAAAAGTGCGTAACAGCTATCCGCCAGCTTGCCAGCATCGATCGTGCTCCCTCTTGGATCATTTACGCCAAAAAGAGGCGTCCAATCGTAGCCCGCGAGCGACCGGCTGTTTGCGCTCTCCTTGGAGAACACGGCGGGCAAAATGGCCTGCCGCGGCAGCATCGGTGGATCAGCGGAGGTAATCTGGTTGTCGTTGTTGGCGTCGATCGTCAGCTCCAAATACAGAGACTTGTTGAAATCCACGCTCCCAAGGCTGGCCTTGCTGCCCAAGACCGTGCTGACCAGTCCACCGTTTACCGTGAGCTTTTGCACCTCGCCATTCCACACGACTTGGCCTCCCACGGGTGCATCGTAAATCTTGAACTGCACGACCCGCACCCCGTCACTCGAGGCGACACCGCTTTGGTCAGTCAGCCGGCCTTGGAAGGGTAGAAGCTTGGGGGATTCCTCTGCGGGGGCAGACTAAATTGAAACTGATCAGCACAATTGTAGTGATAGCGCGCCAACCTGATCGGCTTCGACTAGCGTTAATATTTGATGATATAGTTAACATAAGCATTTTTAGGGCGAGTTTCGGATCCACCCGCGGGCGCCACAAAAGCGCCTTGAGCAACCGCCCCGGCTCCGACCCCACCCACGTTAGCAAAGTCTCCCGTGTTGTTTTGGCTCGACATCTGATGCCTGTGTGAGGCAAAAGCATCTGCTTGCAAGCTTCCGATGGCATCGCCTCCATTGCCGCCAGCCGGGCCTGCTTGGCGAGAACCCCTGTCAGGATCATTACCAGCTCCTCCGTCGCGACCGCGAACAAATCTTCCGCGAAGGTCTGGCAAATTAAAATCGTTCGTGCTGCCTTGGATACCTGCTCCCCAATTCGTGGAGATGGCGGCATACAATCGTGGAAATTGAGCGCTATTCGTCGCCCGGCCATCGCATAGCAGCCATCCTGGGGGAGTGTCGACGCCGCCGAACGCCTGAATGGTCCCGGGCGGAATAATCGAATCAATGATTAAACTGGGGTCAAGTCGGTCGCGCGTAATGCTGCCGGGAGCAACTTGAGTGGAGGTGACCGTGGCGTCTCCAATCTGAGCTGCCGTCACGCTTTTGGGAACGATTTGTGCGGCCCCCACACTGGCATCAATGAGCCTGTTACCCGCGATCCGGGCGGTCGAAGGATTGGTAACGCCCTGCGCGAAGAGGGCCGACCAATCATACCCGGCCAGCAACCGGCTGTTTGCGCTCTCCTTGGCGAACACCGCGGGCAGAATCGCTTGGCGGGGCAACATGGGCGGGTCGGCGGCGGTGATCTGATTATCGCTATTGGCGTCAATCGTCACTTCGAGATAGAGGGATCGGTTGAAATCCACACTGGACAGGCTTGCCTTGCTCCCCAAGACCGTGCTCACCAGCCCTCCGTTCACCGTCAACTTCTGCACTTCCCCATTCCACACCGCCTGGCCTCCCACTGGCGCATCGTAAATCTTGAACTGCACCAAGCGCACGCCATCGCCCACGGCGAGGCCGTTTTGGTCCGTTAGCCGGCCTTGGAAGGGAAGGAGTTTTGGCGCATCAGCCCCAAACGCTGCGAGCCTCGCCATCAAAAGGAACAAAATACAGCAATAGAGTTTCATAAGGTTGCGATTCACAATTCGTACGCAATAAGCCTGACGTACTGCACTTGAGGAGAGCCTCCGTCCACGACGCGGAATGTGTAGGTATGCATTCCGGGAGGAGGCGTATCCAAATGGTAAAAAGCACCCGGTGGAATTAAAAAATAATAGTCGGGCGCCACCAACATGAATGTGAGGCCGATCACGGCGGAATCTCTCGTAAAAGCAAAATCAGCGGATACTGCACCGAACGAACTGGGATTCGGTCCAACGAAACTATGATTAATGGTGTCCCCGTCGGCAATCAGCCCTACGAAGACTGGCCTTCCAGCGGTGGTGATCGTTACAGCGAGGTTGGGAACGTCACCGATACCGCCGAAATTCCCCGAACTCCCACTTTGCGCAAATCCTCCGACAGGCACATTGGTTCCTACCATTCGAGAACTGAACTTATCAAGACTAATCGAGTTCGAGGCGAGCTGCGCGGCACCGACCGCCCCAGGAGCAATCGCTCCCATGGTAACTGCGTTAGAGGCAAGGGCCGCGGTAGTGATTGCGGATGGTCCAATTTGGTTCGAGGTAATTGTCCCACTGGCGATGAGGCTGGCATTTATGGCCTGCGGCGCGATTTGATTCGATGAAATTGTACCCGGTTGAATTTTCGCGGCGCTAATGCTGCCGTCCCGAATTTTAGAATCCAGTAGCGTTCCGTTTGCCGGATTATTCGTCCCAAACAGCGCGCTCCAATCATAATTGGCTAGCAAACGGCTGTCAGCACTCTCCTTGGAGAATACCGCCGGCACAATCGCCTGTCGGGGCAGCATCGGTGGGTCGGCGGACGTGATTTGATTGTCGTTATTGGCATCAATCGTCAGTTCCAAATACAGAGATTTGTTGAAGTCCACGCTGGAAAGGCTGGCTTTGCTGCCCAGGACGGTGCTGACCAGCCCGCCGTTCACCGTGAGCTTTTGCACCTCCCCGTTCCACACGGCTTGCCCACCCACCGGCGCGTCGTAAATCTTGAACTGCACTACTCGTACGCCGTCGCTTACGGCGGTACCGTTTTGGTCGCTCAGGCGGCCTTGGAAAGGGAGGAGTTTGGGCGCTTGCTGGCCGAGACAGGCAAAAGCCAAACTGCCCAGGAGGATTGCGGCAGCCGTCCCAACATTAGAGGTGTTTTTCATAAGTTTCGTGTCTTTAGTGGTTCAAAATCCCATCTCTCCTCAGTCAAGACCCAAATGTCACAAGTCTAGGACGGACGTCTCGGCCCGCCGGATTTGTACGATCCAACAAAGCACTCCAGTCATAGTTCGCGAGGGATCGGCTGTTAGCGCTTTCCTTCGAGAACACGACCGGTAAAATTGCTTTCCTTGGAAGCATCGGCGGGTCGGCAGCGGTGATCTGGTTGTCGTTGTTGTCGTCGATCGTCAGTTCCAGGTAGAGGGATTTGTTGAAATCCACGCTCCCAAGGCTGGCCTTGCTGCCCAAGACCGTGCTCACCAGCCCGCCGTTCACGGTGAGCTTCTGCACCTCCCCATTCCACACCGCTTGCCCGCCCACCGGCGCATCGTAGATTTTGATTTGCACCAAGCGGACGCCATCGCTTACGGCGACGCGGGCTTGGTCCGTCAGGCGGCCTTGGAAGGGGATGAGCCGCGGGGCCTCCTGGGAGATTAGATTCGTGAAAAGAAGGGGAAGCAGGGAGATGGCCGCAGCCACTCTCGCTTTAAAAGGCGGTCGAGTAGAATTCATACAGTGTGGTTGGAGCTTAGTCACAATTCCCGAGCCATCATCCGCATAAATCGGGCCGCGATCCCGTTCGAAGCACTCTCTTCAACCATTTGGACCTGGTACCTGTGGGATCCCGCTGAGGGATTCAAGTCCAGGAACCTGAAACCGCCCGGCGGCACATCCATGCTAGACACTCCTGACCCGCCACTGTACGCGTCCTGTTGAGCGATGACATTCCCATCCCTAAGCAAAATCAATTTCAAGTAGGGAGACTCGTTGCGCAGCGTAAGAAAATACGAAATATTATTCACATCCCCATCCGGCACGAAACCGATCTCCACCGGATTACCCCGCGTGATGAGCGTTAGATCGAAACTGGGAATGGCGGTTGGGACGGAAGGGGTTGGGCTCGAAAAATTGCCGCAAGAGGCGCTGATTGCTATGCCTCCTGCAGGCACATTGGTTCCAACTGTTCGCAGGGTCAAGTGATCAGGGCTTATGCTATTGCTGGCAACCTTCCAGGACGTTACCGAGCTATCGGCCAGATTTGAACTCTGGATTCCTCCCTGCGCAATCTGATGCGCGCCGATAGCCCCTACCGCAATCTGGCTGCCAGTGATGCTGTTGGAGGCGATCCGCGAGCCGTCCAGCTTCCCGTTGACCGGATCATTCGTGCCGAACAGCGCACCCCAATCGTTGCCGCTGAGGAGCCGGCTGTTCGCACTTTCCTTGGAGAATACGGCCGGCAGGATCGCCTGGCGTGGCAGCATCGGCGGATCGGCAGCGGTGATCTGGTTGTCGTTGTTGGCATCAATCGTCAGTTCCAAATACAGAGACTTGTTGAAATCCACGCTCCCAAGGCTGGCCTTGCTGCCCAACACCGTGCTGACCAGACCGCCGTTCACGGTGAGCTTTTGCACCTCGCCGTTCCACACGGCCTGGCCTCCCACCGGCGAATCGTAAATTTTGAACTGCACCAGGCGCACGCCGTCGCTGACGGCGACACCGTTTTGGTCAGTCAGTCGGCCTTGGAAGGGGATGAGTTTGGGAGATTGCTGGCCGAGGCAGGCAAAAGCCAAACTGCCTAGGAGGATTGCGGCAGCCGTTCGGAACTTTGAGAGCTTTCTCATAACTTTCAAATTTATTGACATAGTTGAAGCAGGCGTTATCATTTTTGTGTCTTAAATATTTGTTGGTTCAAAATCCCATCGTTGGCTCACCAAACATTATCGGGAATGGGCGGTGGTGAGCCGACTTCCATTCGGATGGTGAACTCGATATCTTCCATGTTCTCAATGCGCATCGTACCCTGGCTGGCGATTCGCAAGACCAGGTTGTCGCAAAAGACCGGCCAACCGCTGACAGGCGTCATAGGTACTTGAGTTGATCCGATGGCGGCATTTAAGCCGATGGCGGTGCCGAAGAAGGGCTCGCCAACCAGGCGCTTGTCAGGATCGCGTTGGTAAAGCGGCACTTGGAATGAGGAAATCGTCCGCGAAAAGGTATAGAGGCTGTCCGGAAAGAATCCAATCCGATCCACGTTGCCAAACAGTTCGAAGGAAACTGGGACGGTATTCCCGGTGGCGAAAACGTTTTTACCCACGATCTTGACGCCGATTTCCTTGGTCCGGTGATTCCAGAACTGGTCAAACGTGCCACTCGGCCTGTTCTGCTGGACGATCGGAACGGGTTTTTGCTGGCCGAGAATCACCCGCGCCTGGTTATATGTTAGCGGGAAATCGATTCGCAGCCGCGCCAACCCGCCGGCGTTGATAGGATCGCGGTTAGCCAAATTAAGCAAAACGGCCCGAAATTGCTGAATGCTTTGGCGCGTCAACAGTGGGTCGACATTGTAGAGATTAGCGTTGAAGTCGTAGCGGTAATCAATCAGCTTGAAAATGTCGCGCCGCAAGCTGATGGGCTGGCCGGTGAACGAGTTGGCGTCCCATAAGGTCGCCGCATACGCTCCCCGATAGGGAGAGGTCCGAAGTGTGTTGTCCCATGTCTTCACCGCATTGTAAAAGGCGAGACCGCGAAGGTGGTTTACCACACTGAAGACGCTCTCAGCCTCGGTGAAATCATCGAACGAACCGTTGTTCAATGGCTGGATGGTGCTCCCGTTTTGTTGCACAACCGGATTCTGGAAATGTTCAGTCCAGGCTGCTTCTAGCATTCGGGCCAATTTGTAAAGCTCGATGCGGTATTCCTGCATCAACCCCTTGTATTCTTCCTCGGCTTTCTCCAATTTGAAGGCCAGAGACGGATCACGGTACCAGAGTGTATCCGTGATATCCTGGTAGAAGCTGTGGTTCTGGACGAGGCGGGTTGCTTGGGCTAGAAGGCGGCGAAGTTCGGCGCCAGCAATCGCGGAGTTGAGCGCAGTTACGGGAAGCTCCTCCATCGCGTTCTCTTGGTCTATCATGAGATTCCTAATCAAAGCATCACTGTTGATACTGTTTATGATGATCCTTTCGCCAGCGATCTTGAGCGTCCTGAGGGCTACCTGACCTAAAGTTGCGGAAACCCCCGGTTTTTCTATGTAACCAATTCCACTGGCCAAGCCGCACGCACAGACAGTAAATTCAGTCGAATCAGCGGCGGCAATTACCGTATCAATGACCGATAAAACGATACCATTGATTAAGATCGTGGCGTTCTCATCCAAGTTCTTGCTAAGTTCCACGCGCATCTTCTCCCCAAACGAGTCAACGTAGGCCTTCTTTGCTAGGCCCTCCCTCATCGCCTGAATCAGCTTCAAAGCTTGAATCGACATCTGGCTCCCATCCTGCAGCCCTGGCGCATTAGGATCTTGGGCATTAATCAATCCATCATATTTATCCCGAATCGCCTGCAAATAGGCCTTACGGTCGGACTCCGACGTAATTCCGCCGTAAATGCTGGGGTCAATCCCGGTAATATCAAGCAGTTGGGTTTCCAACGAGTTGCGGAGATCGATTTCCCGCGTCGCATTTAAGGTCTGCGCCTGCTCGGTCCGTGCTAACTCGAAAGCCACCGAACCATCAGCGGGCGGTGGGGCCGTGTCGCCACCCCATTTGACGGAAGCAGCTTGGTAAGCGGCTTTGCAAGCGCTGATCTGGTCTTCGATCGTGTTCAGATCCCACGCGCTGATGAGGGCGGTCTGCGTCGGCTTTTCACCGGCGAGGATCTGCTCGCGGAGCCGGAGCGCATCCGTCACACTCACCCGGGCCTGATCGATTTGGGACTCCTTGAATTCATTGAGATTCCCGTCCGCGCCATCGTTCAACTGAGCGGCCATCGGGAGTGACGCGAGAAACTGAGCATGGATGTTGCCTTTGAGGATGTCCGCAGCCCTGGTCAACATTTGATTCTTCTCCGTATCGGTTCGCTTGGCTCCAGCGCCGGGCCCCGCAAAGGCGGAGCGCCAGAGTTGGTCCGCATAGGCCACTGCGGAAAGCCCGTATCGCTCCATGGAGCTGCCGTAAAGATAAGCAACGGACTGGCTGGGTTCCCGGTCCTGAACCGCCGGTCCGCCGAAGTTCGGGTCATCGAATCGCGGGAACGGCAATATCTGGCTTTGCTCGTCATCAAAAACCACGTAATGCGGCACCGTTGGGTAAACCGAACTGCCGGCCCGCAATTGTCCCGTCGTGTCGTCAGCGATGTAGTCCAGAACATCCTTGATTCCTTGCAGGAAGTAGAGCCTGGCGTAGGTGATTTGCTTTTGCGAAGTGCCGGCGAACGGTACCGGTTCCTCAGCGGGCATTGCGCGAGTGTCGTTTGCGAGTGCGGAGCCGGGATACGCAACCCGGGTGGCATTAAGCAGGTCACGGTTGCCCGCGTATTGATAACCGGTCAAAAGGCTTTCCAAGGCTTCCCACGCAATGACTTTGGCCTGGATCGAACGGGGTGCTTGGCCGGACGGAAAGCTATCCGGCTCCGGTGGCTCGGCATTGCGGATCGTAATAGCGCGCTTGACTGCATCGAGCAAGTTGGCCCGGTGATCGTTGGCACCCACGAAATCGTTCACCAGACCGTTTCGGGTTTTGGTATTGAGCGGAGGGCCAAAACCTACGAGGTAGGCGCGCCCGTTGGTCAGGCTGGCAAAGGCGGCGTCCAAGTCGTCGGCGAGGGCAGGCTGAGAGACGGTGATTCCAAAGGCCAATACAGCCAAACAACCACACGTCGCTGCTCGGCAGCGCTTGACTCGGAGGAGCGCGGACTTTAGTCCGCTTCGGCTTTCCGCTTTTCCTGGCCTCAACGAATGCCGGGTAGTTATCTCGATTCGATCGATGAAGCGGACTAAAGTCCGCGCTCCGATTTTGGTAAGTAGATTCTTCATAGGCGGTTTCATTGAATGTCCAAAACGCCGGTGTGCAGTTGGAAATAGAGGTTTCGCGAAACCGGCGCTGGGCCGGCCACCAATTCCGGGTCGAGCGGATTATCCGGTTCGCCCCGCCTTGGTTTGGCCGGTTTGATGGCCGACGGTGGAGTCGGCACGGTCACAATCGTCCCACCCATCGAGCAAGCCATCCGGTAATGTGTCACGACTTGATAGGGGGCCAGGTCGGGGAAAGTGTCGGTGCCGGTGTGAGGATGGAAGGTGTCGCTATCTTGCGCCAAGTTGAAACCCGCCGCGTCCCTGGCTTGGAATGTTTGCACCGAAAAGTTTATGTTCGGAGAAATCAGCGTGTCACCCCAAACGATTAGGCCATTCACGGCATCCTGATTATATTCCAGGGAACCATCAGCCGCGCGCGTGTTCTGCCAAAGCGACGCCAGGTGCGAATAGTGGAAGTCCTCGTTTTTGAAGCCTTGATTGTTCACATTGATCGACGAATCAAAACTTGGCGAACTGAGCGGAATAAAACCGTCGGAATCGAATAGCTTGCTGGTGTTCGCCGGAGTGATATGGGGGGCTAAATCGATGTCCATGGTCGCTGCATAAGCATGTTGCAGCGGCATCATAGAAACATAAGCCGCGCCTAGCTCATTGGTCTCCCCGGCGGCAAAGGTTGTTTGGGGCGTGATGTCACTGAGGTAGCGGTCGGCGCCAGTTTGCGGGTCTATTCCCACAAAATGGGCTGGCACTGCCCCCGCCATGGTGAAGAACGGCTGAAAGATGTATGCGCCATAACTCGTGTTGGCCACGGATGGACTCAACCCGGTCGGTTCCCCGCCCAAATCGGCTGGCCTCGCGGGCGCATTGCCAGGCGCGGGCATCACCAACACACCCACGGTGTCCTGCGGGGAACCGCCGCCCGAAGGGGAGAATAGCCTCACAATATAATAGCCGGCCGTTTGGAAGACATGGTTGGTCACCGGCTGACTGCTCGTGGTTCCGTCGTCAAAATCCCAGGTCACGCTTCCGGCAGGATTCAGCGCGTAAAAATCCACGCTCATGCCGGCAGAGCCCATCAGCGGCCCCGCCACGATGCTCGGCGGGCCTGCGGGCTGCGGTGTGAGCTGCAGTTCAAAGGGTGAATTGGTAGTGCCCGATGAAAATCCAGGCACGCCCGCGAGCGCAACCGGAGCGCCCGCCAGCGCATTGAATCGGCTAATCAGTTGGTGCTCAAGCGGAGAAAATGTCAGCCCCTGCTGGCCGACGAAGGGCCGCGTGAACATGGTGGAGAGACCGGGATTTGACGGATCGGCAGGCAGATAGCCAGGCAACGTGGCGGAAAAGTTCAGGGGCAGCAACGGCACTCGCGAGAGGATAAAACGGCCATCCGACCCGGATTGACCTGAATATAGACTGAAAGGAACGCCGTTCAAAGAAACGGTGACGCCCGAGATCGGCGTCGCCCCATTCTTCACCACGCCCACCACATCGGCTACCGGCTGGCCTTCCAGGCGCAGGGTCCAATTTGCGAGCGTGACCGCCTGCGCACCCGCGTTGGAAATAGTCAGTTTCCAAAATTGAGCCAGGGAAGAATCCGTTTTGGTACGGGGAACGGCGCGGAGGAATTGGTCCAGGTCGCCTTGAACAGGCCGGTCCAACGGAAACGTAACACTTTCCAGGAGCTTGGGATTCACGGCTGTGGGGGCGCTTCGGCCATCGTAAAGCACCAGTTCAACCAGGCTTGCGTTGGGAGCTTGGAGCTTAATCAGCAGCGACGAATGCGCCAGCGGGGAGTTAAACGCGAGGGAAACCTGCAAGGAGCGCAACTCCATCTCCGTCACGATGCTGAGGCTCGATGAAGCTGTGGCTCCGGCGTTGATCGTCAACGGGATCGAATTCTTCTTTGAGATGACCGGCTCGACCCCAGTGTCTGAGGTCACCGAGCGGCGTGTGGAAAGCGGCCGGGCGGCCTGGCGTTCGAGGTGAAAACTGCCCAGGAGCGTGAGCGGCTGGCGCGACATTCCATAGACGATCTCGGTGTAGCTGCCCTCCAGCACATAGCCGTCGGTGGGGTTGCCTTTGATCAGCGATCCTTGAAGCGAAACCGTCCGCTGGATTGGGAAGGGAAATGGGTTGCGCACGTCCAGCACTCCATCGTTCAGCCAATCGACGTCGGCCCCGGCTGTCGGGTCATTTTCGTTCCATTTGTCAAAGGGTTCTCCGTTTTGGTCACCGGGAGGCAGCGCAAACGACCCACCCACGAGGAATTGGTTCCCGGCATCCGCGACCCGGTAGCCAATTAAAGGCACATCCACCGGCCAGAGGAGCGCCTGCGAGCTATCGATCAGTCCCCGCAGGAGGCCTGCGACCTTATGGTCTTCATAAAGGCTCACCGAGAGGTCGATGTCTGGAACAGGATTGCGCTTCCCGTTGACGGACTGGATAACCGCGTACCCTTTAAAGTCGCCTTCCAATCCAGGCACCTCTGCGACAACGTGGTACGCTTTGTCTCCAACGCTGGTCCGCAGGAGGAGGGTGCCATCATGGTGTCCGCGTCCGAGATTTTTCCGATCCAGGCGCAGATAGACAATGTCGTTTTCGAGCGTTGTTACTCCCGTCAGATTGGTATAGGCGGCCAGGAGCTGGCCATTTTGATCGCGGCTTTCCCGCTGGGCGGGCGACGCGAACAGCCGAATCCACGGCTCGGGTGTGCCGAGGTCCGTGGACGGAATCCAGACCGCTTCCCAAAGCATGATCCCCCCGCCGCCATTCGTGCCGTCGCCGACATTCGACAAACTGAGCGTCTGCACGTCTTCTCCCGCAAAAAACCGGATGGTATCCTGCACTTGCACGGATTTTGGTCTGGCCCCAGCGCTCGCCCCAGAGACATTGATGTCCTCCTTGGAGGGGAAATTGTTCGTCGGCTCGGCATCGATGTCTGGTCGGACCGTGGCGAGAAGCCGAGGGCGGAGGACCGCCGGGTCCAGAACGTGAAGCCAATAGCCACGCCCGAGGTCTTTCTGAAGATCAAAGGATGGGAACGGAAGATCGGGCGGAAGGCCAGCCAACGGGCTGTTCGTATCCGGCGGGCGAAACATTTTCCGGAAACTCTGGTTCTCCCATGCCAGCATTGCATCATAATCCAGACCAGCCGCACTCAAGACCGCCAGGAGACTTACCGGCTCCGTATTCGTTACCGAGGCCGCTCCCACGGGGATGCCAATCATGTTCCAGCCCGCGTTCAGATTCACGCTCCGGAACAATGGTCCCCTTGGCGCTGTGCCCGATACCTGCCACGAGGGCACGGCAGGGTTGACGAAAATCCAATAAGCTCTGCCGACTTCAATGGGTCCCAGCGCGAGCAATACATTCGCCGTCGAATCGTTTGTTTGCTGAGCGCCACTCGCAGCAGGTTTGATATAGCGCCGCCAAAATCCAGTCGCGGTGTCGTAGGTCCACGCCGATTGAAATCCCGGCAAAGTTGCGAAGAGAGTTTGGGGATCAGGATTATCGGGAATCACCTGAAAACTGATCAGGTTCCATTGCGAAGCCAGCGTGAGCGTTTGCGTGTCGCCGCGGACGATCGTGCTCGTTGTAAGAAGAGCGGAAGCTGCCAGAAGCCCAGAAAGGATTGCTCGTGAGAAGCTGGCACGCCGTCCGAACGCGGCTTTGCAACCTTCTGGATTTTTGATGATTGCCTTAAGAACCATGTGCTTTTTTGAGAGCATAATCTTTTCGGGTTAGGTGAGGCTTATTGTTGTACGACGACAACGCGGTAAAATTGTGTGGGGTCTGCGGGGTTGTGGTTGACGCTGGTCTGCGTCGCAGTTCCGGCACTGCCGATTTGGCTCAGGCCGATCCAGGGGCCGCGCACATCAGAAGCACCCTCCAGAAGGTAGTTTTTGTTTGAGACACTTTGCCACCCGACGGTTGTCTGGGATTGGCCAATCGAAAAGGTCAGGATGCGCAACACTGAGGCGGCCGATTTTGGGTCGGTGCCGGCCAGGAACTCCTGGTAATTGGTCATGCCATCGTGATCCGGATCCGCATTGCGTGCTGCGTCTGGATTGCTGCTACTGCCAAAGAAACCGGCTGCCCAGGTATCGTAGCTATCCGGAGGCAGAGTTATTGTGAGATCGACCCGGATTACCCTGCCACGCGTCGTCGCGCTGAACCCTGAGATCGGCGCCGTGCTGCCGGGTGCCGGCGCTCCATCAATCGATCGTACATTAGCCAGCACGCCGTTTATGGTCGGCATGAGGGTGTAAGTGGGCGGTGAGGTGCTTTTCAGCTCAAACGAGTCAATGCCCTGGACGGCCGGATCACCCAACACAATGTTTCCAAATCGCCGCGTATCGAACGGCACCTCAAGCATATAATAAGACTGTCCGCCGACGACTACGATCCTGGTGGGTGGCGACGAGGTCGGGGTATAGACGGCGGTCTTCGTCCCATCTGTCACCGACCAACTCGCGCTGGTAATGGAGATTTGCTGAGACGTATTCGTCGCGTTCGCGACCGTCCCCCAAATCACCAATCCCGGCTCCGGCACGCCGGGGGGGATTGTGGGGGGAACTTGAGCCTGGAGACTGAAGCTGCTGAAGATTTGCGTGGCCATTACAGCCAGAATCGGAAGATGCGAATTCTTGTCCATACGAGTTATGTTTAGGGGGTGATGCCCATTGTTTGGGGTGGATGAGCGGGCGGACTTGGCGTTGGTGTTGGTGGCGGGGGCGGGGGTCGTTGATCTACGATGGAAACCGCTCCGCCATGTTGGAATGCATCGTAAATCTCGTTGAACGCCGCCCTTGAATGCCCAATTTGGCCCGCTTGGGGTGCGTCTCGACCGACGAGCAAGCATCCGGTAGTATCCTCCGCAGAATTACCAACGTGGATATCTCTATTTCGTTGGTTTTGGCGCTCCGAGCCCAAGCGAATCACTGGCATGGGATCTGTGCTTCCGCTCGCTCTGTTTTGACCACTGTTCTGAGTGGCTTCTGCGTGGTCGTTTTGGGTAGTGGCGAAGTTGTTGGCATGTCCCAGAACATAACCTGAATCAGTCGTGCCATCGGGTCGAGTTAAGGTGTAGGTCCCAGTGACCATCCGGTTTCCATTTTCATCCGTCTGCTCCCCTGTTATAGAGACCTGCAGACGAGCTTGCGGAGGATTGGAGTCGGCTGCGGCTTGAGAGCTTTGCGGTGAGCCAGTGTTGGGAGCTTGGGGAGCCGTTGCCTCAGTTGGTTGATCCTGGAGGCCGGTGGGATCGATGTATTTCACTGGATTGTCCTGAGTATACGCGTACTGATTAAACCTCTGGGGATTTAGAATCAACCGATCGGCGTTGGCTTTGTTAAAAGGGTCGCAACTCAGAAACTTACCAAAGGAAGTATCAAAAAAGCGGGCCTCAAGGTAGTCGATCCCGGATTCGCCATCTCGCTCTTTCTGCGTGAACGAATAGGGATCAGTGATCCCGGCTACCTGATACCGGTTTCTCGGCGTTCCATAGGCATAATTGACAACCTCCTCCACTATTCTTCCGACCGCGTCTGCTATGACCGAAGACGAGCCAAGGTGATCCTGATGATAGTAACGGACCTTTAGCGGAAGGAGACTTGTTCCCACCGGTCCGGAAGTTCCACTGGTCGTCCAGATAACATCGTTTGGCAGAAGCAAGGTCGATGCGTCATCCAATAGCGCGAGCGCAAGTCCGGCAGGAAACCGGTATTGCCAACGGTTGGCAACCGTATGAAACCGCCCAATCCATGCGTTAGACGGGAAAGCTGCTGCCATGTCAACGGGTTCGGCAAGAAAATTGCCAATGAACTGGCTGGTGCCCGTTAGGCTTGGCAACGTTTGCGGCGCGGGCGCGCCCATCAGCATCACCGTCAGGTCGCGCCGTGCATAAACCCATACCGTGACGCCAACGGGAACGACCGTCGAAGAAGTGACGTTGACCAACCCGTTATCAGCAATGTTTTGCGAAACGTAGGCGCAAGCTCCAATATCGGAATTGTTGGCGGGATCCAGAACCGGGAACTGCCCGCCCACCGACAGAGAGACATGATTCCAGCCGCGCAGCAGCCGGAGGCGCTGAATGCGGGTGGCAGCCCCGAACGCGGCTGTCACTCGCGCGACTCGGGTTTTCCCGTTCCAGACATATTTGATGGAAGCGTCATGCTCTCGGACCTCGAAGTAGCGGTTGACGTAATGGGTGCTGGTGGAAACCCAAGCAGGATTACTCGCCGAAACCTGCGATCCTTTGTCCGGCGTTGGACGCTTCCAATTCACGGTCTTGGTGATGCGCCGATCCGAATAATCATAGGTATAGGTCGCCCGCATTTGGTCGTTCTCCACCGCCACCAGGCGGTCTTTGAAATCCCATTCGCAGGTCAGCCCGTCAATCGTGGTCATGTTCCCGTTAGCGTCGTAATTGTAATTGCGGATTGCGGATTGCGGGTTGCGGATTTGCGTTAGTGCGTGCGGACCGGGCGGATCGTTCGCGTTCCTGCCATATCGGTTGAATCTTCCTGCCCCCCCGCCGGAGTCCATCGTGCCCAGGTTGGCCACCGGCAGGCCGTTTTCCTGCTGAACGATGTCGGAGTTTTGGCCCAGCATGTTGCCGATTCTATCGTAGGCGTAAGCCACGTAATTACTCGCGCTCGCGCCCAGGATCGGATACTCGGCGCGGATCAAACGGTAGAGGCTGTCATAACTGAAGACTTGGGTGTTGAATCGCTTCGCGGCGTCCGGCAGGCCGGTCAGATTCCGTTGATCCTCGATCCGCTCGATGTTCGACGTGCCGTCGAACAGGTAGGCAAAATCAAGCAGGCTGGCGTTCTGGCTGTTGGTCGTTTGCAGATGCGTCATGCGCAGGCGCGGATCGTAGCTGTAAGCGCTGCCCACCCGGTTGCCGTAGCGGATGGTCGAAAGCTGGCCTGAGGGCCGGTAGCCGATTGAGGCGATAACGTCCCCGAGGGAGGCGCCATAAATCCGGGTCAGCAGGCTGCGCGCGTTGTAATCGTGGCCGACCTGATCGCCATCGGGATAGGTCAGAGTTTCGAGGCGATCCGCGCTGTCATAAGCGAACTGAGTGCGAAAACTGACAAGCTGCCCATGAACTCGATCCGGGATGCGCTTGACCTCCCAGGCGGGCCGCGCTCGCGCGTCGTAAGAAAAGTGCGTCTCACCGGAGAGATCCCGCACGTAAGCAAGCTGGCCTTTGGTATTGCTGGCGGAGCCGGTTGTGCCGTCCCCCACATCCAAGCCGGCCTGCGGAACGTCGTAGAAATACTGGACATCGAACACGCGAGGGCCTCCCTCCGGGTAATCCTCGGTCTTGATCCGGTTCGCGCCATCATAAGTGTAAACGATGCGCTGCCCTTTGGCGTCCAGGGTTTGGCGCAGGTTCGACGCATCATCGTAAAGGAAGCTCATCTGCCCGCGGTCCGGGTCGTTCATGTTGGTCATGCGCTTCAGCCCGTCGAGAGCCATGGTCTTGATGTTGCCCTGGCTGTCCTTGATGCGAAGGAGTTGGTCGTTGAGATCGTAACTGTATTCGGTCCGCCAGGTGGCAAGAGGGCCGGGCTCGCCCGAGTCGGTGATCTTGACTACTTCTTCGACGGCGGTCAGGCGGCCCAACCCATCAGAGTACTGAACGTGGTGCGCCCCGAAATGCGGCGATCCAACCCGCAACTCTTCCTCATCGAAAATCAGTTTCTGGAACGGCAGCAATTGCGTCGCGGTTTCCCGGCGCGCTCCTCCCCAGGTTTCGGGTGGCGACACGTTGCGGATATCGCGGCCCACGGGGTCGTAATAGCGGTCCGTCGAAACGATGGCGGGATTGATCCCGTCGCTGCCCGGCGGACGGCCCGCAGGCCACAGGGCCGGGAACTGCGGTATCTCCAGACTGCTGATCTGGAACGGCAGCCATTCGGACATCGGTTTCGAGCGCAAATTATAGCTCGTCGCCTTCTTCACGTTCCATGTCCCGGCGACTTCCCCTTCCTCGATGGCCGCCAACGGTTTGCTACAACCGTCGTTATAGGTTGCGGTGATGTATTGGCCAGCTTGGCCGGCAATCTCTCTCTGCCTTGTGGTGACTCTGCTGGCCGACCCCACGGGAACAGCCGTGAGGCTCAGATTCCCGGCGGCGTTATAAACGTAGGCCTGACCGCGAATGGGGTCCGCCGGCTGATACTCGAAAGCCAGTGTCGGCAGTTGTGCCGTGTCGCCAGGTCGGACAATGCTCACCAGCCGCGCGAAGCTGTCGTAAACATAAGCTGTGGGGTTGCCGTTAAAATCCTGAGAACTGGTAACTACGCCAAAGCCGTAGTCATAACCGGCATTGATGACCAGATCCGGCGAGCCGCCGCCCACCACTATCGTTTCGGTGACCGGATAGGTCTGAAACACCGAGTCCCAGGCGATGCGGCGAACATTTCCAACCGGATCGTGAATTTCGATGATGTTTCCATAACTGTCGAACTCCGAGCGGGACGCTTGAATGCTGTGGCTGGCGTCGATGTATTCGACGGTGCGGCTCAGGAGAGCCCGGTCCAGGATTTGCCCCTGAACGCCGACAAACGGCGCGGCATCATAAAAATGGACTTTCTTCGCCACAAATGCGCCGTTTTCATCCGTCACGCTGATCGTGTCCGGCTTATTGACGACCCATAAGGGAAGCGCATTGCCTCCTTGCGCGTAAGAGGTGGTGGTGATGCGTTCGTCATCGAACCCCGTGCCATCAATGCCGAGGTCGCGCAGAACGGTTTGGTTGCCGTAGTCGTCATAACCCATGCTTCGCAGCGTGCTCAGCGAGGGCTGGCGCGGATAACTGAGGTCGGTGGACAGCAGGCCGTTGGCTTCATGCACTTCGGTGACGGCATTGCTGACATACGCGAAGGACACTGAACGGCCGTTCCCAGGCAGAACAACTATGCCCTGGGCCGCGAAACGACCGGCGGGAATCGGAGGAATAGCATTGGTCCGATAGTCCTCCAGCACGCCATCGGCATCCTGGTCCGCAAAATAGGGCAGTGGCTCCGCAGGGCGGTAGAGCCGCCGAATCGTCCAATCCTGACGGGAACGCGTATAAACGTAAGCATCCGGAGTCATCGCGGCTTGTTCTTCCGGGGTGGTGGCGATGGCGGCGGCTTCACACCCGGCATCGAAATCGCCATCCAGCGCCGAGTGCAGCACGACGGGGTCGATTTTCTCCTCAGCCCGTTGCATTCCCTTGAGCGGCTCTTCTTCATGGCCTCCGATCTCGGTGAACTCGTCAATCAGCCTGAAGGCGGGTGGGTCTCCGCCGTAATCATCGTTGTCTTCCTGATCGGCCGCGCCCGTATGGAAACGGTAACGGGTCACAAGCGATGGCCCGCTGAGCTGGCCCGTGGGCGTTTTGCCCGGATTCCAGCCGGAACTCACACCCATTAGCCCGGTCGCTGGATCGAACAGGAAATCGTCGCCAAAATCCACACGCTGGGCAAAAGCGAACCCACGGAACTCGCGTTCGAAGCCATCATAGTACGGGTCCCGATAACGGAATTCAGCCACGGCTGTATCCTCCTTGCCGTCGCCGTTTAAGTCCTGGCCACAGGTGGTTCGGATTTGCCTCACCACCTGCAAAGCAATGGGAGCGAAGGTGCGCCACGGATGCCCGGCGGCCCTGGCCATTTGCTCATCCTCGGCAGCAGAGCCATAAACGATGGTGGTTCGTTTTCCGAGCGAGTTATCAATGCTCGTCAGCAGGCTCGGCTTGCCCAGCGGAAGCAACTCGACGTAAGCCCAAGTGTCCTGCGGGGCCGTATTCCGAAAAAGCAGGTCGAGCGAACCGTTCGCATTCAAATCCGCCAGGCGCAATATGGTCGGATTTGACGGGTCGCGCGGGGCGTAACGCGGCAGGCCCGATTTGACGTAGGGAGGGGACCACCGTTGGCCGGCGATATTCACTCTCAAAGTCATGATGGTTTCCGGGCCGCTGCCGTCCAATATCATGATGTCGGCCAAGCCATCCCCGGTGAAATCTTCCACGAACACATCGCGCAAATCAGCGCCCCCAATTTCCATTGTGTCGCTGAGGGCCGGCGCCATGGCGCGTTCAGCGCCAAAACGGCCCAGGCCGCACAAAGGCCAATAACTGACGGTGATCCTTTGACCGCCTCCGCTGGCTTGAGGCGCCAGACAAACCAAGTCCAGCATTCGGTCCCCGTTCATGTCGGCCAGGTGGACGCATGGATTCGGCTGGCCATCCAGGCCTGCAAACGTGTTGGCCAAGGGATAGCTCGGCGGCAGCATCGAGTTGGTGGGAACCCATTTTCCACCGCGTTCAATAAAGAAGGTGTTCACCTTCATCGCGCCGAAGGCAGGTTCGAGATTCACGAAATCCCCTCGCTTGTCAAAGTTGGCGTCCATCTGGCGCGTTCCGGCCTGGCTATAGCTAACCCAGCTCGGTGGGGATTCCAGCACCGTGGACTGAAGATTTTCCTGGGAAAATCCCAAGCGGTTTTCATTGACGACATCCAGCCGGGCCCGGTTGCCGAATGTGTCAAGGCGTTTATTCGGGCCGTCATTGAAGAGGCACGAAAGGTCCACCAGCCCCTTGCCTTTTGGATCATGGACAACCGTATTAGGCTGGGCCAGGTCCAGAGGGGAGGAGCCGAGCACCAGCATGGCAGGCGCAAACTGGAGCAGGCGCGCGCCGAGGGAATTTGTCTCGCCCCGGTTCAGACAGACACGCTGCGCCGTGCCCGCGCCTTCGGCTGAAGTAGAAAACAGATCGGGAAGGCCGTCTCCGTCCACGTCCGCCAGTTGCACTCGGCCATTGGGTTCCGCCAGATCCAAATCAGGGATCGAAGCAAATGAGCGTTGCTCCGTCTTCGTCAAGTCCAGGCCGGAATAGGTGAAAATCAGCGGCGGAAGGAAGTTCGCATCATTGCCCGTCCGGTCCACTTGCAACACTCGCTTTAACAGCGTTACCCCAAGGTCCAGATACGTCGATTGCAGCGCAGCAACGTCGGGGGGCAAATCACCTTGCTGGTACGTATAGGCAAAATTATAGGCCCTGACCAACTGACCTTGGCTGCGCACTTCGATTCGTGTCAACCGGCGATCCAGACGGGCTGAAAAAGTTGGCCGATAATCATCGAATGCATCCGGACGCGTTTCGTACTGGAAAAGCACCTCGTGCGCGGTTCCTGCCAGATGGCTATAGCTGATCCGTGAGGGATACAGGACACCGCTGCCCAGGGTGTATTCATAATCAATCCGGTTGCCGTGGAGGTCTGTCGTGGTATCCACCATCCAGCAGTAGGTTCTTGCAAACGGGGGGAGTGCGCCCTTGTCTGGGTGTTCCACAACGCTCCAGCGGTTATTCTGTCCGCGGTATTTGCCAAGAGTGTGTTTGGTCCCGTTCCGTTCGGTGATTTCCCAGGCGTCGAGAGAGCCATCGCCGTCGCTGTCGATTTGGCGCAAACGCTGAAAGCCCCGTTCGTTTTCGCAACGCCAATCCGACTCAGGATTGGAAAGGGGAACGAGTTGTTCGCCTTGAAACACGAACGTGTCTCCGTCGTCGTAATTGGGAAAACCCTTGTCGGTCTGCCGCTTAATTGATTGAAACTCCATCGACCAGCCAATGCCGCCGACCCCGTTTCCAGAATAAGAATTGTAATCGAGGCGAACCGACGGACTGAGGCCCGCTCGTCCGGGCGGCACGGCAATAGCCACTCCGTACGTTGAACCGCCTGTATTGACCTGCGGCTCGAACGATTCGCCAAGCCCTTCGATGGAACCCGCGCCGCTCGGCAACGAAATTACACTGGCCTTGACCCCCGACTTGTCGGTGGGGGCCTGGCAGGGACTCCGGACCGCCACCCCACATAGCAGCACGAAACTCAGGAGGTGAAGGAAAACTCGATTGGATGAAGTGAAGTGCCTCCCTTGATAGCTTGGCCGTCGCAACCCTGGCGCGCCACCCTTGCGGAAGAGAAGCGGCGCGGCGCGGGGACTTGTGTGTGCCGCAAGAGCCGACGCAGTCGAGGGACGCCAACTCCTTTGCTCCAGCCGGGAACATTGCAGCCAGCCAAAACCGCCTAAGCCGTAACTATGCAATTGAGGCTGAAAAGAGTCCGGCTCAATCAGCGGAACAGGTAGGATGGCAATGACTTACAAAGCCAAATCCTACTGCATTGCAGTCGAGCTTTGCCCACTAAAAGGTGAACACGATTCTGCCG
>JBBRPK010000087.1:0-23252 GCA_038228235.1 Verrucomicrobiota bacterium
AGACAAAGGGGGTCTTGTGCAGCAAGGGCAAGCGCGCAGCCATTGGGTTTACATATATTAAGTCTATAGAACTATGGCAAGCGAAAAATGCATCCAGAAGCGCTTTTTTTGAGAAATTAGAGAATTAGGCGAGGATTAGGGTTAGTGGAAAGCAGTGGACACCGATTTGGAAAATGAAGAGGATGCCCTTGATGACTCGACAACTGCGAATTGAATATGCTGGGGCCGCCTATGACGTCAGGGTCCGAGGAATTTTGACTTCTGCAGATTCAGGATACCCGGCCTGACCCTTTTACGGCTTCGCGCTGGCCGTGGTTCTCGTCTATCTGTCATGGTCTTTCAGTTCCGCTCCTTCCTCGATCCGTGCAGTATCATGTTCGCGGTGCCTCTATGTTCTATTCAAAGGCAAGCGGACTTCCCCGACGTCAGCGCGGGAGGCGGCCACGAGCAGCGCGAACTGAGTTGCCGCCTCCTCACTGCGGTGGTAGAACTCTGTGGTGAAGCACGAAATTCTTACATTAGCCGCACAGCGGGATGAATCTGCCGCATGCTGAGGAAGCGGTCGTTCCTCGCAATAAGACCGAAAATTACCTGCTCAACCTTGGCCACCCGATCGGAGGGGGGAAGGCGGCGTTCTTCTTGCGGTTTAGATTCCGGCGCGAAGGTTGGATGGTTTTGGGTGACGCGCTCGGCAAACATGCGCAAGAAAACCCGGTAACCGATTCAGTTTCCGATGCCGACGGGATGGCCTACGTAGTGGAGGGCCCATTAAACAGGCCGTCTGGCCGCAAGCCGATTCTTCGAACCGTGTGGTTGGTGGAAATGGGCAAACTTGCGCCGCGGTTCATTACGGCCTATCCTTTACCTGCATGATCAAAGAATTGGACTGCGTAGCGCTGACGACGGAACTCCCTGGATATGGACTTGCGGCCGGTGACGTTGGCGCGGTCGTGCATGTGTATGAGCACGGGCGTGGCTATCAGGTGGAATTCACTACCTTTGATGGAAAGACCGTCGCCCTTGCGAGGGTTTCGCTTGATCAGATTCGTTCGCTTGGAAACAAGGAGATCCATCACGCCCGCGCGTTTGAGCCGGCCAGCCGTTGAGCGGTTTGTGATACGGAGATCCCGTTCGCGGCAAGTTGTCGCCTGCCATGCAAGCGCCGAGCCTTCGCAAGTCGCCCCATCCTCATGACCGGACTCTCCGCCGTTCTGGGTCTTACCCCAATGGCCATTGCCAGTGGCGCGAACATCCCCTTGGCCCGAGCCGTCGTTGGCGGCGTCATTGCCGCCATGGTCATGGTCCTGTTCTCGAAAAGTCGGATCAACGAAATAATGGAAAGAGAAACTCTTTCCGCAACAGAAAGTAACAACCATGAAAAAGAAAGGCGGCGGAGCGAATTCCTGGAACGGGTGCCCAGAAACCGGCAATTTAAATGCTGCGGCTTCGAAGCAAATGGAAAACGTGCATAAGAATCGCAATACGGCCCCCCCTAGTATCAATCCCCACATAACCCTGGCGAAGATCCTCGCGCCCGGACATGATGCTGCCTGCGTCGAGCTCAGACTCCACGCCGTATTTGCCGCCCATGCGCTGAACGGTTTTGGCAACAATGGCCAGGCCAATACCAGTGCCGGGGTAGCGATCGCTGATTATTCCCCGCTCAAAGATGCCGAAGATTTTTTTGCGAGTAAGTTCGTCGATGCCGATTCCATTGTCTTCCACCCAGATCCTCACAACCTCTCGTGGTTTTCGGGGGTGCTCTCCAGGGGTTTCATTCTTTTCGAGGCCCTCGCTGGGAATCGAAATTTCGCTGCGCACGATGATTCGTGGCTCCTGGTCGGGCCGCACAAACTTAACGGCATTATCGAGCAGGTTGGACAGACACTGGGAAAGGAGCGTGGGATGTCCGAGCACGTGATGCAATGGGCGCACCATGGCGATGCTGGCCCGGGGAGCCTGGAGGGCGGGATTCATGTCCAGGATATCGCGCAAAAGCGCTTCAACATTAACCGGCTTCAGTTCGACATGCTCCGTCGAAAGTTTTGTGTAACTCAAAACATCTGCGGTGAGCGCGTCCAGCCGCTGGGCGGCCCGCCGCACTCTTTGAAGGATCGTGGTGACCTCGTCCGGCAATCCTGCGGCGTAGTCTTCCAGGATTAACGCGGTGTAACCTTCCATGGCCCGGATGGGGGCTCGCAGATCATGCGCGACCGTATAGGAAAAACCCTCGAGGTGGCTGATGGTTTCCCGGAGCCGGGCCGTGCGTTCGGAGACCGTCTTTTCCAGGCCGGCAGCGTGGCATTCCAACTGGTTTCGCGCCTCGGACAACTCGAACTGCGTTTCTTTCAGTTGATGCACGTCGGTCACCGCGCCGAACCATTTCGAGGTCTTTCCCGATTCGTCCGGAACAGCCCTTGCCCTTGAGACCATCCAGCGGTAATCGCCGCTCTCAAGACGGAGCCTGTATTCGCTGTTGAACTCTTCACCGCTTTCAATGCTCCTACGCCATTTCTCCTGGACAGCCTTAAGATCGTCGGGATGAATCGCTTGCATCCAACCGAACCCCAAGGCTTTATCGGGGGGCAGTCCGGTCAAGCCGCCAAAGCGCTGGTTGATGAAATCGCACCTGCCGCCCGGAGTCGATGTGAAGATGACGTCAGGGATGGTTTCGGCAAGCGCCCGAAAACGCTGTTCACTTTCGCGCAGGCCCTGCTCGTGGATGATTCTTTCAAATGCCACCGCGAAGAACTGCGAAATGCTCTGGAGGAAAGCGACCTCCTGAGCGGAAAAATTCCCCTGGCGATGAGTGCCAAAAGCGATCGTGCCGAGCAATTTTTGGGCAACGGCGAGAGGAAAGACAAGAAATGTTCCCATGCCCAGGCCTTTGAAAACAACCGCTTTGGGATCTTCAGAGGCTTGCACGTCCGCGACGACGATGAGATGCTGTTTTTTGGCGGCAGCACCGATGAGTCCTTCACCGAGTTGAAAGAGCGCAACGTCCTCCATTTGCTGGGGCGCCAGCCCGATGGCTGTTTGCAGAAGCAGGCACTGGCCTCGCTCCTCGAAGCGGTGATGCAGACAGGCATCCAGGCGCAAATATCCAGAGATCTGCGAAAAAATATCGTTCACGGGCAGTTCCTGGTTTCGGTTCGAGAGGAGCTGCCTGAGCGCAGCGGCGAGCAAGATGTCCCGCTGATGTTCGCCGCGAATCACAGCGCTCTGCCATTCACGCTCCGTGACATCCTCGACAAGGGCGATTGTGCCCCAAACTTTGCCATCGAGCATTAAGGGGGCGATGCGCGCGCTTTGCTGCATGTGAACGAGACCGCTCGCGTGAACCGCCGGCGGCATGGGGAGCAGGTACTTATGGAGAGCGGTGGAAAGAATCTTGGCTTCACCTTTCAGGGCGTCGCGAAAATACCGCTCGAGCCCGCGTTCGGACAAGCTGGGGACGATTTCGGTGAGGGGGCGGCCGATGACCTCTCTAGCGGGCAAGGAGGAGTGGCGTTCAAGCCATTGGTTCCAACTGGTGAGGTTTAGGTTGGAATCCGTCGTGAAAACTCCGTGGGGGGCGAGCTCCTGGGTCCAGGCGAGGATAGCGTCATCCAACCGGCTCTTCTCGATATGGTTGCCTGCCTGCATGGGGGTTAACGCGTCAGCTGGCGCTTGTCCCACTTTTCCACCTCGGCGAGCAGACGAGAAAAGGAAGTGATGCCGAGGATAATGACCAGGTACCCACTGACATCGCTGTCACGGAGGTGAAATCGGGTGTGAACCATCAAAGCGTACTGCAGTTCATGTTCATTGACGGAGATGGAACGAAGAACGCCTTCAACTGACTCAAGCTGCAGCCGAGGCACGGAGAAAGTTACCTGGACCTGGAGCAGGTTGCCAAAGACCCCAAGGCAGGCGTTGAGGACAATATTTCCGACCTCGCTAAGCGCTTCGCGGCCGGCCGCATGCAGAGCGTCTCCCGTGGGTTTTTCATCGAGGATGAGCGAATTCAACATTAGGGCGGCGTCATGATCCAGGAGCAAGAGGGCATTGCCCGAGACAGGACCGGAGAAGACCTGGTGGACACTGGCGACGTCCCCGCGCATCACTTCGGCAAGCTCGGCTGTGATCTGAGCGATTGAGAAGACGGCCACTTTCGGCACTTCCAACACTATGCGCCGCCCGGTAAGCTCTGAGAGGGCGGCGGCGGCGCGTCCGTAGCCGATGTTGATCAACTCAGTAAGAGCTTCTTCCTGCGAGGTTGTTAACTCCATGATAAACCTCCGGCGAGCACCGTGTTCAAGGTTTTGAGGACCTGGTCTCGGTTGAATGGTTTAGTAATGAATCCGATAGCGCCGGCCGTCTGAGCCTCCTGGCGGGTCGAGCTTTGGATATCGGCTGTGGCGAGCACGGCTTTGACCTTAACGTCGAGTTCCCGGAGTTTGGCCAGCACCTCCAATCCATTTGCTCCCTCCATGACCATGTCGAGCAGGACCACGTCGGGTTTTTTTAAGAAATAACGCTCCAGCGCCTCATTTCCATCTTTGGCTTCTTCGACAGAGCAGCCCGCCTGTTCAAGGATTTGGCGAAGCGTGCGCCGCGCAAAACTTGAATCATCCACCACGAGAATATGAGCATTCATAAACGATCGATTATTGCCTGGGCCAGCGCGTTAAGGGGGACAGCAGCGTCGCTCAAGCCGGCCTCGACGACGGAACGAGGCATGCCATAAATAACGCAGGATTCCTCAGCCTCCGTCAACACGACACCACCCTGGGCTTTAATGCACCCAGCGCCCTGGCGTCCGTCGTTCCCCATGCCGGTCATTACGACTCCCAGCACACGTTCTCCGTAGGCCTCTGCGGCGGATTGAAACAACACATCCACGGAAGGACGATGCAACGATTCGGCAGGATCTCGGCTTAAATGGGCCAGTACCGTTCTATTATACTGTTTTCTCAAAACCAGATGCTGGCCGGCCGCCGCCAGGAGGCAAAGCCCCGGCCTTAATACGTCCCCTTCAGCCGCCTCGCGCACATCAAACTGGCAAAGCTCATCAAGCTTTGCCGCATATAAGGCGGTAAACCCGATGGGCATGTGCAAGACCATCACGATCGGCACTGGGAAGTCGCTGGGAAATCGAGGGAGTAACGCGCGCAAGGCCTGAGGACCCCCCGTTGAGATGCCGATGGCAAGGAGCGCGACGCGCGAGGGGGGTTTTGTGTAAGCCAGCGGAAAGGCCGGGGAGGCGGGAATGGGCGGCCTTAGTCGTTCGAGAGGCGCGGCGGCGGCTGCCTTGGCCTTCTCCACGAGTTCTTCACGAATGCGTAAAAGATCGTTCGTCGCCAGGGCTGTCGGTTTCTGGACAAAGTCAACTGCGCCGGCCTCCAGGGCCTGCAAGGCGAGTCCCGCGTTCTCGTCGGCCATGCTGACGATCAAAATCGGAACAGGACGCCGAGCCATTTGTTCGCGGACAAATCCTGCCCCATCCAGTCGGGGCATCATCAGATCGGAGGTCACAAGGTCCGGTTTGAGATCCTCGACCATTTCCAAGGCCTCGATGCCATCCCGCGCGGTTCCGACGACGTCGATAAAGGGGCAGCGCGACAACATGTCCTTAAGCACCTTGCGGGCGAAAGCGGAATCATCCACCACGAGAGTGCGAATCAGTTTCATAAAGGCCGACTCACTCCGGGCGCCTCCGAGGCTTTTTTCACGTAAACAAACGCGCTGCCGATTTCTTCGAGCGAGAAATCATTCGTCACCCGGATCAATGATTCCGAGGCTCCCACGAGCAGATGACCGCCGGCAGGCATCCTTTCGGCAAAGCGTGAGACGGTGCGACGAATGGCTTCAGGAGAGAAATAGATGAAAACGTTTCGGCAAAAGATGATGGGCGCGCTGGCCAGCGGGGCGATTTGAGCAGCGTCAACGAGATTTGCGCGCTGAAATCGAACGCGCGCGAGGAATTCGGCTTGAATGCACCAACCACCCTGTGGAACGGATTGGAAGTACTTGGAGCGGAGATGCGCTGGAAGCGCGCGGAAAGAGCGCTCGCGATAAATGCCCCGGCGCGCCTTTTCCAGGGCAGCCCCGCTGGCGTCGCTGGCCAGGATCTCGATTTTTGCTCTTTCGAGCCATCCTGCCTCTGCCAGGGCGATGGCAATGGTAAAGGGCTCTTCGCCAGAGGCACAGGCGGCACTCCAGATGCGAAGGGGTCCCCGCGCTTGCGCGAACCAGGCCGGCACCAGAACATTAACCAAAGTGTGGATTTGGTCCATTTCGCGCCAAAAATAGGTTTCCTGCACGGAGAGGGCATCCATAACGCGCGACCATTCGCCATCCGTCTGGCCATCCGATTTAAGCAGGTAGTAATAATCCAAGAAAGATTGGCATCCTTGTTGGCGGGCCAGCGGGGCGAGCTTGTCGAGCATCATCTCGATGCGATCCGAGTCGAAAAAAGTCCCGGTATGATCGTGGATGAGGTCCCGAAGCAGCGTCGGTGTGCCTCCTGGAGCGCTGAGGAGCGGCTCTCCCAAAGGTTTTTCGGCTAACACGCGTGACATCCCTGCTTAACGCACAGTGGCACGTTTGCGTGTTTTCCCGCCGCCTTGCAAGCCATTGCGCAACGGCTTCCCGAGCGAGAATTTAGATCCGGCTTTTACGGAGTGGGGCGTGCCATTGCTGGCCAAAGCTGAAACCATCTCCGAGAGGATCTCCGCGTTTCTGAGCAAGCCCTCTGTGGAGGTTCGGTTCCGTTTCACCCCTTCCGAGTTGCGGCGGGTTATCCTTCGAATTTCACCAAGGTTTCCCGCGAAATCAGCGGCGGCGGCAGAGTGATCTCGATTGGCACGAGTAATCAGCTGGGTCTGCTTGAAAACATTCTGTGTGCCCGTATTCATGTCGGCGACGGCGCGCGCCTGTTCGGCGGTGGCTTTTGCGGTTTCTTCCGCCTGCTTGCGCATACTCTCGGCGGCGCCCGCAATCTGGGTGGCGGCCACCGACTGCTCAGACATCGACCGCATTACCATGGTCACGAGCTTTTCGAGGCGCTCGGAGCCTTTGGTGGCTTGCTGGGTTGCCGCGCTCTGTTCGGAAATGGCCAGCGAGGTTGAAGAAGCTCCCTTCCTCATTTGTTCGAGGGCCTTTACTATTTCTGTGATTCCTGTGGCCTGCTCCTTCGTCGCCTTGCGCGTTTGCGTGGCGAGCGTGGCGGTGTTTTGGGCCGCTTTTATAACATCGCGCGCCGCTCGTCCATTCGCCCCCATGGCTTGAGAAACCTCCCTGGCCGTGTTACGCATTTGGCCTGTCGCCTGCACGATGGCGGCGGCGCCCTTCGATTGCTCGGCAGTAGCGGCGGCGACTTGCGCGGCCTGAGTGGCCGTGGCTTTTACCGCTTCGGTGACGTGGCGGCCCGCTTCGAGCTGCTCCACGGTAGCATGGCTGATCTGGCCGACGAGCCCCGCCGCCTCGCCGATTCCGGACAGAATCTTTTTCAGGGCCCCCAGGCCCTCTTCAGATCGCCGGCTACTTTCCTCGGCGGTGCGCAATCCGTCGCTGGCTGAAGTGACCGCTTCGCGCGCGACATCCTGCAAGCCTTTGATGATTCTCGCGATGTCGGACGTGGCTTTGGCAGATCGATCGGCAAGATTGCGAATTTCCTCGGCCACCACTGCGAACCCTCGCCCAGCATCTCCGGCCCGGGCGGCCTCGATGGACGCATTGAGTGAAAGGAGATTGGTGCGCTCGGCGATGAGGTTGATGGTGTCAACAATGGTGGAGACATCCCCGGTGCGTTTGTCCATCTCTCGCATGACCTGGGCCGATTGAATCATGGATTCCCGAACCTTGCCGATGCCTTGAATGGATTGCTGGACGGTCGCGCCGCCCTCTTCGGCGTCCCGACTGAGACGGCGGGTGACCTCCTCGTTCCGCTGTATCAGCTCGGATACTGATTTCGTAGAACGCTCCAGTCGGGAAGCGCTCCCGGCGGCGCTCGTGGCTGCTTCGGTGATTCGCTCGCTGTTTTGCGCGACTCCCTGGATGGAACGAGCCATTCCTTCGATAGATGAGGAAGTCTCCTCGACCGAGGCTGCCAGCGTTTCTGACATGGCCCCGACCTGTTCGATGGAGGCAGCCATTTCGTTCATGGCAGATGAGCTTTCCTCGGCCGCCGCCGTGAGGTCGTCCGCACTCCCGGTGACGGATTGGACAGATCGGCTGATTTCCTCAATGGAGCTGGCGGTCTGGTTGATGGCAACAACCAGTTGTTCGGTGTCCCCGACGACGCCTTTGACGGAGGATGTCATTTCATTCATCGAGGTGCTGAGCTGGTGGGCGGAGGTGGACATTTCCTGAGTGCTGGAGGTGACACTTTGTATGCTGGCGCTCATCTGCTTTATGGAGGCTGACGTTTGCGCAACGCTGGCGGTGGCGTCGGAAGAAGTGGCAGTTATCTGCGCGATGGCAGCGGCAACCTCGTTGCTGGATGAGGCCAGTTCCTCGCAAGAGCTGGCCAGTGATTCTGCCTGATTGGCAGTTTCTTTGAGCGAAGCGGCCAATTCGTTGGCGCTGCTCAGGCCTGATTCAAGCGAGCGGCCCTGGCTTTCCACGCCTTCAGCAACTTCGGACGCAACTTCGGCGATTTCGGTGGCTCCGGAGGATACGGCGACGGCGGCTTCTCGAATTTCGTTGATTTGGTCGTTCGAAAAATGATGGCCATTATTTTTTGGAGTTCGCATAAATTTTATTGGTTCACGGGTTCACGCGGGCACGAGCTGAGGAGAAGGACTGGAAGCCTGGACGGCATCTCCAGCAAAGGAATTGAGCACCTCGCCGACGTCCAGCAAGAAAATAAGCCGCTCGCCAACTTTGGCGATGCCTTTTAAATATCGGCCACTAAGGCCGGAAATAGACTCAGGGGGGGGGGCCACCGACTCGGCCGGAATGTATCGGAACTCGCGAGCTTCATCCACGATCAATCCAACCCTTCGCGCGCCTGATTGCACAATGATCAATCGGGAGAGGATCGAGAGAGATTGCCGGGGAAATCCGAACCGGACTCGCAGGTTCAGGGCGGGAATGACCTGGCCACGGGAAAAGACCACGCCTTCCACAAAGGCAGGGGCGTTCGGCACCGGGGTGACCTGCTCGATCATCTCCATGTGCTGAACGTCGTGCGTGCGCAAACCGTAGGTAGCCTCGGCCAATTCAAAGAGGATGTAAGATTCGGATGCCGCTTCGCTCACAAGGGGTTTTCTTTTGAGGGTTCACTTCGATTGGCGGGGGCGAACCCGCGTTGCTTGCCATCGTGTGCTGTGCGGAGGAGAGCCGCCGAGTCCAGGATGAGAACAGCCCGTCCATCCCCCAGCTCGGTCGCGCCCGAAATGGCCGGGACCTTTAAGAGTGGATCGTTGATGGACCGAACCACAATTTCCCGCTGGCCCACAAGGCGGTCTGCCACGATCCCAACGGCGCGCGGACCGGTTCCCAGCACCAAAACGGGAAACTCCGGCTGCTTTGCCTCGGGCAATCCGAACAGCGTCGCGAGACGGATCAGAGGGAGGACACCACTTCGGTAGCTCATCAATTCATTGCGTTCCACACGCCTCACGCTGGAAGTTTGGCCGATGGTGATCTCCTGAACTGCGGCCTGCGGCATCGCGAAGCGTTGACCCCCGGCCGAGATAATGAGCGCATCAGCGATGGCTAGCGTCAGGGGTAATCGCAATGTGAAACTATTCCCCTGCCCGGGGCGGCTGGTCATCTCCAATTCGCCCCCCAATTCGAAAATAGCGGCCCGCACCGCTGCCATGCCCATGCCGCGCCCGGCTGCCCGATCGGCGTGGTCTTTCGTTGAAAAGCCGGCTGTGCACAAAAGATCGAGGAGTGCGTCCACGCCCGGCTGTTCGGCCACGGGCAACCCGGCGTCCCGAGCGCGCTTTAGCACCGCTTCAGAATCAACTCCGGCGCCATCGTCCGCCACCTCGATTACCGCCGCCTCGCCGGACGTGGAGGCGCGCAATTCGATCGTGCCCTCAGCGGGCTTTCCTCGGGCCGTCCGGACATTCGGGCTTTCAATGCCATGGGACACGGCATTTCTCACCAGATGCAAAAGCGGGTCTTTCAGCCGTTCGACGAGGTATTTGTCTATTTCGGTATCCTGGCCTTTTATAACCAGCCGAATTTTCTTCCCGCCTTCCTGGGCCAGATCCCGCACCACGAAGGGCATGCGGTCAAAAACTTCGCTGATGGGGACTAGCCTTACCCGCATCAGCGCTTCACGCAGATGCCGTAATTCTTTGGTGAATGCGAGATTGACATCCTGCAGAGCCCGTTCTTCCGAGCTGGGCACATGGTCGGAAATTCGGCCGACTACCTCCTCCAGCCGGGCCCGATGCATAACCATTTCCCCCATGATCCTCATCAACTCGTCGAGCCGGCTGAGATCCACCCGCACCATGTGCGAGGGGGCGACAAAGGCGGAGGAACGCCGCGTGGCCTGGTCAGGTGCCCGCGCTTGGGACAAGATGCCGGGCGGCTCCTGGGGCGGGGCTGTTTTCCCATCGAACGGAAGCAGGCTAATTCCGTCCGCAGCCCAACCCTCGACTTGATCGGCAGCGGGCGATCCCGCGACCAGGAATTCAAAATGGACACTGCCCTCCGCTTGCACTTTGGGTGTGCTCTGAAGAATTTGTCCCAGCTTTTGCAATCGCGGCCGCACCGTGTTGAGGTTGATCCCACGCTGGTCCAATTCGGGCGAAGGGGCGAATCGGCACACCCAGATTTGCTGGCCTGCGTGGCGCGCCGCCGCTATCTCAGCCGCCAAAGGATCATCGGGGGCTTTTTCCGCGGAGGCGTCTTGTGAACCTGGGGCTCGTTGCAATAACGCGTCCAAGTGTTTCAAAATTTGGCTGTGGTCCGGACACGGATGGTTCTCGCGATGTGCGACTACCATTTGCTCCAGGGAGCGAGTGACGGCAGTCAACGCATCCAGAGCTACTGCCGTTACACTGCCCGAGTTGTCGGTCAGAGCCCGCAGGTAATCTTCGGCTCGATGGGCAAGCGCCTCGGCCTTCTGAAGGCCGGCCATTCCGAAAATGCCCTTCAATGAATGAAAACTGCGGAATACGACCTCCAGGTCTCGGCCATCTAAAGCGCTGTTTCCCGCGATTTGCTCCAGCTTCAAGAGGGCCCGCCGAATGGCGACGAGGTGATCATCGCACTCCGCGTAGAAGTCGTCCATGAATTGGGAATCGGGAGGGGAGTCTGTTGGAGCGGCGGACACGACTTCAGGTTATTTTAGAATTGCTGCCTGGAAAGAACCCCTCTCTGGGGAACCCTTCGCATCGTCCAGCTTGGGGCGTGGAGTCCTCAAGAGCAAGGCATTTCCGCGAACGGCCGATGGGGTATTGACCTTATTTCAAATTAGACCGCGGTTTGGCGGCGATGCCACTTTTCCAGCTCCGCCAGCAATCTCGAGAATGAAGTAATGCTCAGAATAACCAGTAGATAACCACTCACCTGGCTCTTGAAAAGTTGAAAACGGGTCCGGATCAAAAGGGCGAATTGAAGCTCCTGCTTTTCGATCATCAGCGAATTAAGGAGGTCATCGATCGTCTCGATGTGGAGGCGAGGCGCCGCAAAGCCAACATGAACTTGCAACAAATCTCCGCAAACCCCCATCGATGCCTGGAGTACAATGTTGCCGACCTCCGTGAGCGCTTCACGGCGGACGGCCCGTCTGTTCTCCAGATCAAGGGCATCATCAACCACAAGGGCTGTCAATGCCTGGGCAGCCATGCTGTCAACGAGCAAAAGGGCATGGCCAGATACTGCGCCGGAGAAGACCTGATGCACACTCGAAACTTCGCCCTCCAATAATCCCCTTAAGGCGTCCTTAATGAGGTCAACGGGGTGGATCTCGATCTTGGGCGCTTCCAGGACAATCCTTTGGCCGGTAAGTTCGGATAGGGCTGCGGCGGCGCGGCCGTAACCGATGTTGATCATCTCCTCCAGCGCCGCGCGATTGTCCCCCGTTAGCTCCAAGCAACCCCTCCGGCAGCTACGGTTTCCACAATCTTAAGCACCTGTTCCCTCTGGAACGGTTTTGGGATCATTCCAAGAGCTCCCCCTGCCTGGGCTTCGCTCCTGGTGGACGACTGGATATCTGCCGTCGCTACTACAACCTTCGCTTTCGCGTCCAATTCGCGCAGCTTCTGGAGCACTTCCATCCCCGTCATGCCCTCCATAACCATATCCAGCAACACGACGTCGGGCTTGCGCAGGGCATAGCACTCTAACGCTTCCAGGCCATCTTTTGCCTCCACCACCGTGTGCCCCGCCGTTGTGAGCATATGGCTTAGAGTGCGCCGGGAGAACCCCGAGTCATCCACTAATAATATGTGGGCCGTCATTTAATTCCTCAGGTTTTCGAGCAATAGTTAAGAATAGAAGGCGCGAGGCCCGGGTCAAGCTCCGATTTATGAGGCTGGCGCGTTAGTTACCGCGACGAACACAGCCGGGAAGCGTAGGCTCACACCCCATTGTGGATCGCCGCTCACGAACTAAAATTCGGTAACGTTTGAAGGCTGAGGAGGACGAACCTGAAAGCGAAGGCGGCTCCGCAAGGAGCCGCCGATTCTTACCGAAGAGAGGAATCGCTGAACTCTCTCGCGCGAGTCATTGACTCAACTCCACCCTTTCGCGCCACCCCCTCGCAGAGACGACCTGGCGGTTCGGCTGAGGTTGGCGTCACAAGCCCCCGTCGGGAACCTTTCATCCCGATAGACCAAACACCTGCCGGGCAGACGAGCGCGGGATTCACCTCGCAGGATCGGCTTCTTTCTTTTAGAACCGCTCACCGGCCATGAACTTTGGCTTAGCGGCGTTTCGGCGGAGCGCCGCTGGCTTCCCACCCCCCCGGAGGAATGGCGGCGTTCTGCCGAGACGCCGCTACGGGATGCAACAGCAGCAGCAGCGCCATCGAAAGATGAACGCTCCTGTGGATTAATTCTCGCGCTGCTCTGTGCCTGCGGAAACGGTCGGCCGACACTTTTCATCTCGCACCCCGCAAAGGTTTGACCGGTGGTTGGCGTCCGGCGGAAAGTGCTGTTGTGACGTGGGAGCGCCGAGCCGGTGGAAGCCGTAACAGCGGATCGCGGAAGGCACGCCCCGGCTTGGATCTCCAGCCCGAACCGCGGGATGACTCTAAAATGGAATCTCTGCCCTTCACTGTTTGGCCAACTCCTGCCATAACCAAGCCCCCATCACCATCCCCTTCTTAAAGCAATCGAGACTGAATTTTTCATTGGGCGAATGCGGATTGTCATCCGGCAGAGCCAATCCGAGCAGGAGCGCGTCTGCTCCCAGGATCTTTTTGAAATCGGTGACGATGGGAATGGAGCCGCCCTCGCGCAGCAACACAGGTTGGCGCCCGAAAGCGGTCTTGAGCGCGCGCAAGGCAGCTTGGGCCTTTTGGCTGGTCGGCGAGACAAGATAGGGTTCGCCGCTATGGCCGGGCTCGACTTTTAGCCGCACGGTGGGGGGACAATGTTGTTTCAAGTGCTGTTGGGCCAGCTTGATGATCCGGTCCGGCTTTTGATCTGGCACCAGCCGCATGGTGACCTTGGCACGTGCCCAGGCCGGGATAATGGTTTTGCTGCCTTCGCCCTGATAACCGCTGGTGAGGCCATTAATTTCTAAGGTTGGCCTGGCGCTCCGCTGCTCGACGGGAGTGAAGCCTTTTTCTCCGAACAACTGAGGCACACCGAGAAAACTGCGATACTCCTTTTCATTGAAGGGCAAACGCGCAAGCTGTTTGCGCTCATAAGCGGTGAGCGGCGTGACGTCATCGTAAAATCCTGGGATGGCGACCCGGCCATTTTTATCCCGAAGCTTCGCGAGTAACTGGCACAAAGCCAGAGCCGGGTTTTCCACGGACCCACCGTAGATGCCAGAATGCAGATCGCGGGAGGGGCCATCGACTCGGATTTCCAAGGCGGCAATCCCGCGCAAGCCATAAGTCAGGGCCGGATGTTTTAAGCTGGGAATGCCGGTGTCCGAAATGACGATTCCATCACAACTCAACTCTGCGCGATTCTCCTTCAAAAACGCTCCGAGATGAATGCAGCCGACTTCCTCCTCGCCCTCGATCAGGAAGGTCAAGTCACATGGCAGTTCCGTGCCCGTTTTCAGATAGGCTTCAACGGCTTTTAGGTGGGCCAGGTGCTGGCCTTTGTTATCGCAAGCGCCGCGCCCGAACAACGAACGTCCTTGGATGCGCGGTTTGAAAGGAGGCGATTGCCAAAGTTCAAAAGGCTCGGCTGGCTGCACATCGTAATGGCCATAGACGAGGAAATGCGGACGTCCCGCGGAGCGTTGGCGAAAGGTCCGCGCGAGAATGATGGGATTGCCTTTGGTCGGGCAGAGCCGCGAGCGCAAACCAATCCCTTCGCAGTGTTGATGAATCCAAGCGGCGCAAGCCGCCAGATCTCCCCGGTGTTCCGGTTGGGCGGAAACGCTGGGAAAGCGGATATAATCGCAGAGCTCGCTTACAAATCGCTCCTGATTTCCTTCGAGATATTTCAGCACTTCTTGCATCGGTAACGTCGTATCACTTCTTCTTTTTCAACAGGTCCAGGAAATTGAGAGGCGCTGCCTTGTTAGTCGCGGCGGGCTGATTGGTGTTGGTGGTGGAAGATTGATTGGTGACGGCGGGTTGGCTCCCAGACAGAAGACCGCCCAATCCTTGGAGCAGCCCACCCGTTTTCCCATTCAAGCCAGGGATTTGGCCGCCGAACTTTTCCAATACGGTTCCCGCCAGCGCCGTCTTGTCAATTTGTGCTTTCGGATCTCCCAATGTGCCCGCCACCCGCAGAAAGTTGGGCAGCTTCGCATAAGGATCGGCCTGGGGGGTGCTGGAGGAAACCAAACGGGTTTTTTCTGCGAGAGCCCGGCTCAAGTAAAGGTTCACCGGCCAGTTTTGGAACGGCGAATTCGTCAGCACTTCCGCGATCGGCATCACTCCCGCCGTTTCCAATCTGAACACCGGGCTGACCAGGGCGAGTTCTTTAAAGTCAATGCGGCCACCGCCCATTTCCGTATGGACGCCCACCCAGTTTAACGGAGTGTTCAACAGTTCAGGAATGCCCAAGAAAAGCGCCACAGGAGTGAGAAACTGTTTCAGTTTCGGGCTGACAATGCGAATGATAGCGTTGGTCAAGCTGAAGTTCAACTGGCCAGCCAGGCTCTTCTGCAAATTCGCGCCGGTGACGCCGGTGCCTTTGATTTGACTGTTGATCAATACGTCCCCTTTATACATACCGCGCTTGTCCGGCATGAAGGTGTTCGCCAGGGGTTCGAGGGGAATTTTATCACCGGTTAACGAAACGTTATATTGATACCCTGGCACACTGAGGTCCAGGTCCAGGTTCGCTTTGACGGGAGCGCCGTTGATGCTCAACTGGATCGGGGCGAGGTTAACGTGAGTCTCCTGGATCTTGGCCGTTGCCAACAGGTTCGTGATGGCGATCTCGCGCAAGTAAAACCGGCCAATATTTATATCCGCTGTGAAATCCTTGACCGGCAAATGTTGTGCTGGCGGCTCGGTCTGAGGTCCCGCTGCTGTTGGAGCCGACCCAGTCGCGCTCGGTGCGGAGGTCTGGCCGGGCGACGCCGCGGGCGTTGGTTTGCTAACCAAATCATAGTAGGTCGTCACATCCAGGGAGTCGGCAGCGAGCTTCAGGGCGCCCTGAAGGGCGTTAGTTTGGGAAAAATCCACCCGCCCGGTCATTTGCAATTCATTCTTGGCGCGCTCTGTCGGGGTCAGCGTCACCTGGAGTTGGCGCAAATCAAGCACTTGTTTGTCCAGTGAAGCGTCCATCTGCAACTTGGCTTCGAGGGGCGTCGCGGGGAGTTGACCTTTCGGATCGTTCGCGAGCAGTTTGGTCATCTGAATCTCCGCTTTGATGGCAGAGGCCGCTTGAGGATCGTAGGTCGCGTTGGCGTTGCCATTGAGGCTTACCGAGACGAGTTTTTTGTCCCCTAACATCGATTCCAGAAAAGGCCGCAGCCCGTTTTGATTTAGGTCGGCGAGCTTAAGCGCGAGCTGGCCGGATTTCTTTTCCGTATCGAAACTGCCGGTCACGTCAAAGCTCCCCCCCGCGTTTGGTCCCTCGACCAATGAAGCGCTCGCCTTGCGAATCTCCAGTAACTTGTCTTTGAGAGAAATATCCAAATCCACCTTTGTGCCGAAACTCTGGAATTTGGAATTCCCATACCGCCCGGTGAGATCGGTCAAAGCCAGACTGCCCGTGATGGTTTGGATCTGTTGCTGGCGCGTGATATGGCTTTTGAATTCAACCGCGCCGCTGGTGATATTCGCGTCCGGCTGCGGCATCAATTGGAGAAGCTTGGCCAAAGTGGCGCTCAACGTCACTTGCAGGTCCGCGTTCAGGGTCGAGGTATCCACTTGGCCCGAACCTGACACCAAAAGGACCTCCTGGCCCTGTTGCGCCAGTTGCAAGCGATAACTCTCCAGATTCAGCTTTTTCAACTCCGCAACCTGGCCGCGCGCCTGCAAACTAACACTCGCTTGAGTGATTTGATTCGTGCCCACTTTCATCGTCAAGCCGTTGAGTTGCGACGCGAGGTCCAAGACGAGCTGCTTGCCCGATTGCTGCGACTGCACCTTCAGATTCAGATTGGCGCTCCCAGCAGTAACGGCTTCCCCGAGGAAGGGCTTCCAATCAGTGAGGTTGAGATTAGTAAGCGTGAGATTCAACGTGGAGTCTGGCACGCCCGGGCTGGCGGTTCCCCAGGCGACGCTCATCGGACTGGTCAATTCGCCCCGCAACAGAGCCTGCTGGTTTTGCGTGCCGGTGATGGTCAAGGTTTGCAGCAAGGCGGACTTTTCATCCTGGTTGACCGTGACGTTGTAAACGCAACGCAAGTCAAGCGGGGGCGTGGCCTGATTGGTGCGGGTGATGCTGAATTTGGACGCATCAAGCTGGCCGGTGGCGGTGATCATTTTGCCCGCCTTGGACAAATCAATTTGGTTGGTGGAGCTGATGGTCGTGGAACCAAAGTCGATTCCCATGGACGCCCCCGCCAAATTCAACACCTGCCGATCAATCGAAAGCACTTGCACCGTTAAATGACCTTCGCTCTTTTCCATGTCAAAAGGCCCGCTGGCCAGAACCTGGCCCAATTCCGCGCCGCCTTTTTGGAAGCGCAACGCCACTTCCTTGATCTCCGCCGGTGTCGCGTCGCAATTGAGGTTGGCCCCGAGGGTGGCCAAATCTCCAAAGGAGCCAGCCGATTGTTCGACCAGGAAATGAGCCTGTCCCTTGACATCGGTGGGTTTCAGATCCGCGGAAAGGCCAAAGGTGAAATTACCATCCACTTTAGCCTGCAAAGTACCGTTTGTTCCGGGCGAAGGGGGGTTATTCTCGACCTTGACGGTGGCGCCGAGGCTGAGCTTGCCGGCCTGCCCATTCTTCAAGTCACTTAAAGTGATGTTGACGTTGGACAATTCGGCCAGATCACGCCCTCCTCCTTTGTGATTTTTCACTTGCCGAATCGTGGCGTTTTTCAAGGCCACCTGCTTCACATCGATTTCCGCCGGCTTGGAAGAACCTTTCGCTGAGGTTGACGGGGCCTTTTCTTTCTTCTCCGTTGGTTTCAAGAGAGCATCCAAATTGCTCGTGCCATCGGGGTTCTCAATAATCTGCACGACCGGAGAATCCACCGTGACTTCCTCCACCTTGATTTTCCCCCCGAGGATGTCCCAAAGTTTATAACGCGCGCGCGTTTCGGCGGCCGTAAGCAGCGGTTCCGGGCCGGTCGTTTGCACTTTGAGGTCACGCAAGATCACTTGAGAGAAAGGGCTGATAGAGGCATCGCTCACTGTGATAGTCGCATTCATGGCTTTGCCGACCCTCGGCAGAAGGACTCCTTTGAAGAAGGCCGCACTAGTCGCGACAAAATAAAGAATCACCAACAGCAGAATCAAGCTAAGGAGGATCCAGCCCAAAATACGGAGCCCATGGCGGCGTTTCACTGGGGCCGGAGAGGCAGTTGTGGCAGTTGTGTCAGTCATAAATCAATGTCCCTTTTCAGATCGTTTTTCGCGGGCCTGTGCATTGGCCAGTCACGTCCATCGTGCTGGCAGCCCGAACAACTCTCTGACCATAAACCTTTTTTCAAGATGTGTCATCTTTTGGATCCTGGTGAGGGGTCGAAATCCGTTCGGAAAAACCTAAAAAAGCGTTTCGAAGCCGGCAACTCGGAAGTGAGCGTCATTGGTAAACGCCTTCGTAAGGCCAAGACGCCGCAGGATCGAAAAGGAAAGGTGTGCTTGTGATTAAATGGGCTCTCGACGCGAGCAATCCCGCAAAACACCTCTGTGCGGCTTGGTGCCATTCGTCGCTTTCGTCCCAGATGGCCAACAGGCCAACTGTGTCGAGAAATACCGTCAGGGCTGATGCTCGTTGTGGCGGGCCGCCACATCGCGTTCACCTGAAGCGTAGCGTTCAGACAAAATCGTATCTATTGCATCGAGATGGTCCTTGCAGCTCCCGGAGTGGATGGCACGGGGTTCAAATTCCACCTCGGTGCGGTCCGGCAGTCTGACCTCTTCCAGAGGTCGAAATACCCCGTTCTCATAAACTGCGTGGACAGTCTTCATCTATTTCTTTGACCACATGGCTTCGCTGATTGCCAATACTTTACCGGAACAACCGGAACGGCTTACCGCGTCCAAATCCTGGAGAACAGCGTCGCCACTTTCCGGTTTGTTCGCCGCGCTCGCTGATTTACACGGACTCCACATGCAGATCAATGTTCTCTGAAGTTAACTTGAAGGGTTCGAAGATTTCGGCAGTAGTCGCGAAATCAGGACTAACAGGACCACGACCACAAGGGCTAAACTTCCCCAAAGCAACAGCCCGCCTTTTCCGGGAGTTTGGCCCTCGCTGCGCCACGATTTCTTGAGTGGCTCCTCAGGGGCGAGGGATGCTGGCGTTTTGTCTGCGGTAAGTAATTCCGAGGCCACCAGGCTTAGGTCGTAACGCGGCGCCGTTGCCCGGGAATTTCCATAAAGCAGAAAAATCTCATCTTCGGGTTTGGCTTTGAATAGAACGCGCGTGGCGGGATAGAAGACTTGAAGGTTTTCCAACATAATTGGGGAATTGTCGCCGTTAGGTGTTTCTAGAAACAGCGTGTCCGTTTGAAGCGGCGCGTCCACCAGAAGGCTAAATTCCTTATTTGTGGAGCCGGGTGTTTGAATCCATAAAGCCTGGCCTAAAGAACGACGAAACTTCTGCCCGCGTTCATCGGTTATTTCCTCCCAAAGGGCCAGGTTCCGTTGGAAAAGAGGGGTTCGCGCCCGGCAGGTGAGCCGGGTGATGGGCAGGGCCGGGCGCGAGAGTTTCAGACCCCAGCGGCTGAGTTTGGGATCCTTCGCATCTTTCACGGCAGTGACGACCGGGACAAGCGCACGGCTGATGGAGGTCCGATCAAGAATGTAGGGCAATTGTTTGCCAGCTCGCATGAGGCGGAGATCCTGAAAGGCGGATTCGGCGCGCGAGAGAACGTCGAGATCCAATTCGAGCTGTTGCGTTCCGGGACGAGCCGCTTTGACCGCCTTGCGGAATCTCCATAACGACACGTCGAGGGCCGCGCCTTCCTCCTGAACTCCGGGCAAGACGTCCGGCGGACGATAGCTGGGGTTGCCTGACACGGCAGAGACCCTGGCCGGCAAAACGACGGCGGTCTTGAGATTCGCTCCCATCGCCGCCAAATCATATCGCGGAACTGGACAGCGATTGTTCCCCGTCAGCAAGCGATAAGCGCCTGCCTGTCTCGCAAAGAACACCAGATAGACCGGACGCCGCTCGGCGCGCACGGCGGCGATGGGCAAAGGGGGACTATCCATGTTCTTAATCAAGAGCAGAAGTTCCCGCGAGCGCACTTGATTTTCCAGGGTCAGGGTTGTCGTGCCGGAAGGGGGTTGGCCTTCACTGGCGAGGCGGTAGATTGTTCCCTGGCCCACTGGTTGTTCACGGATCGAATCTTCAGCAATCTGTGACACGGCCAGTGTTACTTCACGGGTAAAAAGCGGCTCGGCAGTTTCGATCTGAAGAGTGGCGATGTGCAGATTGGCTGCGCCGAGGTTTAGCGTTAGCCGCGTTTCACCGGGACTTTCGTGGCGTTCGGAAATGCTGACTGTGACGGCCTCGCTGGGAACGACTTCCACGGCGGCGGCGTGCACTCGAGCCCCAGAGAAAGGAATCGGTTCAGCGCGACGGTCATCCACCGTCAATCGAAGCCAGGGCCACAAGCCCGCGCCAAAGGCGAGGCGAAGCTGGCTGGCGCCACCCCGCTGACGAAAGATGGATTGCCCCTGGGTGAGTGCCTGCCACACTTTGCCGTCGGCAGAGCCTTCGATCTGCACGGACTTGATAAAGCTCGAGGCGGGGGTCTCCAGCGTCAGGGCATCCATCGGCTGGGGCAGTCCAGTTTCGACAATGATGATGGTCGTAGTCGGATTGAGTGAGAACTGGAAGGATTTTGCAGTCTGAGTGATTTTGTTGGCGGGCAAAGGGTGCTCGATCAGAAAGGGAACTTCGCTGCCTGTAGCATCGTAGAGGCGCAAGTCTTCGAGGGCGGGGCGGGCCTTATCCAGCGTCTCGATTGGCAAACTCAGTTTGGTGAGCCCCGGCGCGGGAACATCAAAGTGTTGCTCATTTTGCCAGTCAGCAGGCAAGACGGCCGCGCTCGCCGAAGCGGCCAAAGCTAACACTAAAAGCTGATAATTACTGAATCGGTTCATCGGGGGTTGCGTTGGGTTTGCCAGAGGCACTGAAGAAGCGTTGATAGGCGAAGGACGCCAGCATGGCGATGACGGCCACGCCAATCAGGGCGCCGATGCGGTAAAGCTGGCCGAGCTGCGCAAGGTCATGGAAGAAAAGTTTCAACAACGTAATGCTTAACAGGCCCAGAGCGGCATAACGCGCCGCCGGAATTTTCTTCATAATCCCCAGCACGAGCAGCGCCAGCGCGAACAGGGCCCAGGCAATCGAATAAGTCATGTCGCGGGCGAAGTTGCCGCTAAATTGGAACGTCAGGGTCGCTCCGGGCGCGCTGAAGAAGTCAGCGATCTCGATGTTCAGCAGCAAGAATGCGAGGACCGTTCCCAAACCGCCCAGCACAGGAGGCGCATTGAGGTTAAGAATGCGATGGCGCGGGGGCCTCAGGAGTTGCGCGCCTGAGAATAAACAAGCCGTGACGAGGCCGTAGGAGTAAAGGTACCAGTTGAGGATGGGGGTCGCACTGCGGGAATGATACTCGATGACAGCGGGATTAAAGGCGAGGCGGACGAATGCCGCCACCAGCAAACCGGCCCCCGCCAGTCGCAGGCCAGCATGCGGCACGCGATGAAACAGCCACAATAACGCCGCGCCTTCCAACCCCCAACCAATCGTGATCCATTGGCGATCGAACTGAATGGGGAAAATCAGCGTGATAAAAAACAAGGCGACGCCGCCGAACCAGGCCAGTTGGGTCATGCGCGCGACGCTGGCCGCGGGAATTCTTTTTAAAATCACTACCAGGCTTAGCAGCGGCAGAATGGCAAAGGCCGCCGGCAACAGACCCATCATCTGATTTGGATAGGCGGCTGCGACCAGGCGATGAATGAGGAAGAATTGAGGCGGACCGCTCATGGCAGCAGCAGCCCAGGGGACGACTTTGTTCCCCAACTGCCGCAGGAAAACAAATGGAAAGAGCGCGAACAAAAACAAAAACACCAAATACCAGATCAGCGGCTGGGTGGCATTGGCTGGATCAAAACGATTGAAGTGCCAGGCACATTCCAGCGCCGCCACGCAGGCCAGCCCGACAGCCGGCATCCACTCCAGCAAAAATAATTTTGTGACACCCAGGAGCAGCACGGCCAGGAGCAAGGCCAGCCCGAAGACAGGCGAAGGATTGGCCAACGGCAGCCGCAGCGTCGCCATGATGAGGAGGAGAAAGGGCAGGATCGCTGAGAGAGCAGGCAAAAGCGCCGCCAGATTCCCCGGGAGGGAAAGGTCATTCCCAATCTTCACACCTCCCTTAAAAATCTCCGGCTTGAATTTGCGCGTCAGCCAGACGCCGACCACCACGAAGAAAACCGCGAAAGCGCCCAACAGGAAAAACGGGGCAGGCAGACCCGTCAAGGTCGCAGGGATTTTGAAGATCAAAGCGCCAGTGGCCCCAAGCGTGAGCACTAACACTATCACGACAGGCAGAATCGAAACCGCCAGCACGGCGAGGCCGATGGCGAGCAAGTCCACCAGCAGGACGAAAGGCCAGACCAGAAAAGAAACCTCCGGAAGGTGGAGAATGGGAATGAGGACCAGCACGAGGGCGAGGGGTGAAAAGATCTGGCTCGCCCAGGGCGGGGCGCTCACACCCTGGCGGCGTCGCATGAAGACTGGGAAAACGGAATGCAGGACCGCGAAGACAAAGTAGAAGGTCAGCGCCGCGTTCAGCAACTCGTTGCTCAATGATCTTGCCGTCCAAAGGGCGAGCAACCCGAAAACGGCAAGACCGGCCATGGGGTGCGCCGGAGCGATTTCATAATCGAGCGCCACCAGCGCCATCACTGCGGAATCGATGAGAAAAACAAAACTAAATATTAACCAGGGTCGATGCGCCAGCGGCACGAAGGTGAGGAACCACGCTGTAAAGGCGAAAGCAACGGCGGCCAGGGCCAGCGCTGAACCCCAAAACCAAGGGTTCGTTTGCTGGCGAGACTTTGCCCACCACGTAGCGGCCAGATAGAGAAGATTGAATCCCAGCAAGACACCCAGCGCAATCAGGATTTTATTGCCTTCGAAATATTGCTCCGCCGTGAAAAATTTATCCGCCCAGCCCACTTCCATGAAGACCGTGCCGGCGGCGGCCAGCGCCGCCAGGAAAAACCACCGCCGATGCAGTCCCACCACGATTAGTCCCGCGTCCAGAATGGCGACGTATCCAAACAGGCCGAGCGGATTGTCCTGTCCGGTGGAGAGCAGGACAGGCGTGAGAAAGCCGCCGAGCATTCCAAGAATGGCGACAACCAGTGCGTTAACCCGACTTCGCGGACTCGAGCTTCCAAAACCCGTAACTCATTGCAAATCAAGGCACCGATCCTAAAGGTCTGCACTACGCCGGCTCATTTGGTGGTTACTTGTGCAGCCGTGATTTTCGGTGGTGGTTGCTCCGGC
>JBBRPK010000088.1:0-23248 GCA_038228235.1 Verrucomicrobiota bacterium
GCCAAATCCTACTGCATTGCAGTCGAGCTTTGCCCACTAAAAGGTGAACACGATTCTGCCGTAAAATGATAGGGGTGAGATATAGGCTGCGGGGGTTCCTCCCATTTCGGAGAAAGACTCTACTGAATAGTTACGGCTAAGCACTTTATGTTGCTCGTGGCACTCGTAACCCAAGCTTTCGATTAACGTGCGATTCAAACACAATTTTCTCCCAACCTTGGCGAAGTACGCCGATGCAGGGTGAGAAACATCACCGAGATTAGGAGGCCTTTCAGAAATTGCAAGAATTATTTCAAACTTTTTAGCTCGCGCAGGTCGTGCGTTCGTAGGTTTGTTTTGTGCCCGAAGGCCACTGGAGTGTTCGGGACCGTTCGGGCGGCAACGATGGTTCCGAGATCTGATCCACGCCATGTGTGCATCCTCCGAACCCGCCCGGAATAAAAGCCACATCGCGGGCCAGGGTCGGTTTTCAACCGTAGATCGAGAGAGAGCAGCCGGCTTTTCCTGGCCATTCGCTAATCCGGATCCAGCGAGTGCACAACCAGGCCAAATGTTGTTCTGGGTTCGAAATACGTTTCAGCAATGCGCGCCTCACCAAGGATTTGTCGGGCCACAAATGAATGCGATCGGCAATCCGTAATTCTCCGGCCAGCCGCTCGACGGTCTTCAACGAATTGATGGCATAGTTTTCCCAGAGATCCGGACTCGCGAAAACGTCCGTGCGCAAAGCGATGCCCAGCTTCGCAGCCTCCGCTTAACCGTTCTGGTGAAAAACCACGACTATCACCACATTTGGAACTGATTCCTACTGCCAACTTAGGGATGCACCGCGCTCTCTCCCGCGGTTGGGACAGAGCCGCACTCCCACGCCGTGTGCGGCGCATTTTGAGCAAGCCGTTTCTTCCTCTCCTGAGCATTCATGACGAGTCCAGCGGCGGCAACCGCTGAGTTATGGCCAGCGACGACGCGCCACTCGAACAATTCGCGCGTAGTCCATGCCCCGCGCTGAATTCGCCGCAATCAGAAATCCGGGGTTGTCGGCAAGTCAACTTCAACTTAAACTTGAACACGATGAAGACCGTGACCATGCTCGAATTCCGCCAGGACGCCGAGGGCGTGTTGCGCCGCGTCGCCAGGGGCGAGCGCTTCGTGCTCTCCCACCGGGGCAAACCCGCCGCCCGCCTGGAACCGTTGACCGCCCGGCCGCCCATCGACCCGGCCAGCGATCCCTTCCTGGGCATCGCCCGCCGCGCCAAATCCAGCCGCAAGGGCAAAACCAAACACGAAGACATCGACCGCATCCTCTATGGCCGCCGCTGACGTGTTCATGGACAGCGCCGGCTTTTTAGCCTTGTGGGATGCGGGTGATGAACACCACGCCGCCGCCATCCGGCTCCAGGAGGAACTGGCCCGCAAACGGCGCCGCTTCTTCACCACGGAATACGTCGTGGATGAAACTGTCACGTTGCTGCTCGTGCATTGTGGCCCGTTTGGTTCAGGAATAGCACACTCCAATTCACGATTCACGGCCCGAGCCCCCTACGGACGCTGACCCATACCCGCTGCTTTCCTTCCCACCTCCTTTCTGCTTCCATCCCACCATGCGCTACGCCTGCTTGTTGTTCATCGCCTTGGCCGGATTGTTGTCCGCCCAGGAACCGCCTTACACCAACGCCCCTGCCGTGCAGCCACCTTACTATCGCGTGCGCTACGAGGCTTCCGCGCAACCGGGCGCGCTCGTCTTTCCCGTCAGCTACACGATTTGGATTCCGCCCGGCGTTAAGACATTGCGCGGCGTGGTCGTGCATCAACACGGCTGCGGCGAAGGCTCGTGCAGGTCGGGCCTGACCGGCGCGTTCGATCTGCACTGGCAGGCGCTCGCCAAGAGGCGCCTCAGCGCCCTGCTCTCGCCGGTTTATGAGCAGCCCGAGAAGGCCAACTGCCAGCTCTGGTGCGACCCGCGCAACGGCTCGGACGCCGCGTTTCAAAAATCACTCACCGATCTCGGCGCACAGTCCGGCCACCCGGAACTCGCCACCGTCCCGTGGGCGTTGTGGGGACACAGCGGCGGCGGATTTTGGGCCGGCGGCATGGTGCTGCTCCATCCGGACCGCGTCGCGGCGGCGTGGCTGCGCTCGGGAGTTCCTTCACTCAAGGTCGCTACGAATAAGCCCGCGCCCTACACGATTCCGAACACCGCGCTCGAGGTGCCAGTCATGTGCAATCTCGGCGCCAAGGAAGGCGTGACCGCCAAATCCAACCAGTTCGCCGGCGTGTGGCCGGGCAATGAAGCGTTCTTCACCGAGGTGCGCGGGCGCGGCGGACTCATCGGCATCGCCATCGATCCGCTGTCGAGCCATGAATGCGGCAACTCTCGTTACCTCGCCATTCCGTGGCTCGACGCGTGCCTGTCCGCGCGCCTGCCCCGGCGAAATGGCCAGCCGCTCAAGCCCATGCCGGAAAAGTCCGCGTGGCTTGCCCCGCTGAACGGGGGTGCGCCCGTGCCAGTTGCGAAATTCTCCGGCGCGCGCGAACAATCCATCTGGCTGCCCAACGCCCCCATCGCCCAAGCGTGGGCGCAATACGTCAAGGACACCGCCATCACCGACACCACGCCGCCGCCCGCGCCATTCAACGTGCGTATCGCCGGCCACCAACTCACCTGGGAAGCCGGAGCCGATCTCGAAAGCGGACTCGCCCATTTCATCATCGAGCGCGACGGACAAGTGCTCGCCACCGTGCCCGAGCAGGGCAGGAATCCCTTCGGTCGTCCCCTCTTCCAAAACCTGCAATACAGCGACACCCCAGCGCAGCCGCTGGTGCCGATGCGTTTCACCGACACGACCGCGCAGCCCGGCCAGAAGCATCGTTACCGGGTGATTGCTGTGAACACAGTCGGATTGAAGTCGAAGTGAGGCGGGAAAGAATCTTTTGCAGCAAGCGCGCCTCGTTTTTTCGGGCCAGTTCGTGCTCCCAAATCCGCAGCACGCGCCAGCCTTTACCCCGCAGCGTCCGCGTCACCTAACGGGGCGCACTCCGGGGCTGTCCGCGCTGCGCGACACTTTGTCAATGGCCCTGGCTCCCCAGACGGCGCACTCAAAAAATCTTGGGCGGCGCAGGAGGTGTTTCCAGCGCCCCTTGCCGGGGTGCGGCCTCGGTCGGGCCGCGTTTTCCGGGGGCTGCGCGGACTTGCCCCCGGCTAATTTCCGTCAACCCTCCGGGTTTTGATTGAATCCCTCAATCGTGCATTTTGCACGAACTCAGGGCGTTGGGTAGCCCTACCTTTAACTGCCCTTCGCAGCGATCCGAGGTAAACCGAGGTAAACCGAGGTAAACCGAGCCTTCCACGATTTTTCTTTTTTCACAGCCCCTCCCCTTGTGGCACTTTTGGCCGCAATAGGTCAAAACCAGTCATCTTCAGGAGGATTTTTCTCTATCAATTACCACTGTCTCTTACCGAGCCATGTTGAAGGAAAAGCTCGAAGCCGATCCGCTGCAATGAGTGCGTCTGCTCAATGTGCTTCCCAGGCTCCCCCAGGATCGCGTCCCGAGGTAAACCGAGGCTATCCGAGCCTTCTGGGATTTTTCCTTTTTCGCAGAAAACCCCGTCTTCAGCCAAATTTGGCCTCAATAGGCCAAAATCAGTCATCTTCAGGAGAAGTTTTCTCTATCAATTACCACACTCTGCAATGTCCTGTCGTGCGAAATCCGTGCTTTTCCGCTGTCCATCCACCCTCCGCAGTCGCTTCACTTCTCCCACGGAGGATGGGTCGATGTTTAAAATTCGTTTTAATTCGTGAAATTCGTGTCTGGATTTGAGCCTCCGGCACGATCAGCCTTCGGAGCGATAAACCTCGTAGCAGCCGACGTGCGTCGGCTCACTATTCTACCCAGAAAGATCAGAGCCGATTCACATCGGCTGCTACGCCCTCACGCTCCCACGCTCCATATCCCTCTCATCTTGAACGCTCCTTGGAATTAGAACCTACCGCTTGACCGGCAGCAGTTTTTGCAGCGCTGCATTGACTTGGTCTGGCGTCATTTTAGTGCCATCGGTCATTGCCGCCGCCAAGCCGCTGACGTAGGCGGTGGAAGCCGAAGTGCCCATGATCAACCAGGTTTGGCCGTTAAAGAGAACCGTGCCTGTGCCCGGCGCCGCCAAATCAACGAAGTCGCCGCGATTGGCATAGGAAGCAATCGACCCGTCCCGCGTCCCTGCCGTGACAGCCATCACTTCGGGATAAGCGGCCGGATAACTGGGAGCGGTGGTAGGCTCGTTTCCCGCCGCCGCGAAAAAAAGAATATGCTGAGCAACGCCGCTCTTAATCACACTGTGGAGGAAGTCGCTGTCTCCGGAACTCCCCAGACTTAAATTGATGGTGCTGGCGCCAGCGTTGATGGCCTGATAAATCCCACTGGCGACCTCGAAGGTGCTGGTCATCGCGTTATTCCCATAAACATCCACCGGAAGAATTTTCACGCCCGATTCCTTGTCGTTCAAAGATATCCCGCGAAGAATGGTTTCAAACATGGAGGTCCCGTGCGTCGGCGTAGCATCGGACGGTTTGAAGTCGCCAGCGACGGAAAGTGAGGGCAAAAGAAAGGCGTCCGAGTTGCCTCCTTGCTTTTGAATAGCGGTGTCGATTAAGCCCACGATAGGGGCGCCACCGGTGGTCCGCGCCTTAAGGTTGAGGGCTGAAGAAGGGGAGCTGTAGCTCAAAGGTTCAAGGGGTTCGGGCCGCTGCACCTGAAAATTCGAATCGATCGACTCCACATCGCTGTTGGTCTTCAACTGTTCACGCGCGGCTTGCGCGGAGTCGGCGTTATCAAAGGCCAGCCGATAAGCATGCAGGCCCTCCGCGCGCCCAATAACCTTGGCGCCGAGCTTTTTCGCCAGTTCATCAATCTTGGCTCCTGGTTTCAAAGTGACAATTAGCTCGTTAGGGATTGGCTTGGTATTTTCGGGAGGACGGATCAATTTGGTCGCCTCTTGCAAGGTTGTGCGAAACACGAACAGCTTGGCTGGCGCGTTGCTCTGCGGGAGCAAAGCAAAGCTCAGGTCCCCCAACAAGAGCCTTAATGCTTCTCCGGGCGGGCGGTCTTTGAACTTGGTGGAAACTCTTTTTTGCGTATCCGGTTCCAGAAAAATCTGCCAGCCCGTGGCCTCAGCTATGGTCTCCAAGACCTTTGGGAGATCCCAGGATGAGATTTCTGCGGCCACCTTGTTTTCATTCTGCCGCCATGATAGCGAGTCGGCTCGGGCCCCGAGCGGGTTGCCAAGGCAGCACGCGAGCGCGGCCCAAGTCAGATTGACCCGTAAGAACTGGTCCCAGTGATTCACAGGGCGAATATAGCAAGGATTCAACACTTTAGCCAGAGCAAGGTTTTGCGGTTTTCTCAGATTGGCCTTGCGAGAGGCCGCGCTCATTGCTACTAATCCCCCTGAGCTATGGCAGCAATTGGGCGATTTCAAAAGGGCGACGAAATATTTTTCGCCAAGGTAGTGGATGGCGAACTGTTTCGTTTGCGCGGTGACGTGTTCGGGTCTCCCTCGTTTGACAAGAAACCGACCCCATTCAAGGGCTTCCGCACCTTGACCCCGGTCAGCCCATCCAAAGTGATCGCAGTGGGACTCAATTATGCCGATCACGCCCGAGAATCTGGCAAGCCCTTGCCCAAAGAACCGCTCTTTTGGTTCAAAGCGACGACTTCGCTCATTCCCGACGGCGCCAAAATTGAAATTCCATTCGCCAACCACCGCACGGACTATGAGGCGGAATTAGCCATTGTCATTGGCCGGAGGATGCGCAACGTGACGCCCGCCGCCGCCGCTCGCTATATTTTTGGATATACGTCGGCGCAGGACATCAGTGACCGCACAATTCAGAATTCCGAGAGCCAATGGTGCCGATCCAAGTCGTTCGATACGTTCACCCCGTTGGGCCCCTACGTGGAAACCAAAATCAATCCGCATGCCCTGACTGTTCAACTCTTTCAGAACGGGCAACTGCGGCAGAACTCGAACACCAGCCAGCTTATTTTCAATTGCTTCCAACTGGTCAGCTTCATTTCTACAAATATGACCCTGCTGCCTGGCGACGTTATCCTCACCGGCACCCCCAGCGGCGTCGGGCCGATTGAGTCGGGGGACCAACTGGAGGTCCGTATCCAGGGGCTCCCGCCTTTAGTAAATTCTGTGAAGTGAGTGCGGGCGCTACTGAGTCCCTACGAGGAGAACTCATCAAAATTCCCTTAATTCTTAACTTATGCGCTGGACTCGAGCTTTCATACCGACCTTAAAGGAAACCCCCGCTGAGGCGGAAATTCTCTCGCACAAACTTCTCTTACGCGCGGGGCTGGTTCGCAAATTGACCGGAGGTCTCTACACCTTCCTGCCGCTGGGCGTGCGCGTCCTGCGCAAAATCGAACAAATTGTCCGTCAGGAAATGGACCGCGCGGGCGCGCTCGAAGTTTTAATGCCCACACTTCAACCGCCGGACATCTGGCAGCAGAGCGGGCGCTACGAGACCATGAAGGACGTCCTCTTCAAAGTCCGCGACCGCGCCAAGAAGGAATGGGTGCTAGGACCCACCCATGAGGAGGTCATCACCACTCTGGTCGCCGGCGAGATCAATTCCTACCGCCAATTGCCAAAAAACTTTTACCAGATTCAAACCAAGTTCCGCGATGAGATCCGTCCGCGCTTCGGCTTGATGCGGGCCAAAGAGTTTCTCATGAAGGATGCCTACAGCTTTGATACCTCGGACGAAGCCGCGCAGATCAGCTATCAGAAAATGTATGACGCTTACGTGCGCATTTTCCAGCGCTGCGGCCTCAAAGCCATGGCCGTGGAAGCCGATACAGGGATCATTGGCGGCAAATTTTCGCACGAGTTCATGGTGCCGGCGGAGACCGGCGAAAACGAAGTGGCTTACTGCGAGAGCGGCGATTATGCCGCTAATGTCGAGAAAGCGATCAGCCGTCCTGAGCCGCGCTCCGCCTCTCCCGCTCCGAAATCTGCGCTCGAAAAATTCCCGACTCCAGGCGTGATTACGATCGAAGCGCTGGCCAAACCGCCTTTCAGTGTCCCCGCTGAGCGGCAGATCAAAACGCTCGTCTATCTGGCCGAGAACAAAATCGTGCTTGTTCTCATGCGGGGGAACGATCAATTGAATGAAGCCAAATTAACCGGACTCCTGGGCACGGGCGCTTTCCGAGCGGCGACCGGTGAAGAGATATTCGCCGCGCTGGGCGCGCACCCCGGCAGCCTTGGCCCAACCGATCTGACCAAATTCCCTATCTATGCGGATGAAACCTTGCGGGGCGCCGTCGAAATGACGACGGGCGCCAACGAAGACGGCTTTCATCTCCGCAATGTTTCCATGGAGCGAGACATCGCGGTGACTAGCTGGTCGGATTTGCGTTTGGTGCAAGCTGGCGAGCCGTGTCCCATCTGTGGAAAACCTTTAAAAATGCGGCGCGCCATTGAAGTCGGGCACGTCTTTAAGCTAGGCACCAAATATAGCGTGCCGCTCAACGCGCTGTTTCTTGACGAAGCCGGCAAACAACAACCGGCGGTCATGGGATGTTACGGAATTGGCGTCACCCGCACTTTGCAGGCCATCATCGAACAATCGAACGACAAAGACGGTATCATTTGGCCGTTAGCAGTTGCTCCCTACACAATTTGTATCACCCCCTTGAACGTGGTTCCTGGAACGCCCATTATGTCCTTGGCGGAAAAGATTTTAGCAGAGCTCGAAAGTCGTGGCTTCGAGGTCATCCTGGATGATCGCGATGAAAGACCCGGAGTGAAATTCAAAGACTCAGAATTGATCGGCTTTCCGGTTCGGATCGGCATTGGTGAAAAATCACTCGCCAAAGGTGAAGTAGAGGTGAAAATTCGGGGGGGAGCTTTGCTGGCGGTCAAAGCCGAGGAAGCGGTTGCCAAAGTGGTGGAATTAATTCGAGCGAGCGCTGACCTTCTGGTGAGCCGCTGACCTTCAGTCGAACGCATGTCCCGAGCAACACAGGACATCCCTAACTTTGTGGCGGACCAATTCTTTGACCCGTGAGCGGGCCGGGGCAAGGTATTTGCGAGGATCAAATTCCTTTGGATTTTCGGCGAGGACCTTGCGGATCGCTGCCGTCATAGCCAGGCGAAGGTCCGTATCAATGTTGACCTTGGTGCAGCCGACTCGGCGAGCAACTTCGATGTCCGCCTCGGGGACGCCGGCGGTTTCCCCGCCCATTGTTCCACCATATTTGTTGATTTCCTCGATGATGTCTCGCGGCACGCTGGAGGCTCCATGGAGAACCAACGGGTAATCACCCAAGCCAGCCTTCATCAATGCATTCTTGATCGACTTCAGTCGCTCGAGGTCCAAGTGCTGTTCGCCCTTGAACTTGTAGGCCCCATGGGAGTTACCGATGGCCACTGCCAGGGAATCCACGCCCGTGAGTTTCACGAATTCGACTGCCTCATCCGGATGAGTATAGACCCCTCCTTTGGAATAACCTCCGCCCTCCTCGCCGTCGTCATGTTGGGCGCCTACCAGCATGCCCAACTCCCCTTCAACGACGCAATTGTGCTTGTGGGCGTACTCGACGACTTTCTTGCAAACCTCCACGTTTTTGGCCAAGGGTTCATGGCTGCCGTCAATCATGACACTGGTGAATCCTTCATCGATGCATTCCTTGCAGAGCTCAAAGGAATCACCGTGGTCCAAATGAACAGCAATAGGAATGTTTGAGAGACTGATGGCGGCTTCGATCAATTTTTTCAGGTAAACTGGATTGGCGTATTGACGGGCCCCTTTTGAAATTTGAAGCATGACAGGCGCCTTCTCCTCCTCGCAGGCTTCCACGATGGCCTGGAGCAACTCCATATTGTTAACGTTGAAAGCGCCCAAGGCATACTTGCCCTTCAGCGCCTTGGCGAACAGGTCTTTCGTGTGCGTCAATGGCATAATTTCTGGTTAATAAACACCGAGCATTCATCTGCAATGCTCACAAGCAGCCATAATAGAACCCTCGTTAGAAAAGGAAATCTAAAACTGCGCAACTCTCCTGTTGGGCATGTCTCTGGTCCTGCAGGTTCGTCTGGCCTTGTTTTACTTAGCGGCCATTGTGACGCGCCGACGACCAGCTCTTGGGTTCATCTTTGTCACGCTTGTTCTCGATATTCTCGGATTTGGGTGTCTCATCCGATTTTCACCTGTTCTTCAGGAAAGTTTTCCAACGCCTGAACTAAATCCACCATAAACCGCGCGGCGTTGGCTCCATCAACCACTCGATGGTCGTAGGACAAGCCTAGCGGCAGCAACAAACGGGCTTTTATCTTTTGACCTCTCACGACGGGTTTCATCGCTCCGCGACCCAGACCGAGGATCGCCACCTCCGGCTTATTAATAATAGGGGTGAAGTGCGCGCCACCGATTCCGCCTTGGTTCGAGATGGTAAAAGTGCCGCCCTTCATTTCCTCCAACGAGGTTTTTCGGCTCCGTGCCTTTTCGGCCAAGTCGCTGACCTCCTTGGAAATTTCCAACATGTTCTTTTTGTCCACCTCCCGAATGACTGGGACTATCAGCCCTTGCTCTGTGTCAACAGCCACACCGATGTGGAAATATTCCTTGAAGATAATCTCCTGAGCAGCTTCATCGAGACTGCTATTGAAAGCCGGATGCTTTTTGAGGGTGGCAACGACCGCTTTCAGAGCAAATGAAGTTAGGGTTAGTCGAACCCCCTTTTGTTCGTAAGCTGGCGCATACTTTTTTCTCAAATCCATCAGCGCGCTGATATCTGCTTCATCGAATTGGGTGACATGCGGGATGGTGGCCCAGTTTTCTGTCATCCGCTGAATAATGACTTTGCGGAGCGCAGAAAGCGGTTTCCGAGCAATGGGACCCCATTTCGAAAAATCCATTTGCTCCGTTGGCTCTTGTGGTCGTGTTGGCGCCGTGGGATCTTTAGCTGGCTCGGCCACCTTTTGTAATCGTTGGATATAAGCTCGCAAATCCTCCATGACGATTCTGCCACCACGTTGGCTGCCCCGGATCCGAGTGAGGTCGATCCCCAACTCCCTGGCGATTTTTCTAAGGGAAGGCGAGGCGGCAGGAGACAACCCGGTCGTAGCTGATTCTTGCTCTGGACGAATTTCTAGGGCTTCGGGCTTCGGACTTGCCTTGTTGAGGGTCTCGGGACTCTTTTCCTTCGCCCGCGCCACAGTCGCCCCGGGCGGGACTGTTTTAGGTTTGGACTCGTCTTTCTCAGCCACTGTTAAGATGACATGGCCAACTGAAATCTTGTCGCCTTCTTTGACCCGAAGGGAAGTCACCGTGCCAGAAACAGTGGACGGGATGGGGGCGACGGCTTTTTCATTCTCTAACTCGACAATCGTCTGGCCTTTGGCGATGGTGTCTCCCTCCTTGACCAGGATGCCAACCACAGTCCCGGATTCCGCGCCTTCGCCTAATTTCGGTAATTTAACATCCATAAACCATTACTCTGTGATCCGAGACTCAAAAAGCAGCCCCTTCAATTAACTCATCTTCAAGATCTCGCAGTTTAGGAAAGTTTGCATAAAAACCAAGTCGAAATGGTTTTCTTTTCGATTCCTCACTGAGGTTGCGGCTGTTTGACCTGCTTGATGCGATCACGGACAAAACCAATATCCCCGCGAAGTCCATAAAATTGGTCGGCGAAGGACGCTGGCACTTTCATCTTGTTGACTGACGCTTCGATCTCATCCAGTCGTTGCAGCAGTTTTGAGGGCTGTTCAGGCGATGGGGCGAAAAGATCCCGTTCGACCAGCAGCAGCGCACGGTACCAGCGATAGAGACGTAACTTGACACGCCATTGATAAAGCGCAGGGATCAGCCGCAATCCCGGGACCAGTAATACTATCGCCGGCACAAAGACCACCAGGATACGGTTGATCAGGCTGGCCAGCCAGAATGGAAGATGCCGATAAAGGAAGCCCTTGCCTGATTTGTAATACCGCACGGCCTCCGGGCTGATCCGGAAGTCCTGTTCGAGCGGAGCCGGGAACTCGCCCTTGCGTTGTAGCAGACTGGCTTTGCCATGAATCTCACGCGCGGCTTCGAGCAATAAGTCGGACAATGCTGGATGCAGCTTCGCACGCGTGATCAACTCGACGGTCGGACCGATGAGGAAGACATCATGTTCGGGAATGTTTTTTCCAAAATCAATAGAGCCTTGGGGCAGTTCCAGCTTGTTCAAATAACGGATGCGCCGCGCATAAGCGTCGGCTTGGGCGAAGCTGAGGAGATGGATCTCAGGCATTCGCAGAAGCTTGCGCATCACCGATGGCGAAGCGGAGTCTCCCATCAAGAAAACTGCGTCCGCGTTTCCCTCAATCAAGGCAGCGGAGGCTGCCTCGGCCTCCAAATCCAGCAGGGTCGTGGACCCGCCGGATTCGATGCCACTGCCCGCCAGCAGAGATAAAGCAAGGGAATGCGTGCCGCTGCCTACCGGGCCAATAGCGAGCCGTTTGCCCACCAGTTCAGAAAGTCGATCTACCGTGGCGGTGCCTCGATAAAACACCAGCAATGGTTGATAAGCTATGCTGCCCAGGGAAACCACTTCAGCAATGTTCGTCCCATTAGTAATTCCGCCTTGAACGAACCCCACATCGACGCGGAAAGAAGGATCTTCCAGTCGTTGGAGATTTTCCAGCGAGCCATGAGATGGAAGCACCTTCAAGTCCACATGGTTGCGGGCCAGAATGATCCTGTATTTCTCGGCGTTAGTCTGGAACGCAGTCCCTTGAGGGCCGCTGGTCATGGTGATGGCGCCTGGAGGAGCCGATTTAACGAACCAGAAACCGGCGCAAAGCGTCACTAGGACGATCAGAAGAATAGCGCCGAGCGCGGCGGCGCGTCCGAGGCCAAACGTCTCGGTGAAGAGCCTCAAAACCCGAGCCGTAGTCGTCCTTTGCGTCATGACGAAAGAGGATCATCCTGATCCCCTGCCATGACAACTCTGAAAATCGCGATGGCCTGAATGTGAAGCTCTCTTTGCCTCCGTTCAAGATCACCAATCGCTCCCTTGGGCGGGCCTTAAGCGCATTCCAATAGAGGACGATATAGCTTTTATGAAACAAATCTCCTGGGTGATGAAAAAGAAACTATGCCTGGCGTTGGGCGGCTTGGTCTGTTTCCTCTCGCTCCATGCGCAAAGCGCAAGCCTGACGATTACGCCGTCGGCCGTCACCAACGATTTTAGGGGGACGATTGTTCTCAACATCACCGGACTGACCTCGGGCGAATCGATTACGGTGGAGCAATACCAAGACGTGAATGGCAACGGCCTCATCGATGCCGGGCAGGAATGGATGGTGCGGAGTTTCACCGTGACGGATGGCCAGGCTTCCTTCATTGGCGGAGTCCGAAACGTGAATGTTCCCGGCGATGAGGATGGATTGACCAATGGCCAGATTCGGGTGGCGCTTCCCTATCCTGGATTGAATGAGACCATCAGCCGCATCGCCGCCAATTACTTGTACCGAATTTACGATCCGATGGGCGGATTCGTTCCCCTCACCAACTCCTTTAACATCGCTCAGAAGATTTATCCACAAGGCATCAGCGGCACGGTGATAGCGGGAGGGACGGGGTTGCCCATACCCAACCCTGTCGTCGTGATGGTCACGCAAAATGGTTCGGGCGCAGGAGCGGTTGGGGATGCGCTGGGAAATTTCACCTTGTACAACATGCCGGGGGATTATTTCCTGGTAGCGGCCCGGGATGGATTTGTCAACGACCAGACCCTGGGTGGCGTCACAGTTAGTTCCAATTTGTTCGGGGTGAAGAACCTCACCAACCTCGTGGCCAACCGGACGCTTTCCGGGCAGGTTACCGATAGTGCCAGCGGGCTGGGACTGGCTGGAATTTTCGTGCAAGCCGAGACTAAAGGCAACCTGTTTTCATTGGCGTTTTGCGATGGGCAGGGGAATTTCACGTTGCCTGCTACTGCCGACGAGTGGAAGGTCAAGGTCAATGAGGATTCAGGCGTGGCGCAACTCGGTTACGTGGCGGCTGGCAATTCGATTCGAACCAACGTCACGAGTGGCAGCGCTTCGAACCTTAATTTCCAGTTCTCCAAAGCGAGCGCTCTGATCTACGGGGCGGTGCGGGACAACCAGTCGAATGCCGTCGCCAATTTAAGGATCCGTGGCAATGACTCCAGTTTCAACTATACTGCCTTGGGAGGAAGCGATGGCCAAGGGAACTATGCCGTTGGCGCTTTCGCCTCAACCTGGAATATTGGTCCTGACAATTATGCGCTGGCCGCCAACAACTTGATCTGTCAGGGGGCCAACGTGACGGTCACGAATGGGCAAGCCCTGCGCCAGGATTTTATCGTGCGGCATACCACGGCGCATTTGCGGGGGCGGGCGATCGATGATACTGGAACTCCGTTGGGGAATATGAGCTTGGTCGTCCAACTCTTTACGGGCTCGGGACCGGGGTCCACCAGCATTTATCCCCAAACTGGGAACGATGGCACTTTCGACGCCGGTGTCTTTGCGGGCCCCTGGAATATCGCCTTGGAATGTGGAGGTGCCGCGGCCCTGGGAGTGGTGGGACCCAGTCTAAACTTTAACGTTGTGAATGGAGTGGACCAAAATAACATTGTTTTAGTTGCCTTGCATTGTCCAAGGCAGATAAGTGGCGTGGTTCATGATAACAATGGAACACCCCTCAGTGTGAAAGTTAACGCCTCGACCACTGTGAATGGCACTAACTACAACAGTTGCGGAGCGGACACGGATGCCAATGGGAATTATCAATTGACCGCTTTCGACGCGGTATGGCAGGTTGGCATTTCTGGGGACCTAACCTCACGCGGTTATGATAATCCTCCCAATCAGAACGCGCTGGTTTCGGGAGGGACGGCCACGGCTAACATTACGGTTTTTCCCTTGGGTCAGAGCCCCCCTTCCCTCGTTCAGGCGGGCTATTTCAACGGACACTTCCAGTTTCGTCTCAACGGCGGCCCCGATCGGAAGTATCGCATTGACGCCACCACCAACCTGAACAACCCGGCCGCTTGGGTGCCACTCCGCACTAACACCGCGTTCGGTGGGACTTTTGATTTTATCGATGCGAGTTCGCCGGCCGTGCCTCCGAGATTCTACCGTGCCGTGTTAGTGCCTTAACTCGAGAGCAGCGTGCCTTCAAGCGGAACAGCTATCTAGTAGGACACGGATTGCGAGTCTTGTCATAGGCCCTGTCCTCCCCCCGCCGGTCTCTCCTACTTTTTCCTTTCACGGCATGGCTTCAACCGTCACAATTCTTCGGACTCTATGAAATTGTTTGATCTGACGGGTGAAGTGGCTGTGGTGGTTGGCGCGACCGGCGTGCTTGGCGGCGCGCTCGCTGAAGGCTTGGCGCAGGCGGGCGCGAAAATTGCCGTCCTGGGCCGGAACAAAGAGCGGGGCGCTGCCCGGGTCAAAAAAATCATAGGAGAGGGAGGGACAGCTTTTTTTTGCGTGGCTGATGCCCTCAACCCAGAGAGCTTGCGCTCCGCTCATCAAGCCATAGAAAAAGCTTTGGGCGTCCCCACTATCCTCATCAACGCCGCTGGTGGCAATGATCCGAAAGTGACGGTTAGCCCGGAGCGAGCCTTCGAACACATTAGGCTCGCAGATTGGCAGTCGAACTTCGATTTGAATTTGGCGGGAGGGGTGTTGTTGCCCTGCCAGGAATTCGGGCCGGCAATGGTGGCCCGCGCGCGAGGCAGCATCATCAATATTGCCAGCGTGGCTGCTCACGTACCATTGTCAAGAGTGGTGGCCTATGCCGTCGCCAAGGCGGCGGTGCTGAGCTTGACGCGGTTTTTGGCCCGCGAATGGGCCGCCAAAGGTGTGCGCGTGAACTCCATCACCCCCGGGTTTTTTCCAGCCGAACAAAACCGCCAGCTTCTCTTCAACGAGGATGGCTCGCCCACCGCTCGGACCAAAGCCATTCTAGGCCACACTCCCATGGAACGGTTCGGCGAGGCGCAAGAACTAGTCGGAGCGGCGATCTTCCTGGCCAGCTCCAAAGCGAGCAGCTTTGTTACTGGCTCCGACCTGCGGGTCGATGGTGGATTTCTGGCACAGACGATTTGAGGATTAATATATGACGACGGATTCAGCATCAGCTCGGGCTCGCCACTCGGGCTTAGGAAACGCAGAGGGTTCCACCTCTCTCCTCCTGGCCCATGTCGCTCCGTCCAACCGTCGCGTCCTTGCCTCTCAAGTGACGGAAGTCATCGCCAAGGCTTGCTCGCCCGACAATTATCGAGACCAACGCGTCTTGCTCATCGTTCCGGACGGCACCCGCACTGCGCCCGTCGGGTTGCTGTTCCAATCCTTGCATCGCCACATCGGGTCCGTGACGAAGGCCTTTGATGTGATGATTGCCCTGGGCACGCATCAACCGATGACCGATTCGGCTATTTGCGGTCGGCTGGAAATTTCCGAAACGGAACGCAAGGAAAACTATAGCCAGGTCCGCTTCCTCAACCATGCGTGGAATGATCCGGCGGCACTCAAAAACATCGGCGTCATTCCATCCGAGGAAATTAGCGCATTGACCGACGGGCTTTTCGCCATGGAAGTGCCGGTCGAAATCAACCGGCAGGTTTTGGAATACGACCAGATCATCATTATTGGTCCGGTATTCCCCCATGAGGTGGTGGGATTTTCCGGCGGCAACAAATATCTTTTCCCCGGCGTGGCGGGCCCGCAGATATTAAATTTTTTTCACTGGCTGGGCGCCGTGGTGACCAACCCGATGATCATTGGCAATAAATGGACGCCTGTCCGGCGGGTGGTGGATCGGGCCGGGGCGATGGTGAAGGTGGACAAGCTCTGTTTTTGCATGGTGGTGGAAGGAAAAAATCTAGCCGGACTCTTTGCAGGAACTCCTGAAGCGGCGTGGAACGCGGCCAGCGAGCTATCCCGCCAACTGCATATCACTCGCAAGGAGAATCCATTCCACACCATTGTCTCTTGCGCACCCGTGATGTACGACGAGCTCTGGACGGGCGGGAAGTGCATGTACAAGCTTGAACCAGTCCTGGCCGACGGGGGTGAGTTGATTATTTACGCGCCACACATCCGGGAAGTCTGTATCGCTCATGGGCCTGTAATCGAAGCAGTCGGCTATCATTGCCGCGATTATTTTCTGAAGCAGTGGGAAAGATTTAAACACCATCCATGGGGGGTATTAGCGCACTCCACCCATGTGCGGGGGATTGGCAGTTTTAATAACGGGGTGGAAAATTGCCGCGCCCAAGTGAGCCTGGCGACGGGCATTCCGGAAGCCCTCTGCAGAAAGATCAACCTCGGCTACCGGGAGCCAAGCGCCCTGCGCCTTGAGGAATTTGCCAATCGGGAAGCCGAAGGAATATTGCTGGTGCCCGACGCGGGCGAAATGCTCTTCCAATTAAACAATCCGCCTAAGTGGGCCACATCTGTTTAACGCCCTTCCTATCTGCGTGCTGGCGCGGTGGATTCAGTTCGACGGATCGATGCGATTGATGGTGGCGTAAGCCGCCCCACGCATGGTCTTGCCATCGACAGCGTTGAGGTTGTACTTGATTTCCATCTCCATGACGGCTCGCAGGCCAGGAATTTCCAGGAACACGCTGCGGCCATCCTGAGCCAGCCTTGCGGATTTAACCACCACATCATCACGGCCCTCCTTCCCGGGATGGGCAAGCGAGAGGTCGGGCGAGCCGTACTTTTCTGACCAGCGATAATTCCACTGTTGAATGCCATAGCTGTCCACGCTTTCGGCGAAACCGGGTTCTAGGGGTTGCGAGAATGTGAGACGAATTCCGTTGGTTTGAATCCCAAAAGCAACGGGAAGGTAAGCCGGCGCGCCTGTGTAGCGAACGCGTTGGAAACAACCGTCTCGCAGGGCCGCAGTCTGCCAGCCGCGCAAGCCGGTTACGTACAAGTGGCCATCCTGAGGATGGAATCGGGCGCGCATCACCCCCGAAAGAAACCGTCCCGGCAATGGCACAGTCATGCCCTGAGCATCGGCATTCCGCTCGTCGCGCAATACCATCATCATGGTACACCGCCCGTAGGACAGATGAATCATTTGCCCGCTCATCGGCCCCCAGGCTTGCTGCGGCACCCACGCTTCGCCTCCAGCCGAATTGTCCACACTGCGCGCAATCCAGCAAAGCGGCCCGTCATAGGTGGTCGGTTTCGCAGTCCCTTTATGCATGGGCACAAAGCCGTAGAATCCGCGTGGCCGAATCACGTCCAACCGGGTTTCCGGCACCCATTCGCCTTGCTGGTCGGCAACCGTAATCACTCCTCCCGGCCCGATTGACATCCCGTTGGGATTGCGAAAGCCGCTGGCGATGACCTCAAGCCGGCTTCCGTCTTTGGAGACGCGCAGCAAGCTGCCTCCGTGGGGGGTTGGTTCGGCGCATTTCAGAAAATAAAAATTCCCTTCCGCATCAGTTTCCAGGCACGTGGCAAAACCGTGCCCGGTCCCGGCGGAGATACAGTCATTGTTAAAATTCTGGTAAAAGTCCGCTTCTCCATCGCCATTCAAGTCATGCAAGAGGGTAATTTGATCCCGCCCGATGACGTAAACCCGATTGTTCACAATCTTCAAGCCCAACGGCTGGTGCAGGCCGGTCGCGAGGCGTTTCCAAGTGAGCCTTTCCAGCTTTTGGTCCAGGCCGCTAACACGCCAGACATCGCCATGCGCGGTGCAGACTGCAGCATCGCCATTCTCAAAGAAATCATGACCACTGGTAAACATGAGCGCATGCCAGGGGTTCTCGTACGGCACCGTTAGCGTGTCGATGACCAACGGTCCTTTCTCGCGGCTGGCGATGCCGCGCGTCACCACTGGTTCAGGCCAGCGAGGTGGACCGCCCAAGGTCAGCGGTTTGAGGGACAGGGGCGCCTCGCTGGTTTTGACCAGCGCCGCGAATTTCGGCAAGTCCCTCTGGTCGCCATGCCAGACCAGGATTTTGACGCGAGTCGCTTTTGGGCTGGGCGCGATGCGAACTTGCGCGACGGACTTCCCGCCGATTTGGAGTTCACTGCCTGCGCCAACCAAGGCTACGGCGGTGACAGTCTCGCCTTCGTTGAGGAGAATCATTGGAGTTCCCTCGACCGAATGTAATTGAGCAGCAACGCCCGGCAGATCACACACGCGCGCTGAAGCTGAATTGGACATGGCTTGGATCTCCAAAGTCCGGCTGAATGCGGTGAGGCCCTGAGCGCTTTCCAACCAGGGGGATTCCAGTATTTCGGCTTGACCGGCCGAGTATGCGAGCACCACGCGAAGACCATGGAGATAGAGCCCGTGAAACTGGGCCCAGTCGTGCGGCAATGGCCCATAAGGCTGCGGACGTGGATCGCGGTAGCTGGCATCGTGGTCCCAAGCGGGAACAGACGCCGAGGTAAATTGAATTTCACCTTTGGGTTTTGGCGCATCGATCAAGCCATACCGGCGAGGACTGAGTTCCAGAAAGCCGCCAATCCAGCCGGCGCTATACCGCATGAGGTCAGTGTCGAAGCATACGGCGCCTTCGGCCTTTTCGCCAACCTTGATGGCGATGCCTTTAAAGGTTTTTTGACGCGGCGTTTCAATGGCAGCGCAAAGGAATTGGCCGATTTCCATCTTTTGCCACCGGTCATCAATCCAATTGGCATCCGTTTGGAGAGTCGGATCATTGGCTTCCGGCTTTCCTGGCGCGCCCCTCAGGCAGGATGGCCAGAGAAAAGCGACGCTTAGAATAACGAGCGACCAACGACCTTGCAGGCCATCTATTACGGCGCGAGGTTTAATCATTCCGCGGTCGCTCTCAATAGGTGTGACCCGGAGTGGTGCAAGTCGGCTTGGCCTGGACTTGTCCCAGCGTATAAACACCACCAGATGGGCAAACCGGCTTTTGCGGAACGTATCTTCCTGGCCCAAAGAGATCGGCATCCAGCGGGCCTTCGGTAGGGTGTTTCTGGTAATCTGCCGCCCAGCGGGCTTTGACCGCTTCGATCGCTTTCAGATTAGCCAGGCAAGTGGCAGCGCTGGTGCGCTCGGTAATGGTGCCTTGCAACTGCTGGTTCTGGTTCCGCAAAGTGGAATTCTCGGTCCCGACTTGTTGGAGCTGCTGAATCGTGGCGCGCAGTTGCTGGTTCTCCGCCTGAATTTTCTGCTCTTCCTTCTGCAGCGTTCTGAGTTGGGCCACCTCGCCTCGGAGTTTCACCACTTCCTGGCTCTCAGCTCGCAACCGTTCGAGTTCCTTATTCTCGGTTCGCAGGCGCTCCACCTCTTCGTTTTGTTTGGCCAACTCTTGCTGGTTTTCCGCCCCCAACCTTGCCAGCTCGGCGTCCTGCGACCGCTTGGCGCTCAAGAAAGCATAGCTCGCGGCTGTCGCAGCCAGGAGCGCGAGAATGGCCAGCCATTTAAAAAAAGCTTGCCCGCCGGATGGACCTCGCGGATTCAACCGGCGCTGGATCAGTTTTTTTGGGGTCCGATTCAGGCAATAGTTTTGACGCATCATAACCATCTGGCTTTTTACCCAACCCCCGCCCGGAAGGCAAATCGGTTCGCTGACTTTAGTTTGCACATTGGCCAGGATTCATTAAGTTATGAAGTATCGATTCTGAACTATGCGGATGATCGGGCATTTACCGAACGAAACCAGCGCTGGCGTCTTCAGCGATTTCCTCTATGTGGAAGGGATCACCAACCTGATTGAAGCCGAGAAGGATGGCTGGGCGATTTGGATTCACTCCGAAGATCAGCTCGAGAAAGCCAAGGAATTATTTCTGAGCTACCTGGGTGATCCCAAAGATCCGAAATATCAAAAAAGTTCCCAAAAGATAGCCGAACTGATCGAGCACGACCAACAGGAGAAGAGGGCAGCGGAAAAGCGGACTTTTAATCGAAAAACGATCTTCCGCTCCATCGTTCCCCAGCGGGTGGGCCCGCTCACCTTCCTCATGATTTTTGCGTGCCTGGGGGTCGCTGCCTGGTCCCGGCTGGGCGCGGACCTGGATGCTTTAAGCGTTTTGTTGATCACAAAATATGTTCGAGGTTTGCAGGAAGTTGCCAAAGGCGAACTTTGGCGAATTGTGACTCCCATCTTTATTCATTTCGGTGTCCTTCACCTGGTGTTCAACATGCTTTGGCTGGCCGACTTGGGCAGCATGATTGAGACCCGCAAGGGAACCGGCTGGTTTGCCGCGCTGGTTTTTGTCGTGGCCGGCGCGTCCAATCTAGCTCAATTCTACAACGGCGGCCCTCTCTTCGGTGGCATGTCTGGCGTGGTTTACGGTCTCCTGGGGTATGCCTGGATGAAAGGCAAATTTGATCCCTCGTCCGGAATCTTTGTTCATCCCCAAACCATGACCATGATGCTAATTTGGCTCGTCCTGTGCATGACACCTTTGATTCCCCACGTTGCCAACACGGCCCACGCGGTCGGCTTGGCGGTGGGCGTGGCTTGGGGTTTTCTCGCCAGCCTTCCAGCTTTTCGGAACCAGGCCCGATAATAGTCTTTCCGTTGCTCGCCTCACCGGTCCTGAATAATCCTATCGACGGTAGGTGCTTGATTACCCCGGTTTAGGTTAATGCCCCAATTGAGATAATTAGCTCTTGAAAGAACTTAGGGCTTACTGGTTCATTCTAAACTGAAAAGGAAAAACACAATGAAAAGCTTAATGATACTCATCGCGGTTGCTGGTTTGATGGCTGGCTGTGCAAAACACCGGGAAACAGGCCAGGGTGGAAGCTCTTATGAAAATGGCGCCAGCATGGGCACCAGCACCAATAGCACCACCACCTCTCCCGGAACGGGCACACCGGAAAAAACTACGGATCAAGACCCGAGCCCAGCCAATCCCTCGAAGTAATGCGGGCAAATGGGAAACGGGGTGCTCAGCACTCTGTTGAACCCCGTCGTTAATACAAGAGCGCGGATTTAACCCCGCGCTCTTCTTCTGCTCGCCTAAAAAGTCAGTGCGAAAAATTGACTCAGCCGCTTTTCCTCAGCATCAGCCTTTTCCTGCGAGTGCATCACCGACTGCTTTGATGGCGTGTTCAATCGCTTCGTTGAGGTGGCCTTTCTGAAGACAAGGGGTCATCGCAGCGGTGATCGCCTGCCAGAATGTCTCCCCGCATTTTTCATGAGCCGCCACATCGCCCCACAGCGCGAACTTATGCGTGAGTGGAGCAAAGTAAATGAGCACGGCACTGCGATGATGGGTCTTGGCCATGCCCAGCCTTAAGAAGCGCGCCCGGGCCGCGGCCAATGCATCCTCCCGTTTTTTGTGCGAGACATAAACACGGATTTCACCGCCGGATTTCCGTTCGGCCTCACTGATGGCGGCAGCAATCCGCGCCTCATCCACCTTCTCAACAAAATGTTTTGGTTCCATGCTGTGATTCGGTTTCTCCCGCTTTCACGTCCGCGCTACCAACTCCCGCTGGCGCCGCCTCCGCCAAAGCTTCCGCCTCCGCTCGCGAATCCACCGCCACCGCCACCACTACTGCCCCCCGACCCGCCGCCTCCGCCCGCCCAACCTCCGCCCGCCCACCCGCCCCAATAGGGTGTCCTCCCGGAACTGCCATAAATTGTTCCGCGGGAGGCCGATCGCCTTGCCATCGCCGCGAGGATGGCAAAAGCAATAAAAGAAAAAACTATCCGGGAAGGCCAGGGATTCCCGGACTTTACTGGCGACCTCGTTTGGCCCGTGCCCTTATACTCGCCACGGGCCGATTGCAGAATGGCGTTCACGCCGGCGGTGACACCCCCGTCGTAATCACCGCGCTGAAAATGAGGTTTGATTTCCTCCTCGATAATTCGTTTGGCCAGAGCGTCGGGCAGCGCGCCCTCCAGCCCATAGCCAACTTCAATCCGCATTTTTCGATCTTGAAGGAAGATAAAAAGAATGGCGCCGTTATTTTTGGCCTTTTGACCTGCCCCCCAGGCCCTCGCCACTCGCACCGTGTAATCCTCCACCGAAGAGTCTGATTGCATTTTGGGATAAATCGCGACCACGATTTGGCTGGAGTTGGATTTTTCAAAATCCTCCAAGGTCTGATTCAGACGCTCGGCGGTGGAGGCCGAAACGACGTGCGCTTCGTCGTTGAAATAACGCGGCGGGTGCGGAGGCATGACTTCGGCCCCGCTCACTGCCAGCGCAAGCCAAATCGGAATCCCAATGGCAAAACGGAAAAGCAGGACCATCGCGCATTCCATTTCCTCGAATCCAAGCATTGTTACTTATTTGTGGGAGTTCCGAAATCAAATTGCACTTTGGGCGGCGTTTCCGCCCCGCCCGCCGATTGGAAGTAAGGCTTCGGGTGAAACCCGAGCACGCCTGCCAGCAACACGGTCGGAAAACGTTTCACGGCGGTATTGTAATTTTGGACGGCCAAATTGAAATCGCGCCGCGCCACCGCAATCCGGTTTTCCGTCCCTTCGAGCTGGGCCTGAAGGTCGCGAAAATTGCTGTTCGCTTTCAAATCCGGATAGCGCTCCACCACCACGAGCAACCGTGAAAGCGCCGAGGAGAGCTGGTCCTGGGCTTGTTGGAATCGCTCCAACTCCGCTTGGTTGGCCGGGGCCTGGTTCGGTTTCATTTGCGTTTGCCCGACCGAGGCGCGCGCCCGGGTGATTTCCGTCAGGGTTGATTTCTCGAAATTGGCCGCCCCTGCCACGGTGTTGACAAGATTCGGAATCAGATCAAAGCGCCGCTGGTAATCAGTTTGCACTTGCGCCCACTTGGAATCCACATCCTGAGAGAACCCGACGAGCCGATTGTAGCTGCCACAGCCCCCGATGAACAAGATGAGACCGAGCAGGATTATCAGGCCGCCACACCCCAACGCATATTTCTTCATGCCGGAATGTAGCACAATCCGACGGCAGAGCCTTCGATTCTACCAATTACTTTAGAAACACGGAGGTTATAGACACGAATTAACACGAATTTTTGCAAGTGGGAGGAAAAACTTTTGAACAGGACACAACAAAGATAAAGAAGGAATCGGAAAAGGAGTGCCCGTCTCCGTTGCCTCCGTTATCCCAAAACCGTTTGGATCCGGCTTGAGTGTAAGAGCCTGTTTTAAAATTGCGTGGGGTCCTGCGGCGAGTGATTTTGGCTGTGGCCAAGGCGGCGAGGCCGGAGCATCCCCGCAGCGGGCTGTGATGGCCGAGTCAACGCAGCCCGCAGACAAAAGACCCGCCGCCCGGA
>JBBRPK010000089.1:0-23205 GCA_038228235.1 Verrucomicrobiota bacterium
ATGTGCTCCAGGCCCGCCTCAAAAAGGCTGGCGCAGCCTGGTTGGTCGACCACGCTGATCAGATAGCACACCTGCGGGTCCTCAGAGTCAACCAGCAATGGGAATCTTTGTGGAACTAACCTCACCCACTTTTAATCACACCCATTATTGCCCAGCGCGCTTCAAACGGCTTGCCAACAGCGAACCGAGGGTGTACTGAATGAAACGTCATGAAATCCGGAAGGCAAGTGTTCCGCCTGCCGGGGCAACAAAGCGTGCCTCTTCTGCTTGGTTTGTGCTTCGCTATTTCGTGCGGTGGGGCGGACTGGCCGCAGTATCGGGGCGCAAATCACGACGGCATTTCCACGGAACGCATCAACAAACAATGGACCGGCTCGATCACTAATCCGGTTTGGCGGGTGGTGATCACTAACTGCCTCGGCAGCTTCACTGTGAGCGGAGGCCGCGCCTTCACCCAAACGCGGCGACTTTTGGCCGGCGTGTCGAAGGAGGTCTGCGTGGGGTTGAGCATCACGAATGGGAGCGAACTATGGGGGACTCCTGTGGACGATGCTTATTATCCTGATGGAGGTGTCGGCTTCGATGATGGTCCGCGCACCACCCCGGCGGTAGAGGAAGGCTCGGTCTTTGTCTTGTCCTCCTCTCTGAAGCTCTACCGGCTGAACGCGACAAACGGCGCTGTGATATGGCAGAAGGATCTGCGAGCGCTTTACGGCGGCAACGTCATTGCCTGGCAGAATGCCGCGTCCCCAGTCCTGGAAGACGGACTGATTTATGTGAATGCGAACTGTGCGAGCTCGAATTTGATGGCACTCCGGGCCAGCGACGGCAGCGCTGCCTGGCGTTCGCAGAATCAGCCAATGACGCATTCCACCCCCGTGCTGGCTACCATCCTGGGTGTTCGGCAAGTGATCTTCGCCACCCAGAATGGGCTGGTGTCGCTGAATCCTGCCTCTGGTGCTCTGCTTTGGAAATTTCCCTACCCTTTCAGTTACAACACCGCGCTGGGGGCTTCGCCCGTTGTTTACCAGGACATGGTGTTCGTCTGCGGCGCCCGCGCCTATAGCATGGGATCGGTGGTAATGCAGGCAGCAATTGCCAACAACAAATGGACGACCACCCAACTCTGGTGGACAAACAACCCTTCCAGCCACTGGATGACGCCGATCTGCTATCAAGGCTTTCTTTATGGCCAGTTCGGAGTTCTGCAATACGACAGTCCAACTGCGCAACTTGATTGCATCGACATGCGAACGGGGGCCGTAAAATGGTCCGTGAATAACTTCGGCCGGGGTGGCACCATCCTGGTGGATAACCATCTCCTTACCATCACTGAGAGAGGCCAGCTTGTTTTGTCCAAGCCGAACACTAATGCCTACACCGAAGTGGGACGATTTCAGGCCATTCCAAACTATAGCGACCCCACCAACAAGTGTTGGAACTGTCCTGCGGTTTCCGATGGGCGGGTCTATGTCCGCAGCACTTCCTATGCAGCGGCTTTCGATTTTTCCATGCCGTCTTTGAAACTGGATACGCCACAATTGGTTTCCGCCAACAAGCTCCAGTTGACGCTTCGCACCGTTAACGGCGCGCCCTTGGATTCAAACCGCCTGGCTGGAGTGGGAATTTTGGCCACGACGAATCTTGCGCAAAGTTTGAGCCAGTGGAGCCTCTTGACCAACAACGTTTTGCTAACTAACGGCGCAGGAAGGATCGACAATGTGAATTCGCAACCTCAGCCGCAAGAGTTTTTCATCCTCACGGAGCCAGAATAGGAGGGGAGCATCAGAACACCATTTTTCAAAATCTGCCTGAGACCCGTGGCGGCAGGTCTTCCCCGCAAGGACGCCGGCGCTTCCGACCGGGCGCGCAGATGGGGCAGGGCGTTCACTCTGATTGAGCTGTTGGTGGTCATTGCCATTATCGCCATTCTCGCAGCCCTTTTGTTGCCCGCACTGGCGGGCGCGAAAGAGCGAGCGCGGCGCACAAGCTGCAAAAACAGCCTGCGCCAGTTCATCCTCGCCGTGCAGATGTATGGGAACGACAACAACGAGATCGTGCCGACGGGCGCGTCCAACAAAGGATCGGATGATGATCACCTTCCAGTCCTGAGCACCGGCACGAGCAATGCCATTGTGCAATACTCGGGGAGCGAGCGCATGGCCAGTTGTCCGAGCGTGGCGGATTACTTCATTAATCATCAGCCGGAGCGTCCGTTCGCGGAGCAGGAATATGGTTATGTGATCGGCTACAATTACCACGGCGGTCATACGAACTCACCCTGGCCGGCCATCGCAGGCACTAACACATGGACTTCACCGCAACGCCTGTCTGACGACCCGGCTTTGGTCCTGGTTTCCGATATGAACGACTGGTCTCCCGGCTATGGCCAGAGCTTTGCGCCCCACGGCCGCAACGGCGCCATCCTGACCGGGGGCGATTACTCCAACGCCGATGCCAGCGGGGCCTCCTCGGCCGCTATCGGCGCCGTGGGCGGAAATAGCGGCTTGCTCGACGGCTCAGTCTTCTGGACCCCCATCTCGCAGATGCGCATTTACCGCGGTTCGCAAATGTGGGGCAACGACGGCTGCTGGGCGATGTGGTGAGACACGGCTGGCGACTGATATGTTCGGGAAGAAAGGAGGGACCGTTGAGGTGAACCTTCCCGTGCCCCCGGAAAAATAATTCGGAGGGAACCAACCATTTTACCAGCACGATGGGCAGAACAGTGTCTGAATCATTTCTTCTCCTTCTTTTCCTTTTCCTGAGCGGCGGGGCTTTCTTTTTCCACGCTCACGATCTCGCCGGTCACCGCATTGACCTGGACCTCGGTAATATCCTTGCTCCCAGGAGTGGCGATATCGAAGGACCAAATGAGTTTGCCCTTTTCCTTTTCCAATTCGCCTTCCTTAATGGTTCCGTTCGGCACTTTGGCCAGGGCGATCTTTTCAGCTTCAGGCCGGGAGATTTTTGCCTGGCTTTCGAGCCTGGCTTTGCTGCTAACACAGCCCACTGCCAGAAAGGCTGACAAAAGAGCGGAAATGATGATTTTTGCGTTCATGTTTGTTTTACTCTCAATTGGCGCATTGCCAATTTTGCATTCCACTAACTTCACCACGAACTCTTTATAAATCCAAGAACAAAAAGAAAAGAACAAAAAGAAAAGCTTGTTGATTTAGTCAGGAAAGCATCGGAAAGTTTATTGGTCTTTAAGAGAAGTATTATGCCCATCAACGACATCTCGCCGTGGAAGCACGAACATAATTTTATGGCGGATACGGCCTCCGCCGAGAGGCGCACCCATAAAGTCATCACCCTGGCCGCCCTAATGATGGTGGCGGAAATCGTGGCCGGCACGGTCTTCCATTCCATGGCATTGCTTGCGGACGGGTGGCACATGAGCACGCACGTGGCGGCGTTCGTCCTCACGGCGCTGGCTTATTCCTATGGGCGCCGACATACGAAAAATGTGCAATTCACTTTCGGCACGGGAAAGGTCAGTGTTTTGGGCGGTTTCACGAGCGCCATTGTTTTGTCGGGCATCGCCTTGCTCATGGCGGTGGAATCCGTCCACCGGCTGTTCGCTCCGGTGGCGATCCATTTTCGGGAAGCTATCGCCATCGCGGGAGTGGGTTTGGTCGTTAATGTGGTCTGCGCATTGATTCTCAAGGATGAGCCACATCATCACCACGGCCATGACCACCCACATAAACCCCATAGCCTGCACCACGATTTGAATCTTCGCGCAGCGTATGTGCACGTGATCGCGGATGCACTCACGTCGGTGCTGGCTATCATTGCATTGAGCCTTGGTCTGTTTTTCGGCTGGACTTGGCTAGATCCTGTCATGGGGCTGGTGGGCACGGTGGTGATCGTATCCTGGGCTTACACCTTGTTGCGGGATACGAGCGCTATCCTCGTGGATCGGATTCCTTCTCATACGGATTTACCGGTGGTCATACGCGAGGCGGTTGAAAACGACGGTGATTCGAGGATAGCGGATCTGCATATTTGGCAACTGGGAGTGGGGAAGTTTGCGGCGATCATCGGTATCGTTGCGCACCATCCAAAAACCGCGGAGGAATATCGGGAAATCCTGAAGATTCACGAAGAACTGGTTCACGTGACCGTGGAAGTGCAGACTTGCCGCGATCATGAAACCATCCCATGCGCCTAAGACAGCCAGCGTACGGCTGGCTAATTCAGGCTGAATGAGCTATCCGGGCTTCCTCTGGCTTCGCCCTGAAAAGGCCAAGAATCTTTTTAATTGGAAATCCGAGGCCATAAAGAATGCCTAACAGTGCCACGTCGGTGGGGCCGACCGGGAAATCCAGACGGTAGGCAATACAAAAACCGAGGAGTGCATTGAAACCACCGATGGCAGAGGCCAGCAATGCAAATTGTCGCATGTTGCGGGCGAACATGTGCGCGATCAGCGGGGGTATGAGAAGAAAGCCGAAAGCCACGAGGGGACCGACACTCAAGACAGTCATGGAGATTGCCAGGCCGATGAGAAGAAAGAGCAAGCCATCCCAGAAGACCACATTTTTTTTCAGCGTAATGGCCATTTCCCGGTCAAAGGAAACAAGCAGGAATTCTTTCCGGAAAAGAAAGATCGTCAAAACCACGGCGCCGAATGTTGCGGCCGTCCGCCTGACATCGGCATTGGTGACGGCGATGATTTCACCCTTAAGCATGTCGAGCAATCCGTGTTCCCCCATTGGATTGGTGACCAGAAGCAAGATGCTCGCCGCGCCTGCCAATACATATACCGTGCCGAGGCGGCTTTCTATGGCCCCGCCCCCTCGGCGAACCATGAACGACAAGAGCAGAATCGTAGGGACGGTGAAGAGTGTCGAGCCGATGAAGGCAAGGCTGTGCTCGCTTTCGTGGACGTGAGGAATGATTCCCCAGGCCTGCAGGGCGAAGGCAAAGGCCACGCCGCAGGAAGAAATCTGTGGCAGTGCGACACCCATAAAGATGAGGCGCCGCAACGTCAAATAAACTCCCACCAGCGGGCACACCAGGCCGACCAACAGGCTGATGTAAACCGAATTGCCCAGCAAAAAATTGGGATCGAGTATCTCCCGCAATGTGTCCATATCAGTGGAGTTCCAAGTCGAGAAGTTCCTCAATTTTGTCCCGGGTCAACAGATCGCTAACGGCGCCGTGCAGCACCTTGCCTTCGTGGAGCCAGATGACGTCCTGGGCATATTCTCGGACGGTACCCAGGTCATGACTGACCAGAAGCACGGTCTGGTGGCGCTGAGCGTGGATTTGTTTCAGCACTTCCATAACGGCGCGCGTGGCATGAGCATCAATGCCCGCCGTCGGCTCATCGAGCAGCATGAAGTCGGGTTTTGTGGCCAGCGCGCGGGCCATCAGAACGCGCTGCTTTTGTCCGCCGGACAGTTGTGAGAAAAGTTTGGAAGCAAGATCGGCCGCGCCGGTTTCGGCGAGGCATTGGCGGGCAAATTGGCGCTCGGCCTTATTGAAGAAACGGCCAGGGCCCACGCGGCCACAGGCGGCCATGAGCACGATCTCGTAACTGGAAAGCGGATAGATGGGATCGAGCGACTCACGTTGCGGCATATAGCCCAGGACCGGAGCCTGTCCATTGATGGGGGTGAGTGTAATCTGCCCTCCCAACGGCGGCAGGATGCCCAGGACTGTTTTGAGCAAAGTCGATTTGCCGGAGCCATTGGCTCCCAGCAACCCGGAAAAACTGCCGCGTCGAAGGCGCAAGTTAACCTCCGGCAGAACGACACGGCGGCCATACCCGACGGCCACGTTTTCAAGAATTAAGAGCGATTCTTCGGTCACTTCGAGTTTTTCAAAGCCGCCACGATTTCGGCTACATCGTAATCGAATAAACCGAAGTAGTCTTTAACTTTTTCATTGCCGCGCACTGCGTCGGGCAAAAGGAGCAGCTTGGCCCCAATGGCTTGAGCAACATACCCAGGAGTTTTATGAGGCCGGAAGGGTTCGATGATAACCAGTGTTACTCCGGCGCCTTTTACCCGGGGAATGAGAGCATTGATATAACTGGGCGAAGGTTCCACTCCAGGTTTAGGCTCAATGGTCCCAACCAATTCCAGCCCGAAGCGTTCCAGAAAGTAGGTGAATGATTTGTGGTAAGTGACGACTTTTGTCCCGTGATACGGCTCCATGAGCTTTGCCCATTCGGCGAGCTTTTTGTCGAGGCGTTCGGTGAACTTTTTCAAATTGCTGGCGTAATAACTGGCGTTAGCCGAGTCAAGGCGGGTGAATGTTTCCGCCAAAATGCCCGCGATAATCTTCCCGTTGCCCGGATCCAACGAGAAATGCGGATTCCCCAGCGGATGAACATCGCCCATGGAACGATCCACCGGACCCGTCGGGACCTCGAGCAAGCGAATGCCGTGTGAGAGGATAACGTGACCCGGGGCATCGGACAGGATTTTAGAGTTCCGGGCGCCATTGACCAGCGGGGGAAGCCAGCCAATTTCCAGTTCCGCGCCGCCTTCGATGAGCACGTCCGCCTGATTGAGCACACGAATGTAGCTGGGCCGCGCATCGACAAAATGCGGGTCTTCGGTGCCTCGGGCGATGGTGCTGACTTTTATCTTGTCTCCCCCAATCTCCTGAGCAATGGCGCCGAAATCTGGCAATGTGGCAACTACGTTCAGTTTGGCGTGCCCGGTCAAAGCGAACATCGCTGTGGCACCCAAAACGAGATAAGTTTGTAAGTAATTCATGGTGTTAGTGTTTTTAAAATTTGTGGGCCGCATGCGTGCCTAAGAGAAATTCAAACTGCATCCAAACGGAATGGTCATCCCCAATTCCGTTCCGATGATCGAAATTGTATTGGAGGCGGATTTTCGAGAACTCGCTGGGGTAATAAGTCAGATTCGGGGAAATGCGCCAGCGCGAGGCGCGTTCCAGATCCGGACCCACGATGGATTCATACAGCCCCCGCTTCTCAGGAAACACATAATCACCGCGCAACGCTGCCACCCAGCCTTTCTTGAATCCGTAGGCGAGCTGGGAGTAGGCCCCATAATCAGTTACGGTTTCTGCCGGCAAAGCGGCCAGATTGGGAACCACTGTGGCGTCTCCTGGGAATGCGCCGGCGTGAAAGCGGCGCGCCATCCCTTCAGTCTGCCATGTGACAAACGGAAATCCCGCGTGCTGCTCCGGTGATTTCCATTTCCAGAACAAATCGAGGCCGTAAATCTGGGTATCGCCGCCGGTGCCGTTCGGGCCGAACGCCCCCGAAGCGCCAGCGACTAAAGTTTGAGAATCACTCAGGTTGAAGGACGCCACGTAACGCGGGGCAAAGAGCAGATCGCCCAGGCTTTTGACTCGACCCTGCAAGCTGGGACGGCCAAAGAACGGGGTCCCTGCATGCTCATTCCGAAAACTGAAGGCTGTTCCGCCCTGACTGTTCGCAACGGTCATATATAGTTCCGAGTAGAACGGGGTCGGCATGAGCCAGGAAACCCTGGCCCCAGCGCTCCGTAGACCATCTTCACCCAGAAAGCGCCCGTTGGCCAGGGGTTGATCCACAAAATCCCAAGTATGAGGATGAGTGGGGTTGAGCCTTCCGAATTCAGTGAAGAATTGGCCCGCCTTCACCTGCAAATTCCAAGGAAGTGACATGGTTTCCAAATAGGCCTCCTCGGCCTCAACGGTTGTGTCTCCATGAGGATCGATTTGAAGCACGATGTTAGCTTGACCGCGAAAGTAAGGATCAACCTTGCCATCAAACACAGTTTCGAGATTTTGGATGGTAAATCCGCGCTGCTTGGGATCGTGGCCACCCAATTCCAGCTTGGAACCGCCGGGAGTGAGGCTGTCGATGTCCCGGGCCGTCGAAGTGCCGGCCGCCACTAAAGCATCGAATGACAGATTGATGAAGTTTTGTGCATTGCCGACCCGGATCGGGTCACTGGGCCGCCAGGGCGAGGAGAGGTCAGCGGTCCGAATGGGGGCAATAGCGGACACCATGGGCTTTTGCGGGCTTTGATCAAGGGGCGGGGAGGCGGCCAAAACCGGACCGTTTGTTTTGCCTTCGATTTGCTTGCGAAGCGCTTCGATTTGCGTTTGTTGTTCTCGCATCAGGCGCTCGAAATTGGCCTTCATCTCATTCTGCTGCTTTTCAAAGCTTTCCTGCAATTGTTTCAATTGTTTGTTAAATTTTTCGGTTTCGCTTCCCTCCTGGGCATGAAGCAGGGTGATGCTCAGGCAGAGGGCAGTGGACCAGACCACGAATTTCATTAGTTTCATTGTTTCTCGTCAGTTAGACGTTGGCCGCGCTCACCCTGGAAAGCTACTCCGGCTTTTTCGCTTTGGAAAGAAATCGTCAGAAACCAGGCCATATGGCAGTTCACGCCCCCGTGCAGGGCGAGTGTTCGGCGATAGGGTCGGAAGGACGGAAACGTGCGAGCCCGTTCAGTTCGACTGCGCGAGATTTCAGCACTCGCTGGCAGAAACGACGGTCACGATGGCTTGTCGGAGGTCTGCCAGGGACGCCGGTTTAAGCATCACCAGGTCGAACTGTTCCGTTCGCTCGGAGGGTGGGAAACCAGTCAACAGGATGATCGGTTTGCCCCGGCCATGCGCTTTCATGCAATCAGCAAGTTGATCGCCTTTCATTCCCGGCATAAAATAATCCGTAAAAACCAAATCAAACGTGGCAGCTTCAAATTTGGACAAGGCATCTGCTCCATTGGTTGCGACTTCCGTCTGATGGAAATCGCAATCAAGAAGCATCTTGAGCGATTGGCAAATCAGCGGCTCATCATCAACGACGAGTATTCTTTTGGGGGACATGCAACAGTCGGTTCAATCCTTCTTCGGCTCATTCCCCCACGGGCTTAATTGATAATTTATCCCCTCCAAAAGCTCGTGCCATCCAGGAGCATGGGAGTTGGGAAACAACGCAGCCAGACCAGCTCGGTTGTTAGCGGCCGAGATCCGCTACTCTGAAGAAATTTCTGCCCGCCTGGGGGCCCGCCGAACCGGACCATTGTGTGGTGGTGCCAGTAGCCGTGACGATGGGACTGTTTGCGGTCCAAGCAGGGTTTTCTAAGCCGGATGTCGTTTCAAGACGGTAGCGATGCCATCCTGCGGGAGTATGCCGAGACCGCGTGGAAATTGAAGCTGGAAAGGGGACTGGCGGAGAACCCTCAACCTTGGCTCAATTGGATCAACAGCCCAGCGACCATATCGAGGGTGCCCTGGGGGGGGCGTGCAGATTACATCGCGAGTCGCGACCGGCATCTTCTTGTCCTGGGGAAGCCTTTTGGCATCCGTGTCGTGGGAGACCGCGAGTTTTTAGCAATTCTGAGAGAAGGATGATGGCCACAACGAAGTTCTCACCGCGCGACCTTCACCTGGCCCCGGTAATCGGCCACAATCTCACGTGCCTCAGGGGGGATGTCGCCGGTGGTGATTTTGCCGCCCGGCCAGCGCACCCACAATCCAGTGGGGGTGGTGGGCAGCGTCATGACTTGAACGACGCTGTCCTGAGACCAATACCCTGAGCCGCCGTGGATTTCTCGGGCGGGGCCGAAGGTTTGACCGGAACTGAGGCGCAGCGTGGCGCCTATCCCTTGTGGATTGCCCGACGGACCAGTCAAGCGGATTCGCAAGCCGGGCTTCGCACCCTGGTTGCGGAATAATCGAGTGGCGGCGCCATTTTGAGTGACGACTAGATCGACTCTGCCGTCTTCGTCAAAATCGCATAAAGCCGATCCGCGCTGTTCGCCGTAGATTTTAATTCCGGATTCCTGACCTGGCACGGCATCCAACTTGCCGCGGCCACTGCCACGCAGCCATAGGCCGCGGCCTGCATCCAGACGAGGCTCCTCGGGGCGCATAGCGAAAAAATTCTGGCTCAGGAAAATGTCCTCGTGGCCATCCCCATTCATGTCGCCGACGTTGACGCCAAAGCCTGGGGCGTACTGGGCTTGTTCGGGCAGCAGTTGGGCTTCAAAGTGATTGCTCCGATTCAGGAAGATCATCGAAGCAAGGGTGGTCACCTGCAATTGTTGCGCTTTCGAAAAGTCCTGGCCCAGGACAGCGTTGACCTCGGCCTGTGAGTAAGCAGCGTGGGACGAAAAATGGGTGCGCAGAAGCGGCAGGCCCTTGGACATGGTCAGCAGATCGCGGCGGGGGACAACGCGTCCAGCCTCAGGATCGGTATAGGCCTCGAGCAGATCCAATGTGCCATTGCCATCGAAGTCGCCAAAATAAACTCGGATGGGCTCGGCAGGCGTCGGTTGGTGATAAGAACTGTTCAATCCCCAATTGGAGGCAATGATGTCAGGTTGGCCATCGCCATCAATGTCGCCGGTGGTGACCCCGTTCCACCATCCCACGTAATTGGCGAGTCCGAGCTCGGCGGTAACCTCTCGCAATTGCCCCGCCGTGTTTTGGAGCACTCGAATCGGACCCCATTCGCAGGCCAGGATCAGTTCTGGAAAGCCATCTCCATTCAAATCGCTGAATACGGCGCCGCTGACCAGGCCAATGTTTTGCAGCACGCGGCTGTTAGACGTGTCCAGTTCCAAAACCCCGTGCTTGTTTCTATAAATCAACGATGAGGCCGCTTCGGGGTATCGTCCCGGCACGACTCGTCCGCCGACAAACACATCGAGGCTGCCATCCCCATCGATATCGCCCACAGCCAGCGCTCCGACGCAGGGCAGCTCGGTTGGGGTGCCGATCGCTGATTTTGGAGCAGAGGGCGTGGAGCCGTCCTCGAAACGCCAAATCGCGGCCGGAGTATTCTCGGCTTGTTTATAATTGGAAACGCCGGCCAAAAGGGAGTGTTGTTCACCAGCGGGGGTCCAGCCGAGCACGCTGGTCAGGTCATCGGAAGCCGGCGCATTCCAAGCCCCGGAGTCCCATCGGCTCAATCCACCTTTGCCGTCGCTCCGGAACACAGCCAGCTTTCCGCCTTTGCCGCTGCCAATGATTAACTCATCGTGTCCGTCGCCGTTAAGATCGTACCAGGCCACGCCTGGCCCAAGCTGCGAGAGCTTTTTGTGGAGCAATGGCTGGCGGTCAAAGTCATTGAAGGGTTCCGTGTAATTTGTATGAGCGATTAGTTCACTCACATCTCTGAAAACGGGGGAACCCTCACCCCTGACCCCTCTCCCATCCGATGGGGGAGGGGAGGAGGCGGCCGCTTCGTCGATTTCGTAAATATGATTGGGCTGGGCATCGGGAATAACACTCCGAGTGCCGCTGCGCCAGGTTACCTCGATGGTCAGCTTGTTCGTGAGCGTGCCGGCGGCGAAGACGCGCATCGGATCGTCCCCGGAAAGATAGCGTCCGCCGCAGATGACCTCCTGGCTTTGCATCGGGACAGCGCCGCCGAGCACCTTGATTTTTGCGCCGATTCCCTTCGTGTTAGGCGTCTTGCCTTTGAGTCGCACGGCCACGCGCGGGGCAATGGAGTTATTGCGATAAATCAGCGGCGGTTTCCAGAGGCAACTCACGACCACATCGAGATCGCCATCGTTATCCAGATCGGCAAGAGCGATGCCGTGGGAGATTTGCGTGGAATCAAAGCCCCAAGCTTTGCCCATTTCTTCGAAAGTGCGATTGCCGCGATTCCGAAAGAGCACATTGGGAACGTGCAGGGGAGGGTAATCCTTGAGGTTTTTGCCCCCGCGCATCGAGGCAGGCTTGCCGCTGTCCGGGGCAGATTTCTCCTGAGTATCGAGATCCTGAGTGTCATAGGCGTGACCGTTGGCGATGAGCAGATCTTCATAGCCATCCAGGTCCACATCCAGGAAGACGACCGACCAACTCCAGTCGGAAGCATCAATTCCAGCATAGGTGGAAATCTCGGCATAGGTTTGGTCGCCTCGATTTAACAGCAACGTATTTCGCCGGTTTTGGTGTCGGTCAATGGTTTCGCCGACTTGCTCTGGCGGCGGATTATCTTCGCCGCTCTGGGTCATTTTAAGCGGGTGATGACGGCTGAGCATGTCGCTAACAAAAAAATCATCCCGGCCATCTCGATCGATGTCGGCGAAATCGACCCCCATCGAATTGTGGCTGCTGCTGCGAAGGGCCAGTTCTGGAATGGCGCGGAAGCGGCCATGACCGTCGTTGAGCCAAACTCGATCCGGAGTTTGAAAATCGTTGCAGACATAAATATCGGGAAAGCCATCACCATTGATGTCACGGAACATGGCCGAGAGGCCCAAGTCCCAAGGGGCCTCTTTGAGCGGTTTGCCATCTTCGGTCAAAAACCGCCCATCTGTCCAGGAAACGGGTGTGAAAACTCCCTTGCCATCGTTCAAATAAAGCACGTCCGGCTCGCCCAGCTCGATCAATAAGCCGTTGACGATTTTCAACCGTTTACCTTGGCGGCCAGTGACCTGCGGTTTGCCATTGATGTTACGAACCGAAAAATTTCCCCCCCCGCGCAAAATGGAGTTTTCTCCATAATTGGCCACGTAAAGATCGAGCGTCCCGTTGCCATCGATGTCAGCCAGGGCCATGGTGTGGCAGCCCGCCTTCAAAACGAGCCCGGCCGCTTGAGTGACATTGGTGAAATGTCCGTGGCCATCGTTGAGAAAACAGGCATTGGGACCGCCCAAAGAAGAAACCAGCAAATCGAGCGCCCCGTCGCCATTGATATCAGCGAAAACCGCCGCCCGCGAGGCCTGGTTGGCGCAGCCCACCCCAAGGGCGCTCGTGACATTCTCGAATTTCCAATCCCCTAGATTCCGAAAAAGCCCGCAGATCCCTTCCAAATTGCAGAAAAACAAATCGCATTGCCCATCGTCATCGAAGTCGCCTGCGGCCAGCCCGGCCCCATTGAGCAGGTTCTGGTTTTGCAAGGAGCGCTTATAGGAAAGATTGTTGGTAAAGTAGATGCCCGTCTGCCCCGGGGAAAGAAGGGTGAAGCCGTTGTGCCCGGTTTTGGGCACGATCAACTCAGCCACCCGGTAACCCTGGCGCTGTTCCCAATTCAACGGTGCGGCTGAGGACCAGCACCCCCAAAATAAGAGCGAAAGCAAAACCCATTTGCCACAGGAGACAAAGACTATTGAAGGTGTGCGCATCTGGGAAAGCGACGCTTCGTCCTGGTCCCGAAGGGACATCTGAGAATAGCCCAGCGTTTCAACGCTGGGTGTGGTCCGACCTCACGATAAGTCCCGGAGAGACGGCTGAGGCAAGCGACTTCGGCCGTCTCTTCGGGACTTGCATCTCTTGGCTGCCGTTCCCAGCGTTGAAACGCTGGGCTATTCTCGGTCATCCCTCCGGGATGGTGCTGTTCAAAAGCTAGTGGCATTGGGTTTGAAAGCCTGCCCGACTTCGACTCCCGTGATGCTGGCCAAAAACGCTCTCTGACCCGCGAGTGGATCGACGAGGGACCGCACCCAGTTCGTGCCTGTTTCTTGCACATAACCGCTTCACGATGGCGCTGCTGTCGAGGAAGCAGTCGGCCATCTAGCGGCGTTCCTCCAGAATTGTCTCGGACACCGGCTTTCCTTGGACTGGGATCGGCCGGGCTTGAAAGCTGGAAGCTGGATGGGGCGGAGGAATTCTGCTGATCAAACCGGAAGTCAGTAACTGGCGCCGATATTCTTCTTCCGCCACTGAGGACTGCGCAAGAGGCGCCATGGAGTCTAATTGAACACGCAAAGCTTGTTGTTCAGCCGAGGCGAGGCCTTTAACCTCTTCCACGATTTTTCGCAGCGCTGCGGTCATAGTCAATCCTTTTCACTCCAACGTGCTTCATAAGCACAGCCAATTTAACTGGGCGGACGCGGGATTTCAAGCCTGATCTGAAGGCTTGAATAACGAAATTAACGCGCCGTGCTGTTTGTGAGTAAAGCTCCTTGAAAGGGCCCTCGAATGTTTCCATGGGAGAGGCAAAGCAATCGGGTATCAGGGCCTGGTTTTCAGCCGCATTCGTCAACCGAGAAATGAATCCTGCTATGGGTGGATCCCTCTCCAGAATTGAACAAAAGCAAAGGAAGGAAGCATTCATAGGGAAGAATTTGTTCTTCCTTTCTTCGTTGCCTTCGTTTACTTCTGTTTAAAATCCGGCTTCACAAGAGCGACATTTCGCCCCTCCGGGGCTGGGGCATTTTTCGGAAGGTTTACTATAGACATTTCACTCCTACGGAGTTCGGATTTTGGTTGAGGTTGGGCACGGGGTGGGCGCTTTCCAGAGAACTCGCCGGGCGGAGGTCTTCATGGTCTCAGGCTTACACCCAAACGATAGAACTGATTGGCATTTGTGGCGGGCTCAAAACTGGAGGTCGCGAGTTCCGTGTGGCGAACGGGATCGGGCGTAACGACGACATTGAAAGGAAAGGCGGGCTTCCAATTCGCCAGCGTTGGGGAGGCGAGCCACGAGTAGGAAAGATCCGAGGCGGTGCTCACTCGCTCATAGGAAATCCGGTAAATAGCTGACGGGCCCGTGCCGGTGAAGCTGGCGCGGAAGCGAGGATGATCCGCTAACAATGGATTGAGGCCGAAAGCATATTCCAGCAGATTGACCACGCCGTCGCCATCCGGGTCAGCGCCCGCGCCTCCCTGCAGCGGGTTCTGGATTTGGCTGAGTGAAAATCGAGCGGCACGCCAACTGGCGAAGGTTACTTGGGGCGCCATCCCCACGCGGGTGATGAACGGGTCGGGGTTTCCGGTGCGGGTGTCCACCCAAACCGGAACGGCGGGGACGTCCGGGGCGGTCGAAGGGGCCACGCCGAGGTAGTCGCCCAGCATGTACCCCGAGCTGGTCAACGGCGCCAGGCGGACGTCGGTGGAGACGGCGGTCAATCGCAAGTTGGGCTGCCAAGTGTTCCCGCCGTCAAATGACTGCGCCATGAACATATCCACCAAGTTGGCATTGCCAGGGTTCACCCGCCCATCATAAAATACTACGCTCAAGACCTGACCGTTGGGAGAGACGGCGATGGCGGGGTTGAAGACTGGCGTGTTGGTGAAGTTATCACTGATAAGAATGGAGGGCGTCCAAGTCGTCCCCGCATCGGCCGATTTAGTGAAGAAGATTCGTGGTTTCCCCTGATAGAGTCCCTGATATGTGACTAGCAGTTGGCCAAGGGTCCGGTCCGCCGTAGCGGATGAAACGAAAGTCCCATCCCGAATGCCCGGCGCGTCGAAACGGGTGACGCTTGTGATCAGGTGCGGACTGTTGAAATTATTGCCTCCATTGGTGGAAAGGACGACGTCAAGTTGGTCTCCGGAACCAAATTGCCAAAATATTACTGCCAACTTCCCGTCCGGCAGGAAAACCGGCTGTGATGCTTGGGCGGAATAGCTGGCGGGAGTGATGAGAGCATTCGAGCTCCAGTTCTTGCCCCCATCATCGCTGAACGTGCAAAGGATCGGGCTGAAGGAGGGACCAAATCTGGTCACAGTCAAAAGAATGCGGCCGGCGGCCGGGGTTCCCGGGAAGGTATTGATCGCCATCCAATTTTTGTCCAAAAGAATGCCGCTGTTGGGGGAGCGGAGCACTTCAACGGGCCCCTGAAAGCTCGCCCCGCCATTGGTGGAGCGACTGAGGAGGACTGCGCTGGTGGTGGCAGTGGAATCAATTAAGGCCAGCGTGTTAAGATAAATCACACCGTTGAGATCGATTCCCGCCACGGGATCGGTAGCGCGGTAATAGGGCCCGCCTACGACGGGTGTTAGGCCGGGGATCAAAGCTCGGGACCAGCTTAGCCCGCCGTCGTGGCTGATGGCATAGCCGCAGTCCAGAGCCCCGCCATTGGTGTAACGCCCTTCCTGGAACGTGGCGGCCAGGAAATCCGGATTTGTCGGGTGCCGTGCGATGTGCGGCTCGGCTTGGGCCCGAAGATTGGATGGGAGTTGGGGCGGATCATCCCCCAGCCGAACGTTCGGTCCGACACGGGCGTCCAGTCCGGCGTTTAAGCTCGAGTCCGCCGAGCGCGCGCTGCGAGTGGTTGTCAATTGTGACGCGTTGGGCCATTTCACCAGGCTACCCTGACGATCCAGCAAGCGAATGGCCCCGGAAGAAAGCCGTTCCAGTGGGAAAGGTGGCGCAACGTCCTGAGCAGGAGAAAGGACGGCGCAGAATAAGGTAAGACACAGCGCAGCCAAACTGCAACCGAGGAGGATCGAAGAAGCGCGCGCGTCGCAACTTTTTGCATCCGCACAAGGAATTTGCGCAATATGCGAACACTCTGATGCATGGTAGTACAAAGGGAACGAAATGCTTTTCTTCAAGATGGGGTTCACTTCCATAACTGCCGATCGAGCGTGCGATACTGGATGGCTTCAGAAACATGCTCGGACCCGATCTTTTCCGCGCCGGCGAGGTCGGCAATTGTCCGGCCCACTTTTAAAATGCGATCGTAAGCTCGCGCGCTCAGATTCATGTCGTTCATGGCCATTTTCAACAATTCCAGCGTCGCCTCATCCAACGCGCAATAAGCCTTCAATTCCTTGCTCCCCATCCGAGCGTTGCAGGTAATACGCGGTTTGCTGGCAAAGCGTTGCTGCTGAAGGCGCCGGGCGGCCATCACGCGTTCGCGAATTTGCGCCGAGGTTTCCCCGGTGCGCTCACTGCTGATTTCCCGAAATTTGACTGGCGGCACTTCCACGTGGAGATCGATCCGATCCAGCAGCGGGCCGGAAATGCGGCCCAGGTAATTTTGAATCTCACGCGGGGAGCTTTGTGATTCCCCGGGCATTTTGCCATCGGGGGTCGGGTTCATGGCGGCGATCATCATAAACTGCGAAGGAAAGGTGACGGTGCCGGCGGCGCGCGAAATTGTGACGCGTCCTTCTTCCAGCGGTTGGCGCAAGGTTTCCAGCACACTCCGCTTGAATTCCGGCAGCTCGTCCAAAAACAGCACGCCATGATGCGCCAACGAGATTTCCCCAGGCGTGGGATTGACATTGCCGCCGAGCAATCCCGCATCGCTGGCGGTATGATGCGGCGCGCGGAAAGGCCGTTGTGTCACCAGGGCTTGCCGAGGGGCGAGCAAGCCGACGATGCTGTGAATCTTGGTGGTTTCCAAAGCTTCTTCCAGCGTGAGTGGTGGCAGGATGGTGCCCAGGCGTTTGGCCAGCATTGATTTTCCGGTGCCGGGCGGGCCGATGAGCAACACGTTATGGCCGCCGGCGGCAGCGATTTCCAGCGCGCGCTTAACGGACTCCTGGCCTTTGACATCCACGAAATCCAATTCATCGTCGTGGCGCTGGGCAAAAATTCCGGCGATGTCCACGTGAGCAGGGGTAATGTGAATCGCTCCTTCCAGAAAGCCGGCTGCTTCGCGCAAATTCTGGATGGGAATGACCTGTAAGCCGGTCACCACGGCGGCTTCGGCCGCGTTGTCGGCGGGCACGAGCAAGCCGGTTTTGCCGTCGGCGCGCGCTCGGAGGGCGATGGGCAATACTCCTTTGACCATGCGCACCGCGCCAGTCAGGGCCAACTCTCCAACCATCGCAAAATTTTCCAACTGATCCGTTTGGAGCTGCTCGCTGGCGGCTAACACTCCGATGGCAATGGGGAGATCGAAACTGGGGCCTTCCTTCTTGACGTCCGCCGGAGCGAGGTTGATGGTGGTTCGACCCATCGGGAATTTGAAACCAGAATTCTGCAAGGCGGTGCTGACGCGGTCGCGCGATTCCTTGACGGCGGCATCTGGCAACCCCACGATGACGATGACGGTATCGCCCCAACCAGAGTTGACTTCCACCTCTATGGGATACGCCTCGATGCCGTTGACGGCGGCAGAAAAAACCTGCGAGAGCATCGGCGGATTGTGGATTCAACGGGGCCGGTTGGGAAGATTTGTTTTTGTGTCGCTATCGCTTCTGATTCCTTCGTTGCCTCCGTTTGCTTCGGTTAAAATCTTTTCTGGCTCCCTCAACTGCCGGCCTCCGCGCGCTCCGTTATCTCCTGTTCAAATCCCATTCGTGTTCATCGGTGTCCATCCGTGGTTGATTTCAAGAATGTTTTCCCCTCTCATTTCCCTTCGTTGCCGGCCTCCAACAAACGAGGCCGCTGCTCATGCAAAGGCAGCCACATCCGAAAACGGGTCCCCCGCCCGACCCGGCTCTCCAACTCGATGCGTCCGCCATGTTCTCGCAAGATGCGTTGCACAATCATCAGCCCCAGCCCGGTGCCCTTTTTTTTGGTTGTATAAAATGGCTCGAAGATGCGCTGGATTTGCTCCGGAGGAATGCCTCCGCCAGTGTCTGATACGCTTACCCAAACCCCATCACTGCTTTCACTGGTTTCCAAGGTCAGCACTCCCCCCTTGGTCATGGCCTGAATGGCGTTTTTAATCAGATTGACCAGCGCTTGCTTAATCTGCGCCGGATCGATGGGCGTTTCCGGCAACCCGCGAGCCAGCTTCTGTTTAATCGTCAGCCCGCGGTTTTCAATCTCCGGGCGGAGCAGTTCGCAGGTCTCGCGCACGGCATCGTTGAGCGAGGCCGGCACCAGGTGGAGCGGCGCGGGCCGGATAGCTTGGAGAAATTGGGTGACGATATAATCCAGCCGGGCGATTTCTCCTTTGGCCACGGCCAGATATTTCTCCAGTTTTTGGCCAGCCTCTTCCACCAACGTGGGGGCTGGATGGGACTGCGATTTCCTGCGCTTCTCCGAAGCCGACATCTCGCCGGAGGTCACCTGTTTCAATTTTTGCAATTCTCGCTCCATCAATTGCAGGTGGATATGCAGCGCATTGAGCGGATTGCCAATTTCATGGGCCACACTGGCGGCGAGCAAGGTCAAGGCCTGGATGCGTTCACTTTCGATGGCCGCAAAAGTTTGCGCCCGAGCCTCGGTCGCATCATGCACAATCAACACCAGGCCGGAACTGCCGGAAGCCTCGGCATCCAATGGCGCGATGTAAAGGCTGAGAAAGCGCGGCCTCGGAAAGGCCACCTCCAATTCATGCCGGGTCACTCGCAACCCCCCGGCCGGATCAGGCGCCGAAAGTTTCGCCCAATCCAACTCGGGAAGATAGCGGGTAATCGGCTGCCCTTCGCTTCCCTCAGGGCCGAGTCCGAGCAGGCGGGTAACAGCTTGATTGAAATAAAGGATGCGCCCCCGTTCATCTACCACCAGGACGCCGTCCTCGATGGTATTAAAAAGGGTCTCCAGAAAACTGCGTTCGCGAGCCAAACGCTGAATGACCGTCTGCAAGCCTTCAGCGTCGAGCCGCCCGATGCGGCCTAACACCCGATCAAGAAAGCTGGATTTCGTCGCGGACACGCTCATGATTCCAGCGCCGGTCTGGCCGAAGGCGCAGGTTGCTGGAGCTTTCCTGAAAATGTCGCGGATAGCAAGTTCAAGCGGAAACCAGACAGCAATTCTCATCTTGGCAGCGGAACGGCACAAGTCTCGGAGGGACTCGTGGAACTTGTCCTTCCGAGTGTTGTGCTGATCCCTGCCAGAACAATAATTGTTCCCGAAAGAAATCTTGACCGGGGCAGCATGCCCGATAATGAATGTCCATCGTTGGGAATGAGTCTGAATGATAAGCAACGAACGACCAGGCTGGTCTGCGAGATATATAACTGCCACTTTATGAAAAAACGAACTCCACTTCTGCTCTCTAAACTTGTTTTGGGTCTGATGCTCCTTGGACTGGCAGCCTCGGCCGCCGAACCCAAAAAGATTCTCGTGGTGACCATCACGACGGGATTTCGCCATAGCTCCATTGCGACCGCGGAAAAGGTTTTGGCCAAACTCGGGCAGCAAAGCGGTCTGTTCACGGTCGATTATGTCCAGCAGCCCCCGAATCAGCCGAATGCTCCCAAGACGCCAGCCAAGGATGCCGCCGCGGATGTGCTGGAGAAATTCCAGGCGGAGGACGCCAAGTACAAGGCCGCTGACGCAGAATGGCAGGCGGCCCTCAAGAATAACCTCTCGCAACTGAGTCGCGAAAACCTGAAGAATTATGATGCGGTCATCTTCGCCAATACCACAGGTGATTTACCGTTGCCAGACAAACAAGGCTTCCTGGATTGGATCGCGGACGGCCATGCTTTCCTTGGGATGCACTCGGCAAGCGATACCTTTCACGGCTTTCCGCCCTACATCGAAATGCTCGGAGGCGAGTTTCAGACTCATAACGCGCAAACCGGTGTCGAGTGCCTGGTCCAGGATATGAAGCATCCTGCTACAAAACACCTTGGGGAATCCTTCTGTATCGAGCAAGAGGAGGTCTATCTGCTTAAGAATTATGATCCGTCCAAAGTGCATGAGTTGCTGGTGTTGGATAAACATCCCAACCATAAAAAAGAGAGCGGCCATTTTCCCATCGCTTGGGTCAAAGAGTACGGCACAGGAAAAGTCTTCTACACCTCGCTCGGCCACCGGGAAAACGTCTGGGAAAATGAACGCTATCAAAAGCACGTTTTGGGGGCCATTAAATGGGCGCTCGGCCTCGAACCGGGTGATGCCAAACCTCAGGCCAGAACAAATCCCAACCCAAACCGTTTTCGCCAAGCTGCCAATTAGTGGCTCCTTCACCATTGTTTCTCTGCCGGCAGGCAAGCTTCTATTATGAATCTATCCGGCAGAATCGCCCTGGTGACTGGCGGCACCCGTGGCATTGGATCGGCCACGGCTATTGCCCTCGCCCGGGAAGGCGCGGGGGTTGCCCTCGTGGGCCGGCGTCTCGACAAAGAGGCAATCACGACACGCGACGCCATCATCGCTTTGGGTCAAGGCTGCGAGATCATTCAGGCCGACTGCGCCCAACCCGCTGAAGCAACACGCTGCGCAAGAGAAACAGAGTCCAAACTCGGAGCCATCGATGTGCTGGTCCATTCCGCGGGCGGCCCGGTGAATGGCGGTTTGTTCGATCTGACACCCGAGTCATGGCAAGCAGCCTTTGACGTGCACGTGCATGCTATTTTTCACCTCTGCCGGGCTGTCATTCCCTCGATGCAACGCAAAAAAGAGGGCGCGATCATTCTGATCTCATCGACGGCTGGCTTGCGGGGAATCGTGACGAACATTGCTTATCAGGTCGCCAAAGGGGCGCTCCCGCAATTCGCGCGCGCATTGGCGCGCGAGTTCGCCAGGGACAACGTCCGCGTGAACTGCGTCGCGCCCGGTGTGGTGCGCACTGAGTTCCATAAGAGCATGACCGAGGAACAGCGGCGGCTGAATCTCGACCAGCGGATACCATTGCATCGCGAAGGCACGCCCGAGCAGGTCGCGGACCTCATTCTTACGCTCATCAAAAACGATTATATCACCGGCGAGACCATGACAATCGATGGCGGTCTGACCATGCGCATCGCTTGATGCGAGACTTGTCATTACCCACAATTCGGAGGTGGCAGCGTCTTTTCAATCTCGGTCGATGCCCTCGGGCTTCGTGAGACTTCCGGCTTGCTGCACGTACGCCAACCATACACTGTCCAACCATGCTGAGACCCGACAAGAAATACTCCGTTTACGACCTCCGACAAGTTAAGGGTAAGCGATGTCTGACCCATGTTCATGTCAAATCCCCGGAGGAGGCCGCCGCCGCGGAAATGGCCGGGATCGACTTGCTCAGTTGCAGTTTCGACTCAGCCGCTGCACAGGCCCGGCTGCATCTTCTCGTGGCCGCGGCCCCAAAAAGCTTCATTTCGGCATCCACGCCGCACGGGATGGCTTCGCCCGAAGAGGCGATCCGCACGGGATTCCGCGCGCTGGAACTAGGCGCCAGTTCGGTCTATTGCTCCGCCAGTCCATGGATGATTGAGGCCATGGCGCGGGAGGGCATCCCCGTAGTCGGGCACCTGGGAATGGTTCCACGCCATGCCACCTGGACGAACGTCCGAGCGATTGGCAAGACCGCCGCCGAAGCCAGACAACTCTACGAACACATGAAGCGTTTGGAAACTGCTGGCGCCTATGCGGCAGAGCTCGAGTTAGCTCCACACAAGCTAGCCTCGTATCTCTGCAAGAAAACTTCCCTCTTTCTCATGTCCCTGGGTTCGGGCAGCGGCTGTGATTCGCAGTTCCTGTTCTCCGACGACATCCTCGCGGACTACGACGAGCGCATCCCGCGCCATGCGAAGGCATACAGAAACTTTCTGAAGGAATACAATCGGCTCCAGGAGGAGCGCATCGCTGCGTTCAAAGAATATGCCCATGATGTAAAGAACGGGAGTTTCCCGGAAGCCAGGCACCTGGTGGCTATGAACGAGGCCGAATTCAAACAAGCTATCCAGGAAATCGAAAAAGCAAACGCAAAGGCCTGATAGCCGCCTGGGCGTTCTATAAACATGCCGCTGAGATGGAGGCAGAAAGTGGACTGTTCTCCGCGGTCATTGGTGATTGCCGGGGGCAAACAGATGCGTGCTCGTATGGAGGATGAAAAATTTCTCCGGATTACGGAGTTCGGTCGAAAAGGAATGCCAATGTTTAAAGGACAGATCCGACCCCGGAGTTTTCTCGATCATTCTGGGGAGCAAATCCAAAAAATGCTTTCGATCTCTTTCGTCCAAATAGATTGCCTGCCAGTTGTTGCCGCGATTGGCAACGTGATACCAGCCGTTCCCGAGATCGAGGCGCAACGGGCGAGCCATGCGGCGGATTCCGCCGCGGGCTCAACACGAAGGCAAGCCCTAATTGTTATAAGTCAAGATGTGACCCCAAGTGACCCACCAACCTCTGGATTTCCCTCCTGAAGAATCCAGGCGGCAACCTGGAGGCCAAAATCCGGTCGCAACCCGTCGCGGACATTCTCCTGTGCGCGGTGGTCAAGGCTGAGCTGTGGCATGGCGCGCAGAAATACGGCAACCGCGAGCGCCGGTTGCGCGCCTTGGACATGCTGTTTAGCCCGTTTGTGTCGCTTCCGTTTGACGATGCGGCCGCGCGGCATTACGCCGAGATCCGCCAGCAATTGGAGGTTCAGGGCCGTGTCCTGGGTCCCAACGACCTCAAGATCGCAGCCCTCGCCAAGGCGCACGGATTGACCGTCGTGAGCGCGGACCAAGACTTCCGCCGCGTACCGGGGTTGAGCGTCGAGGATTGGGCCAAAGCCTGACGCAGATTGCCGCAAATCAGAGCGCGTCGCGGCGGCGAATAGCCGGGCCGCCAACGTTTGGATTTGCTTCAAGTGGTTCATAATGGTTCTTTCATTTTTTGTCCTTGAGGCAGGCCGGGCAGTCCTCTGCCGGCCGGCGGCGCGCGCGGAGCGACGCGCCCTACCAAGACATTCATTGCACGCCCACGCGGTA
>JBBRPK010000090.1:0-22919 GCA_038228235.1 Verrucomicrobiota bacterium
AGAACACCGAGGATGGGCTCGTCGCCAAATCAAACGCCGACAGAGCACTTGTCCGGCTTTCCTGGAGAAGATGGGCCGACGCATCAATCGAGTGATTTCCTATGTCACAGGCACTGTTTCTATACTTTAGAGCACCCCTGCTTTTTTGCAAACATGCAGCTTTTTACATTTACATGGCGGGGAATTTCGTTCACGATAGCCCGGCTTCACGTAATTCGACTTGGGGTAATGGCTTGGCTTTATGACCAACGACGTTTCAGGCTTTCGGTATGCCAGGGTTGGCGCGATGGGGATTGTCTGCATGATCTTCTGCGTGCTGCGCGTTGGCGGCACTCCGGCCAACAAAGCCGCCTTGGAGAGACATTACGAGAAGTTTCTCAGCAAGGACCTGGCGCGCTGCACAACCTGCCACTTGCCGAGCGAAAATAAAAGCCCAGAGAGTCTAGACGAATTTCCGCATAATCCATTCGGCAACCGGTTGCGAATCCTGGGCAAAGAACTGGCCGCCGCGGGCAAGAAAAGGGATCTGGCCACCCGCCTGCAGTTAGCCGCCCGCGAAGACAGCGACGGCGATGGCGTGGACAATGAGACAGAGATACTGCTCGGCCATAACCCAGGTGACGCCAAAGACACTCCCTCGAAAATCGAGCTGACGAAGGTGAAAAGGCGCAAGGCAGATTTCGCGCGGTTTCAGAGTTCATACAAGTGGAGGCCCTTTGACCCTGTCGTGCGGCCTCCAACCCCGAAGGTCCGCGGACAGTGGGCTGCAAATCCCATCGACGCTTTTATCGCCGCCGAGCATGAAGCGCATCGTCTCAAACCACGTCCTGAGGCGACCAAGGCGGTGCTGCTCCGCAGGGTGTACTTGGATTTAATCGGGCTTTCGCCCACGCCTGAAGAGTTGTTCGCGTTTGAGACCGATCCGTCGCCGCAAGCCTACGACCATGTGGTGGACAGGTTGCTGCATGATGCGCGTTACGGCGAGCGCTGGGGCCGCCAGTGGATGGATGTCTGGCGCTACAGCGATTGGGCAGGCTGGAGCGGCGGCAACCAAATCCGCGACAGCAAGCCGCACATCTGGCGCTGGCGCGATTGGATCGTCGAGTCGCTCAACCAGGACAAAGGTTACGACCGCATGATCCTCGAGATGCTTGCCGCCGACGAAATCGCGCCGGAGGATACGAACGCGCTGCGCGCGACCGGCTTCCTGGTGCGTAATTACAAGATGCTCAGCCGAGAACAATGGCTGGAAGACACCGTGAAGCACACGTCGCAGGCTTTTCTCGGAGTGACCATGGGCTGTGCCAAATGCCACGATCACATGTACGATCCGCTCTTGCAGAAGGAGTACTATCAAATGCGCGCGGTCTTCGAGCCGTACCAGGTGCGCACTGACCGCGTCCCGGGCCAACTCGACACTTTGAAGGACGGGTTGGTTCGCGTATTTGATACCGACACGAACGCGCCCACCTATCTCTTTATTCGGGGTGACGAACGTCGTCCGGACACAAATCGATTCATCAAGCCCGCGGTGCCGAAAGCTCTCGGCGGCAGCCTTGAGATACTTCCAGTGAAACTGCCCAGGCTGGCAGCCTCGCCTGATAAACGCGAATTTGTTCTTCGCGACACAATCGAGGCGAGTGAGAAGGGTTTGGCTGAAGCCCGACAAACTTTGGCGAAGCTCGAGACGAACGGTGCGGCGAAACCAGACACACTAGAGGAACAGCAACTGGCGGTAGCCACTGCCGAAGCAAAACATGCCTCATTGCTCGCCACAGCTCGAGCGGACCAGATCGAGGACGGACAAAGAAAAGGGGATGAGAGCTGGAACCGCGCTGCCATCGAAGCCAACCTCGCCCAGCGGAAACTGGCTCTGGCTGAAGCAAAAATGAGACTCCAAAAAGCGAAAGTTGCGCAAGCGGATGCACAGCACAACGCCGACGAGGCCGCAGTCAAAGTTCCGCAGGCCAGCGACGAGCTATCTCTAGTCAGGGATGCCAAATCCGATTCAACCAAACCCAAGGCGGACGGGGCGGAAAAAGCGATCAAGGACCTGGAGACGGCGAAGCAAAAAACGGCCGAAGCCGAAAAAGCCCTTGCCGGAACAGAGCGAGATGTGCAATCCACGCCCAGTTCCACCTACAAGCCTCGGTCCACGGAGGAATATCCAGCCACCAGCACAGGCCGCAGGCTCGCCTTTGCGAGCTGGCTCGCCAATACAAATAATCCTCTCGTGGCGCGTGTGGCGATGAACCAGATTTGGCTGCGGCATTTTGGCCAGGGGATCGTCCCAACACCCGCTGACTTCGGGCGCAACGGCAAAGCGCCCTCGCACCCCCAATTGCTTGACTGGCTCGCCGCAGAGTTCATGGCGCAGGGCTGGAAGATGAAAACGATGCACCGGCTAATTGTCACGAGCCGCACGTATCGCATGGCTGGAACACCCGATGCCGCGGATGCAAAAATCGATCCCGACAATGTGTTTCTCTGGCGCAGCCCATCGCGCCGAATGGAAGCGGAACTGGTCCGCGACACCCTGCTTTACGTGGCCGGCGATTTGGATGCGACCATGGGTGGGGCGGACATCGATCACGCCCTTGGCCTTGCTTCACGCCGGCGAAGCATTTACCTGCGCACAGCGGCGGAGAAGGAAGTTGAGTTCCTGAAGATATTTGACGGACCCAGCGTGACTGAGTGCTATGCGCGCCGCCCCACCGTCGTCCCTCAACAGGCCTTGGCCCTCGCCAACAGCGAACTCACCTTCAAGGAAGCGCGTCTTCTGGCCAGCAAGCTGGCTGAGGCAGTGACGAATCCCCCAAAAGCCCCGCCAGCCTTGGAATCTAGTAGCAGCCGACGCGAGTCGGCTCATTATTCCGGAACCAATGATCAAAGCCGACTAACGCCGGCTGCTACGGTTCCTGAAGACGCATTCGTCGAGCGGGCGTTTGTGCAAGTGCTCGCGCGCCACGCCACCCGCGATGAACTCCGACTGTGCTGCGAATTCCTGGAAGCCCAAGCGCGTCGTTCCTCAATGCAACGGGCGCGCGAAAACCTGGTGGCAGTGCTTTTTAACCACAACGATTTTGTGACCATCCGATGAATCCAAACAAGAATCAGTCCCATCAATCCCATTGCGCAGGAATCACCCGACGCTCGTTCCTGGCGGATACCGGCATGGGCTTTACCGGACTTGCCCTCGGAGCGATGTTATTTAAGGAGGGCATTGCGCGCGCGGACGGCAGTCCCGGGTGGCGGCCACCCGGTGGCAAACCCCATTTTCCCCCGCGGGCGAAGTCGGTGATTTGGATTTTTCTCTGCGGCGGGATCAGCCACGTCGAAAGTTTCGACGTGAAGCCCGAACTAAACAAATATGCCGGTAAATCAATCGCCGATACCCCTTATGGAAAAGTCCTCGAAAATGAGGGGAAAGACATCATCGGGGCCAATCCAGCTCATGGGAATCGAAAAGTTATCATGCCCTTGCAGAGTGGGTATAAGAACCACGGCCAAAGTGGCCTCGTGGTTGGAGATTGGTTTCAACACATCGGCGAGCGCGGGGATGATCTGGCGGTGGTGCGCTCACTCTGGACGATTCACAATGATCATGGCGCTCAACTGACCTGGCAGACCGGACGCCATCCACGCGAATTGGAGCATCCCACACTGGGCTCGTGGGTGAGTTACGGGCTTGGCTCCCTCAACGAAAATCTACCTCAATACGTCGTGTTGGGAGTGCCGACGGGTGATTGCTGTGGAGGAGCGTTTACGCACGGGGCTGCGTATCTCGGGCCGGAATATGGCGGGGTGCGGCTGCAAGTTGATCCGAAAAAACCGCTGCCGTTCATCGTCCCGGCCAACAAAACGATCACGCCAGAAGAACAGGCCGAGAATTTCAGCCTCCTGGGCAAATTAAATCATTTGGCGGGAATCGATTATCCCGACGACCAGAATCTCCGGGCACGAATCAAATCTTACGAGCTGGCTTTTCAGATGCAAACTTCCGTGCCTGAAACATTGCAATTTGAGAAAGAATCAGGCGCGACGCGAACGCTTTACGGAATCGACCGCTCGGAGAGCCGAGCCTTCGGGGAACAGTGCCTGGCCGCGCGGCGGCTGGTCGAACGTGGCGTCCGCTTCGTGCAATTGTTTCATGGCGGCGGGGGCGGCGGCGATTGGGATGCGCATTCCGACATTAAAGGCAACCATTCAAAGCTAGCGGCACAGGTTGATCGGCCCATCGCCGGACTTCTGGAGGACTTGAAACAACGTGGAATGCTCCAAGACACCTTGGTTGTATTCGGCACCGAGTTTGGCCGTTCGCCCGGCGCGGAAGGAACGGGCCGCGATCATCACCCACAGGGCTTTTGCGCCTGGCTGGCGGGTGGCGGCATCAAGGGTGGAGTAACCCACGGCGTCACTGATGAGCTGGGTTTCCATGCCGTGGAAGACCGACATTATGTGACCGACATCCATGCGACCGTTCTGCGTTGTCTTGGACTCGACTCGCGCAAGCTCGAAATCCCGGGCCGCAAACGCCTCGACATCGACCATGGCGAATTCATCCCTCAGATTTTGGCTTAAACCCCAACGAAATCATACCGGCGGAACACCGTTGATACCATCAACGTGCCTGGCGCAGCGCAGGCGCCTGGGGGCTTTAGATCACGGTTCGGCGACGAGACGGAAGGAATGAAGCGGGCCCAAAGAAGTATCGGCCGCAAAGTCATAGATAAGAAGCCGAATCGGGCCGCCCGCAGTGGCCTCTTCGTGATCTCGCTCGGGAAGTAAACCTAAACCCAGCGATAAGAATCCTGCCAGACGGTTGGAATCTCAACCATGCGCCCCCATCGATGTTGTTGCGACTCCCCCGTCTCAGGATTTCACACGTTTGAGCGCAAACGGATGACTCTCTTTAGGTTTGCGGTTTTCATAAAGTTTCCAATCCTGCGTAATGTGATCGGGATCCTGGAACGCTATAACCAATGAATGCATGTGAATCGAGTTCTTGTTTACCCCGCAAGTCTTGTCGAAATCAAAGGACAGCGTTTTGGCGTCTGAGGATTTGAGCAGCATGCCAGGCTGGTTATGCAGCATGCAATAGTGAGTCAGGGCGAGTTTGCCTTGCCGGTCATGATACATCGTCACCATCTCCATCGGTGTCCCGGCAAAAAATCGCTCCTCCAGGCTGCTCCCGCCGGCAACCAACCGGTATTCGACGGTCATCTCCATTGGCCCCTGGCCCATATCATGGGTTCCTTTCCAAGTGCCGACCAGCGTTTTCATCCGCTCGAATTCCGGCGATCCCGCGTAAGGGGGAGTAAGCTGCCCAGCGGCCAGAGTGAAGGCGAAGATCAAGAAACCGAAAAAGAAAAACACTGCTTTATTCATGGGCCTACATTGACCCCCTAAGTTCGAGAGTCAAGCAAAGATGAGAGCGGTGGCCAAGTGAAAGGCTATCATGTCAGTTTATATCGCGATTATGGCTCAGGTGAATTTTCATAGAAGGAAAGCAGGCAACGATCTTTTCCTTATTCCTTCGTTGGCTTTGTTGCCTTCTGTTCAAAATTCTCTGCGCCCGCGAGGGCGGGATGGCTTGTCCCCTCTTTTCCTGCCGCATTTTTCTGGTTTTTTTGTCGATCAACCATCATTATCACTGATGAATATGCATACTGGAATTACTGCAATTAACGATGAAGTCCAAAAGGCGAGCGCCTTCGTGCGCCCACTTTTGAGCGAAATTGGCAAGGTGGTCATCGGTCAGTCTTATCTGGTCGAACGCCTCATCATCGGATTGCTGGCCAATGGCCATGTGCTCCTTGAAGGCGTCCCCGGCCTGGCCAAGACGCTCTCCGTCAAATCTCTGGCCTCCAGCATCCATGTCAAATTTTCGCGGCTCCAATTTACCCCCGACATGCTGCCAGCCGATGTGATCGGCACGCAGATTTATAATCCGCAATCCGGCCAATTCACTACCCGACGGGGACCCATCTTCGCCAACCTGGTGTTGGCCGACGAAATCAACCGCGCGCCAGCCAAGGTGCAAAGCGCGCTCCTGGAAGCAATGCAGGAAAAACAAGTCACGATTGGCGAGCAATCCTTTAAATTGGAAGAGCCATTTCTGGTGCTGGCCACCCAAAATCCCATCGAGCAGGAAGGCACTTACCCGCTGCCGGAGGCGCAGATCGACCGCTTCATGCTCAAATTGAAGATCGGCTACCCCAATCGCGAGGAAGAAAGGCAGATCCTGGATCTGATGGCCCGCACCAATAGCCCGCCGGGCACCAGCCCTGTAGTCGAACCCAAGCAGATCATGGACGCCCGACAGGTCATCAACGAGATTTACATCGACGACAAGGTGAAAGATTACATCGTTGATTTGGTCTGCGCCACGCGCACGCCGGAGACATATAAAATCCAGGTGAAGGATTTCATTCAACTGGGGGCTTCCCCTCGCGCCACCATCGCTCTGACTCTGGCCGCGAAGGCCTACGCCTTCCTGCGAGGGCGCGGCTATGTCACCCCTCAGGATGTTAAAAGCATCGGGATGGATGTCCTCCGCCATCGCGTCACCATAACTTACGAAGCCGAAGCGGAGGAGAAAACCAGCGAGACTGTTATTCAAAAGATCTTCGATGAGTTGCCTGTGCCATGATTCCCCGCGAGATCCTCAAAAAAATCCGCCAGATAGAGTTGCGCACCAATCGTCTCGTCAGCGAAACGCTAGCGGGCCAATACCACAGCGTGTTCAAAGGCCAGGGGATGAATTTCGAAGAAGTCCGCGAATATCAGCCAGGTGATGAAGTTCGCGCAATCGATTGGAATGTCACCGCGCGGATGAACCATCCGTTCGTGAAGAAATTCGTCGAGGAACGGGAATTGACGCTCATGCTGGTGGTGGATTTGAGCGGCTCCGGACTGTTCGGGTCCGGGGAGCAATCCAAGCGCGAGTTGGCGGCCGAAATTGGCTCGGTGCTCGCCTTCTCCGCCATCCGCAACAACGATAAAGTCGGCCTCATTCTTTTCACCGATGAGGTGGAAAAATTCATGCCCCCGCGCAAAGGCCGCCGCTATGTGCTGCGCGTGATCCGGGAAATTCTTTTTTATGAACCTAAAGGGCGTGGCACCAACTTGAATGCGGCCCTTGAATTCCTGAGCCGGGTCACCTCCCATCGCGCCATCGCGGTTATTCTTTCCGATTTCCTCGGTCCGAACAATGCCGCTCGATTCCCGCGATTCAGCCGCGCGAGTGTCAATCCCACGCAGACGTTTGGCCAGGCTTCGCTGGTCCCGCTCCGCCAGGCCAACCGGCGGCACGACGTAGTCGCCGTCCAGATCACCGATCGTTATGAAATGGAAATGCCCGCCCTGGGCCGGCTTATCCTCAAGGACGCGGAAACAGGCGAAGTGCTGGAAATTAACACCAACGACGAGCGAAAAAGGACGGCCTTTGCGCAAAAGCGCGCAGAGGCCCAGACCGATCTCGTCCGCCTGTTTCGATCCGCCCGGATCGATGCCATTCAGGTCCGGACGGGGCAGCCCTATGCCGTGGAGCTGGGCCGATTTTTCGAAACGCGCGAAAAGCGCCGAATGCACGGCTGATGAATTCGAACGGTTCTGCACTCCTCATCCCCCCGCCCTGGCCGGCTGCGGTTACGAATGATCTTCGCGTCATAAAACCGCCAGTGGAGATTCCCAACGATTGGGCGTGGGTATGGTGGCTGCTCGGAGGGCTGGTATTTGCTGCGCTAATGATCGCCGCTTTGGTGTGGTTTCTAAGGCGGCGAAAGCAGGTTCTCCTTGTTCCTGTGATCCCGCCGCATGTTCGCGCGAAGCAAAAATTGCAGGCCGCTCTGGCCCTTCTGCACGACCCTCGGCTCTTCTGTATTGAGGTCTCTACCATCACCCGAATCTATCTTGAGGAGAGATTCGATTTCCAAGCGCCGGAGCGGACAACCGAGGAATTCCTTTCTGAACTACAAGCCACCACCCTCCTGACCGTGGACCAAAAGGAGAGCTTGGGCAAATTCTTGCAGAGTTGTGATCTGGTGAAATTTGCCCGCTTCGAGCCCCCGGAAGCCGCGCTGCGCGAACTCCACGATTCAGCCCTGCGCCTGGTGGACGAAACTCAATTTGACGCTGTCACGCCGCAAGGTGCGACGCTGGCTGTCCCTGCCAACTCCTAGAACCGCGCTGATGTTTCCCACCTTTGCCCATCCCTACTTTCTGCTGCTGCTCCTGCTGTTGCCGGTGCTGGGGTGGCTCAAAGGCAAACGCGGACAGCAGTCGGCCTTTCTCTATTCGTCCGTGCAGTTAGTTCGGCCCGTGGCCAATATTAGTCAATGGAGTCCCGGGCGCGTTTTGCTGACGTTGCGCTGGCTGACGCTGGGCGCTTTGATCGTTGGTTTGGCCCGCCCGCAATTGACTCGGAGCGAAACTTCCATCCGCGCCAGCGGCATCGATATTGTTGTCGCACTGGATCTTTCCGGCAGCATGGCCGCCGAGGACGAGGGTTTTAAGTTGCACGGCCAGCAGATGAATCGCGTCGGCATCGCCAAGGATGTGTTGCAAAAATTCATCGCCAAACGTCCCAACGATCGCATCGGCTTAGTGGCTTTTGCCGGTCGCGCTTATATTGCCGCGCCGCTGACGTTGGATCACGATTTCCTGCTGCAAAATTTGGAACGCCTGAACCTCGGTTCGATTGAAGACGGCACCGCTATTGGTTCAGCTCTCTCTGCCTGCATAAATCGATTGCGCGAACTCCGCTCGAAAAGCAAAATTGTTATCCTGATGACCGATGGGCAAAACAACGCGGGGAAAGTCCCCCCGCTGACGGCGGCCGAAGCAGCTCAAGCGTTAGCCGTAAAGGTCTATACCATCGGGGTGGGCACCCGCGGGACGGCCCGAATCCCAGCCAACGATATGTTTGGACGCAAAGTTTATCAAACCATCCAGGCCGACATTGATGAGGAAACTCTTCGAGCCATCGCTCAGAAAACCGGCGGCAAATACTATCGCGCTGACAATACGGATACCCTTCACAAAATTTATGACGAAATCGACAAGCTCGAAACCACCGAAGTTGAAACCAAGAAATATGTCCAGGTCCAGGAACTCCTTGCCTGGGTAGTTTGGCCCGGGCTGGGGCTTTTACTGCTGGAAATTCTGTTAGGAAACACGGTCTGGAGGAAGCTGCCTTGAAATGAGCTTCGAATATCCCCATCTCCTATGGCTCCTGCTATTAGCAATGCCCGCCCTCACCGCTTTTCTCTGGTGGACCTGGAGAGCTAAGCAGCGGCTGATCCGCCAATTTGTTCATACGCGCTTGCTGGCCAATTTGACCGTGGGGCTTTCCGCCACTCGGCAAAAAATTCGCATGGGACTGCTGGTCGCTTCAGTCGCCTTTTTGCTTATCGTGGTGGCTCGCCCGCAATGGGGCTTCGACTGGGAAGAAGCCAAGCAACGAGGTCTGGATGTGGTGGTGGCGATCGACACCTCCAAGAGCATGTTGGCCGAGGACGTGGCGCCTAGCCGCCTGGCCCGCGCCAAACTGGCGGCGCTGGATTTGAAAAAGCTGGCCAAAACGGATAGGGTCGGCTTAGTCGCTTTCGCCGGCACCGCCTTCTTGCAATGTCCGCTTTCCTTCGAGGATGAAGCCTTCCGTCAGAGTGTAGAGGCACTCGATGTGAATGTCATTCCCCAAGGCGGCACAGCCTTGGCAGAAGCCATCCAAACTGCGCAAGCCGCTTTTAAGGAGAAGAATGATAACCACAAGGTGCTTGTTCTCTTTACCGACGGGGAAGATCATGACGGGCGCGCACTGGAAGCCGCGGCCAGCGCAGCCAAAGAGGGAATGCATATCTTTACAGTCGGTGTGGGAAGCGCGAATGGAGAATTGCTGCGAGTCACCGATGCGCGAGGTCGCAGTGATTACGTCAAGGATGAGCAGGGAAACGTGGTGAAATCGAGCCTGGATGAGGGGCTGCTGCGCGACATCGCCAAAAAGGCAGACGGTTTTTATATGCTGCTGAGCGGGGCCAATGCCATGGAACTCCTTTACGAGCGGGGGTTGGCTCCACTGCCGAAAACCTCACTTTCAGCCCGCCACGTGAAACGTTTTCACGAGCGATACCAGTGGCTGCTCGGTTTGACAATTGCCTTGCTCATTACAGAAATGTTTTTGCCAGAACGGAAATTCCTGCGGAGGGCCAGCGCGGCTGAAGCGGCAGCCGTGGTCCCACATTTAGTTTCTTGAAGCTAAGCCGTTCTACGTTCAACTTTAACCTTTGAATTTAAAGCCAGGCTTCTATAAGTAAGGCATGTTGCCGCCTTTTCTGAAGCTCGGTGGCCCGATGATCTGGCTGATCTTGGGGGCCAGCGCCACCGCCCTGGTAGTTTTTGTCCGGCGTGTCTTGCATTATCATCGGGCGCAAATAAATTCCATGGAATTCCTCAATGGAGTTCGCAATGTGCTCAAACGTGACAACGTCGTGGAGGCGCTTTCGATTTGTGATGCCACTCCCGGCCCCGTGGCCCGCCTCGTCAAGGTAGCCATCCTCAATCGCGAACGGGGGCAGGAGGGCGTGCGCGAAGCCTTGGAGGAAGCAGGCCTTATCGAAGTGCCGCCGCTGGAAGACAAATTGAATCTACTGGCCACTATCGCCCAGATCGCCCCGTTAATGGGGCTTCTGGGCACGGTCCTGGGCTTCATCCAAATCTTCACTGATCTTCAGAACAAGGCCACCCTGGCCAACGTGCAAGACCTCTCCGGCGGCATCTGGCAAGCTCTCATCTGCACCGCTGCCGGCCTGGCGGTCGCGATCCCTTGTTACGCCGCCTATAATTATCTGGTCAGCCGTGTGAACGCCATCGTGCTGGATATGGAAAAAGCTGCGACCGAAATCATCAACATCGTCAGTGATGTGCCTCCGCCTTCACCACCGCCGCCCCCGCCCCCCAAGCCTGCGGCAAAAACCATCAACATCGTCAGTGAGCTGCCGGCCAAAACGCCATGAGATTTCCGCGCAACACCAGAATTTTTCGAGGGCAGCTCGATGCCGCCCCATTTGCAGGGGTTTTTTTTCTGCTCCTCATTTTTTTGCTCCTGAGTTCCAGCCTGGTCTTCATCCCTGGAGTCCCCATTCAGTTGCCCGAGGTGGCGGGCTTGCCAGGGACGGTCAGCCACACCTTGGTGGTGGCAGTGGATGAGAACGGGCAATTCTATTATGAAAATCAGGTAATCGGCCAGGATCGCCTCAGAGAAAAACTGCAAATTGCCGTCTCCGAAGCCAAACAGCCTGTGGTCCTGGTGCTGCAAGCGGATGAAAAAGTCATTCACAAAAAACTTATGGCCCTCTGGTTATTGGCGCGCTCGGCCGGCATCAAAGAAATCATCCACGCCACGCGTCCTCCCGTGCTCCCGGCAACCGCTCCCCCGAAGGCATGATCGCCTCGCCACTCGAAGCCATTCCCTGGCCTTGGCGGCGCTGGTTTTATGCTGTCGCTTTTGTTTTTTTTGCGCAAGTCGGCCTCATCTTTTTCGTGGCGGAGCGCCCCGGTAAAGCCCATCGTGCGCCGCAATTTCATACCGTCATCAATCTGGCGGTGGATTCGTCGTCGCAGCGGCAACTGGCCCAACTTCCAATCCTGGACGATCCCACACTATTCGCGCTTCCTAATCTGCACGGGTTTTCAGGCGCCGCCTGGCTGACCTTTGCGCCGGTGCAACATCATTTTACTGATTGGAGCGAGCCGCCGCGCTGGCTGGAATTGGAGAATACAGCCTTGGGAAAAACCTTTCTGGGTTTTGTGAACACGAACCTTCTCGCCCCTCTGCGGATCGCGGAGAAACCATTGCCTTCTTTCTCCAGTCCCATGTTCAGCGTGACGAATCAGCTGCTGGCCAGGCGCTCCGAAATCCGGTTCGAAGCAGATTTGGCCCTTCGTTCATTGCTCGAACCCCTCGCGCTCCCCTCCTGGCCTCACGCCGATGTTTTAACCAACACCGTCGTGCAATTGTTGGTCGATGCCAATGGGGACACACAATGCGGCACCCTCCTCTCCTCCTGCGGAGCGAACGAGGCGGACCAATTGGCCCTCAAACTTGCCGCCCACGCCCGATTCCAATCCCTCCGCGAAAATGGAGGGCCTCAAGCCCTCTCCGGCCAGGTCACCTGGGGCAAAATGATTTTCCGTTGGCACACTATCCCGGTGGTCGCGACTAACGCCCTCCCCCCCCCTTCCTGACATGACCATCGACGCGGTTCTCACGGATTATGTTTTTCTTTTGTTGGCTGCGCTTTCTGGTATCGGCATCTATTACGAGCGACGCCAGAAGCGGTTCCGCCCAACGGCGAGCGCCGATCACATCTTCCGTTGCGGAAAGTGCGGTTTCGTTTACACCGATGATGCAGACGTGGATCGCTCGCGTTGCCCACAATGCGGATTAATCAATCAGGCCATCAAATTTTAGAGGCGCCCTCCAGCCGGCAATTTCTGATTGTGGACACAGCCTCCGCCCTCATTCACCAATAGGCCATTTTCAATAACCAATTCTTAATCGAGCACATTAAGAATTGAAAATTAAAAATTTGCGATCGGGGATCGGAAGCTGTCGTTACCCGACGGTGCACCTTAAAGTGGTTGACACCAAATATCAGCCGCCTGTCTTAACTTCCACGATGTCATGGGGTGCTGCTTCGCGCATCCCTGCCGGGCTCACGCGGATGAATCGCGCTCTTTCGCGGAGTTGGGCTAGATTGGCAGCGCCCAAATAGCCCATGCCAGACTGAATGCCGCCGATCAACTGGGCTAGTATCTGATCCACCGATGCAGACAACTCCTTGAACGCTTCGACGCCCTCCGGCGCCACTTTTTGGCTGGCTCCATTGGCGTGGCCATAGCGCGCCGCCGAACCGGCTTTCATGGCGGCCAGACTGCCCATCCCCCGATATTGTTTGTAGAGTTTGCTGCCGATTTCCATGGTCTGCCCCGGTGCTTCCGGACATCCGGCAAACAGGCCGCCGCAGATGACTGCATTGGACATGGTGAGCGCCTTGACGATGTCGCCTGATTTGGTAACCCCTCCATCGGCCAGCAAAGCGACACCTTTCATCCGGGCCGCCCGCGACGCAATATAAAGGGCCGTCAGTTGTGGAACGCCCACCCCCGCCACAATCCGAGTGGTGCAAATGGAGCCTGGGCCCTGGCCAATCTTGATGGCATTGGCGCCGCACTCCGCCAGAAAACCAACCCCGCTGGCGCTGGCCACGTTCCCGGCGATGATGGGCAATCGCGGGTGAGCCTCACGGATCATCCGCACCGTTTCCCCTACGCCCTTGGTGTGCCCGTGGGCCGTCGAAACCGCCACGACATCTACGCCTCGTTCCACCAATTGCCCGACGTGGGTCAGAATGCGATCCCGGTCCAGATTTCCAAAGGCATTGCGAGTAGCTGAAACGGCAGCCCCGCAGATGAGCCTGAACTGCTGATCGCGCGCCGGCTTGAATTGAGCGTTCCTTTCCTGCATTATCTTCTCCACATCGCTCATCGTGAATAGGCCATGCAGGCGGTCCCCCGCATCCACGACGAGGAGTTTGTGGATGCCCGGATGATCGGTAAAAAACTTGTCCGCCCGCGCAATGGGATTGGAGCCGAGTTCCTTGGTGCTGATGGTGTGGACTTGGCCGCGGGACGTGAGCGCATCGGCCACTTTTCGTTTGGCATAACGCGGCTTGACCGCATGGCTTGGAAGCAGCCCGACCAACTTTCCCGAGGCATCTACGACCGGGAATGTGCTGAAGGCAAAGTTTTTCTTCTCAATCATCTCCAGCACGTCGCCGATCAACTCTTCGGGGGAAACTCTGATGGGTTCTTGAATCAGCCCATGAACATGGTTTTTCACCCGGCTAACCTCCGACAACTGATCTCGTTCCGGCATGTTGTAATGGATGAGTCCTAAGCCACCGTTCAAGGCCATAGCCGTGGCCATCCGCGACTCAGTGACTGTATCCATGTCCGAAGAGATGACCGGGATATTCAAGTCCAGTCCCTCCGCCAGCGTGGTATCGAGCTGTGTGTCCCCTGGAAGGATTTCAGAATAAAGCGTTGCCAGAGTGACGTCGTCGTAGGTTAGCGCCAGGCCCGGGTAAGAGCGGAAAAAGCCATCTGCGTTCTGATAGAATTGGTCGTCGATATTGTCGAAATCATTGGCAACTGCCATAACCTATGGTGGAGCCTGTCCCCATCCGCTGGCAAGGGGAATTGCATCGCCCGCCCGGCGCAGAACTATCAATAAAGTATCGCCCACGCGGGCCCAGCCTCGGAGCGCCCCTCCTTGGCCGCCAGAAACCTCGCGAAGCGTTTGGACCGCGCCCGGCTTGCCGGCGCTTTGCCAGCCAACCGGAAGCAGGACTCGTAAACTCAGCCTCCCTTTCGGAGATACGTTGGGACCGAGCGCTGATACCTTTCAAAACAAAATCTCGGCAACCCTTGTGCTTTCGATTAAACCTCTGCCCATGGAAACGCATGATTTATCTCGACGCGCCGCGCTGACTCGGACTGGGGCGATTATGGGCGCCGCGCTTGCAAGTCAGTATCTGCCGGCCGCCCCCGCCGCTGCTGAAATCGCCCCCAAGAACACAAATCCCTTCTTATTCTGCCTTAACACGGCAACGATTCGGGGCCAAAAGTTGAAGTTCATCAAGGAAATAGAAGTGGCGGCCCAAGCTGGTTACCAAGGCATCGAACCTTGGATCAGCTCGATCGAGGATTACACCAAAAGCGGCGGCTCGCTCAAAGACGCAAGGAATCGCCTTGGCGATCTCGGCCTGAGCGTTGAAAGCGCCATCGGGTTCTCCGAATGGCTCGTCGATGACGCCGCCAAGCGAGCCAAGGGTCTGGAACGCGCCAAATATGAACTGGATTTAGTCGCGCAACTCGGCGGCAAACGCCTGGCTGCGCCACCAGCGGGGATGACTAACACTCCAGCCCTGGACCTGCTGACCGCCGCCGAACGTTATCGATCTCTCCTTGAATTGGGCGATCAGGCCGGTGTCGTGCCTCAACTGGAATTGTGGGGGTTTTCCAAGAATTTCTACCGTCTCGGCCAATGCGCCTGTGCCGCCATCGAGACAGGCCACCCCAAGGCTTGCGTGCTTGCGGACATCTTTCACCTTTACAAAGGCGGCTCCGATTTTCATGGCCTGAAATTGATGGGCGAGAATGCTGTTCAAGTCCTGCACATGAATGATTATCCCTCGAACCCGGGGCGCGAAGAAATCAACGACGGCTTCCGCGTCTATCCGGGAGATGGTTCGGGTCCAGTAGTGGACATCCTGCGTGTCTTGCATGAGACAGGGGGCCGGAAGGTCCTCTCCCTGGAGTTGTTCAACCGCAAGTATTGGGAGCAAGATGCCGTGGAAGTGGCGCGCACCGGCCTGGAAAAAATGAAGGCCGTGGCAACGCAAGCGGTCGGATGAAGTGATAGCGGGCAATCCGCAGGTCCGACCCACAGGGCCACTCACAAAGTCCATCCCGGGCCGGCGCTCCGCTGCTTCGTCACTCACCCTGTCCCGAGCCATAAAACTCGATTCGCCGGGCTTGCTTTTCTCAGTGGCAGCAGCATAATCGCTTCATGAAAGCAACAAGGCGAGGGTTTCGACTTTTCCCCTGTGATTTCATCGCCTGGGGGTCTCGGCGAGAACTCGACTCGGAGGCTTGATGACATCGCCCGATTTGACCCCAGAGACCGGTTTGCGGGCCAAACGTGCTTTCACAACCACTCATTGGAGCGTTGTGGCGGCAGCGAGCCAGCAGAATTCCACCCGAGCCGCTGAAGCATTGGAAAAATTATGCTCCAACTACTGGTATCCCCTCTATGCTTTTATTCGGCGGAGAGGATATGTGGCGCATGACGCGCAGGATTTAACTCAGGGTTTCTTTGCCCGGCTTCTGGAAAAGGACTCTCTCCGGGCGGTGGACCGGACTAAAGGCAAGTTTCGTAGTTTCCTGCTAGCTGCGCTGGAACATTTTCTAGCGAATGAATGGCGCGACGCGCACGCCCAAAAACGGGGCGGCAAGCTGACCTTCATTTCGATGGACGACGAATCGCCAGAGCACCACTATTTGCATTTTACGTCTTCCGGACTTTCGCCGCAAAAGCTTTTTGAGCAGCAGTGGGCCATGACGCTGCTGGAGCGGGTGCTTGCTCATCTGCGCAGCGAATTCCTGGCGGCGGGCAAAGGAGCCACGTTCGAGGAACTCAAAGTCTTTCTCACGGGCGAAAAACGCCCTGTTTCTTATGCCCAATTGGCCGCGAAATTGCAGACGACCGAAGCGGCCCTTAAGATGAGTGTCAGCCGGATGCGCCAGCGCTATGGTGAATTGCTGCGAGCCGAAATCGCGAACACCGTCACCACTCCCGAAGAAGTGGAAGAGGAATTGCGGGCCTTATTTGCGGTCTTGAGCGGGTGATCGGGACCTCGGAACGTGGAGCGTCCTCGCACTCCAACGATTTGGCCGTTACTTTCCAGGGGAGTTGGGTTTGAACAGAGGTGAAGGATTGGCCTGCCGAAATGGAAAAGAATCGAATATGTGAAGAATGCGGCACGGAACTGCCCCCCAACGCGCCGCAAGGGCTTTGCCCCAAGTGCCTCATCGGCATGGGGGTTAAGCTGGCTCCGGACGGGGAAGGGGCCTCATCGCCCGGGGCTAAGACCCAACTCGTTGCTTCCGTGACTGAACAAGCCGGGGACAAGATTGGCCATTATAAGTTGCTCCAGAAAATCGGCGAAGGCGGGTGTGGCGTGGTCTATATGGCCGAACAGGAGGAACCGGTCCGCCGTCGGGTCGCCCTTAAAGTGGTCAAGCTTGGGATGGACACCAAACAGGTCATCGCCCGCTTCGCGGTCGAACGGCAGGCACTGGCCATGATGGACCATCCCAATATTGCCAAGGTGCTGGAGGCTGGCGCCACCGACACCGGTCGGCCTTACTTCGTGATGGAATTGGTTCGGGGCATTCGCATCACTGACTATTGCGACCAGAACAATCTCTCCACTCGCGAGCGTCTCGACCTCTTCACCACCGTCTGCCAGGCGATCCAGCACGCGCATCAAAAGGGCATAATCCATCGCGACATCAAACCTTCAAACATTCTGGTGACGCTCCATGATGGCGTGCCTGTGCCCATGGTCATCGATTTCGGCATCGCCAAAGCCACCGGTCAGCAGCGGCTCACGGATTTGACAGTCTTTACAGCCTTCGAACAATTCATCGGCACCCCTGCTTATATGAGTCCTGAACAGGCGGAGCTGAGCGGGCTGGACATCGACACCCGCAGCGACATTTACAGCCTGGGTGTGCTGCTTTACGAACTGCTCACCGGCAAAACCCCCTTCGATTCCAAAGCGCTGCTAGCCGCCGGGCTGGACGAAATGCGCCGCAATATCCGCGAAAAGGAACCAATGCGGCCTTCCGCCAAGCTGACCACCTTGGAAGCGGCAGACCTCACGACCGTCGCCAAGTGCCGCCAGGCTGATCCGCGCAAGCTGATCCATCTCATTCGAGGAGACCTTGACTGGATCGTGATCAAGGCGCTGGAGAAAGACCGCACGCGGCGTTACGAAACGACCAGCGAGATGGCCAGGGACATCCAGCGGCACCTGCACAACGAGCCGGTGGTGGCTCGTCCACCCAGCTCTGCTTACCGCTTTCAGAAATTGATTCGACGGAACAAGCTCGCTTTCGCTGCCGGCACGGCCCTTTTCCTGGTTCTCCTGCTTGGTATAATCGTGAGCACCTGGCAGGCCGTGCGCGCCAAGCGGGCCGAACGACAGGCCCAGGAGCAGGCCCAGCGAGCTCGCGACGCAGCCAACATTGCAGAGCAGGCGAAGAAAGTCGCCCTCGAACAAACAACGGTGGCTGAAACTCAACGCCACCGCGCGGAACATGAGAACCAGGCCCACCTGCTCGCCTCGTACGTGGGGGACATTCGCCTGGCCCAAAACAATTATCAGCAAGGCAATTTTTCCGAAGCCCTGGCCCTGTTGAAGGGATTGAAGCCAAACAAAGGCGAAACCGACCTCCGTGGATTCGAGTGGCGGCATCTTTGGCGGCTTTGTCGCGGAAACTATGCTTTCTCATTCCCCGAGCGCAACCAAGTCCTCGGCTCGATGGAATTCTCTCCCGATTCACGGATGCTGGCCACCTATTATTGGGATGGGGGCCTCCGCTTGTGGAGAGTGGGAGAAATGCAGCCCGTTTTTGAGTTGACAAACAACACGACGGGCCTCGGAGGATTTTCCGCGGATGGAGACACTCTCGTCTTTAGCGGTGTCAACGGCGTGATTCAAAGGTATCGAATTAGCCAACGTTCCCTCACCAATGCGCTCGCCAATGCGGGCGACGTCCTGGCCTTCTCCGCCCGGGCCAACCTTGTGGTCACCATTAGCGGGGAAGACCAGATGAAGGTATGGAACCTCGCGGACGGCCAATGCCGCTTCACGCTTCCCGGCAAACATGGGCGTTATCTGGAATTTGGCGCGCCCGCCAGCATCGCGCCTGATGGCAGTGTCCTGGCTCTGATCGAGCCTCTGATCGAGCCTGGCCAGGCCTCGGAAGGGCTCCGCAAGGACCGGGGGATTCACTTGTGGGACCTCCGCAGCGGCAAGGACCTGGACGTGCTGGAGGACCATCGCCAAATCCAATCGTTGAGGTTTTCGCCGGACGGCAAACTTTTAGCGGTCGGCGACGGGAAAGGAAACGTGACCCTCTGGGATTTGTCGCTCCGCCGAGCCAACTCATTTGACGCGCATGGATCATCCGTGTACGCCCTCGCCTTTTCTCCTGATGGAAAGACTCTGGCCACCGGAAGTTCGGATGAAACTATTAACCAGTGGGACGTTGCCACTCACTCGCAAAAAACGAATCACTTGCGCGGACAGGTCGGAGCGGTTTCGTCTCTGGCCTATTCCCCGGACGGAGCACACCTGGCCAGTGGCGGCCGCAACAGTCCGGTCAAATTCTGGAACCCAGAGCAGGGCGAGACATCCGACGAGATTCCAGGCTTGCACTCCGAACATTACGGTAATTTTGCAATTTCTCCGGACGGCAAGAACATGGCCGCCGGCTGCCAGGATCACAGCGTGAAGGTCTGGGACGTCAAAACCTTGCAGACGAAAGCAGTCCTCAAAGGTGCCTTCTACGTCGTGGCCTTCGCGAAGGATTCGCGGCGCCTTCTCGTATCGGGCGAACAGAATATGGCTTACTGGTTTGATACCGAGACCAACGCCCGCCAGCCGCTTCCAGGCTACAGTGGAAACATGCTCAGGGTCATTTCCGTGGACCTTTCTCCAGACCGGCGCAAGGCCGCTCTGGGCCACGATGACGGCAAGATCAAAATCTGGGACATCGAAGCAGGAAAGCTGCTCGGCGAATTCCAGGGCCATACTGAGGGGGTTCGGACGGTGAGTTTTTCTCCGGACGGCAATTTGTTGGTCAGCGGCGGAAACGATCGCACCGTAAAAGTGTTCGATCTGAACCGGCACACGAACGTCTGGGCGAGCGAAGAACATAAAGGAGTCGTCTGCGCCGCCATCATCTCGCATGATGGGCGAAGATTCGCCTCAGCCTGTTCCTTTGGCACAATCAAGCTCTGGGACCCGGCGAACCTCGGAAAATCCCTGAGCACAATCGCATTGCATAGGGCTGCTGTTCGCACGCTCGATTTCTCCCAGAGCGGCAATACCCTGGCAAGCGGAGGCGAAGATAAAACCGTCCGGCTCTGGAGTCTGGCGCCCCTGCCGCTTCTGACCCTCCGCGCCCAACGCGAAGTCGCCAGCTTTCCAGTTCCGGATAGTGTCTGCCTTGTCCAATTCTCTCCCGACGATAACACCCTCGCGATTGTGACCCATAAGGGAATCCTGCGCCTGCTCCGAGCCGTCAGTTTGGAGGAAGCCGACCTGGAAGCAGAGGCGATTAAATAGCTATGACAGGGCCAACTCGTTATGGCGGAGGTCCTTTGAAACAGCATTGAATATGACGACAACGGTCTAAAATTTAACAGAACCTTTGTATGAACACTTCATCGGCGATTGCAGCCCTCGTCTCCCTCATCCCCACCTATAGTTTATTCGCACAGGTCACTGAGCCGCCGCCTGGGAAAGCGGCCGGCGCGCCCGCGCCCCTGCCTGGCCCGGGACTCATGAACGAATGGCTTCGGACCCAATCGCCGGGTTTTACGCCGTGGGATTTAGGCAGTCAATTCCGCGCGCGATACGAGATTAAAGAAGACGGCGGATCGAGCGGCGGCTCCGTTCCCAATTTCGATTTTCGCAGGACGGGCGTGGACAATGACAACTCGTTTCTGCTGCTCCGCGAAAAGCTGCATCTTGGCTACACTCCCTTTTCTTGGGTCAGCGTTTTTGCGGAAGCGCGCGACAGCTCCAGCACCTGGGATGACCGCCATCCCAGTCCTGAAGGAGACTTCCTCGATCTGCACCAGGCCTTCCTCCGCCTGGGTGACCCAGCGCAGTTTCCCCTGACGGCCAAAGTCGGACGGCAGGAACTTGTTTATGGAGACGAACGGCTAGTAGGCAACGCCGATTGGGCCAATATTCCCCGATCCTTTGATGCCGCCAAGCTCCGGTTCGAAAATCCCAACTTATGGGTGGACTGTTTTGTAGGCCGAGTCGTTTTGCCGGTGACTCATCAATTCAACCTGCCGAATGATTATGATTGGTTCTGCGGGATTTATGGATCGACCGCCACACTGGTTCCCAAACAGGAAACCCAACTTTATTTTCTCTCGCGCAACGACAGCGCCAAAGCCGCTACCACGACCCCGAAGGCCTTGTACGGCCGCCCCGGCAGTGCGCGGGACATTTACACTGTGGGAACACGCGTCAAATCGCTCCCCGGCCAGTGGCGCGGCTGGGACTATACTGCGGAAATCGCCGGCCAATTTGGGGACATCAAGGTTCCGGTGCCCGGCATCGGCCCGCGCCGCCTGAATCATCGGGCTCTGGCCGCCTCCGCCGGCGGTGGCTACACTTGGACGGAAGCCTTCGCGGCGCCGCGCCTGGGCTTGGAATACAATTTCTCTTCGGGGGATCACAATCCAAAAGACGGCAAGAATGAGACCTTCGACAATTTATTTCCCAGCAACCACAAACACTATGGCTACATGGATTTTGTGGGCTGGCGTAACATTCACAACCCGCGCCTAAGCGCCACTCTCAAGCCAGCTAAGTCCATTTTGCTAACATTGGATTATCACCTCTTCTGGCTGGCTGACGCCCACGACTTCTTCTATCCCGAAGCCGGACCGGGTCGTGGAGCTAGCGGTCCCGCCAAATCGGGCGAACCCGTTTCCTATGGCCGCAATCCACAGTTCAACAGCTTCGTCGGCTCGGAAATGGACCTGGAGACGATCTATGCCATAAATCCCTGGGCCGTCTTGCGCGCTGGCTACGGCCATTTCTTCGCCGGCAGTTACATCAAAAGCTCCCTCTCCAAAGTCGGCGGCGCAACCGACGCCGACTGGGTCTATGTCCAGACGACCTTCAACTTCTAAAAAATTCGCACAAAAGAACACGAAGGTCGCAAAGGAAGAACGAAGGCTCCCTGCACCTCTCCTCATTTTATACTGCTATCTGTGAGACCGTTGTCGCCCGCGACCATTGTGGAGTGCGGTGCTCTCAGAAATAAGGGCAGCGCTCTGGGAAATCCACCTCCTCATCTCAGTATTCCACGCTCCCACGCTCCCACCCTCCCAACGCTCCACTCCATGCCCTCAAAAGATTGCCCACGATTCCCGGTTACCTTTCCCTCGTTCCCGGTCTGGAAGAGGGTGGAAGGCGCTCGAATGAACGAATCTTCCGTGACGGTGAAACAAAAACCAACAGGCTGGAATGCCTGAAAAACAAAAGTTCAGTTATGAAAAATGCGAAATTCAAAACCAGCAGATCGATATTCTCTTCAACTCGCCCAATGAGCCCGCCAGCGCTCGCTTTGCTCTTGCTCGCGGCGCTTTCCCCGGCAATGGCGGTCCAAGACCAAGACAACCGTGCCCCCGACGTGCCGGCTGCCTTGCAGGTCCCCGCCGGCAACAAAGTGGAATTCCACGCCTACGCTGTGGGAGTCCAAATCTATACCTGCAAACAGACCGGCGCCGACGCGACCGGCGCGCCCACTTATGGCTGGGTCTTTAAAGCGCCGGAAGCGGTGTTGTACGATTCCGATGGGAATGTGGTGGGTCTTCACTATGCCGGGCCTACCTGGGAGAGCGAGAGCGGCAGCAAAGTGGTGGGTACGAAACTTGCAGGGGTGACCGTTGACCCGACGGCCATCCCCTGGTTGTTGTTAAAGGCAAAAACGACCCAAGGCCCCGGCATTTTCGAGCGCACAACCTACATCCAGCGCGTGCATACCGCAGGTGGCCGGGTCCATGCGACCGAATGCGACGCCAGCGATGTCGGCATGGAAGCGCGCGTGCCTTACACGGCCGAGTACTTCTTCTATCGCGAGAACTGAGAAGCGTCTGTGAGGGGCGCGGCGGGACTGGTCTCGCCGCGCCGGATGTCAAGTCGCCCAACAGGAAAGCGGTGACGAGTCACCGCACTCTTAGAGCCTGTTTTAAAACTGCGTGGGGTCCTGCGGCGAGGGATTTTGGCTGGGGTCAAGGCGACGAGGCCGGAGCATCCCCGCAGCGGGCTGTGATGGCCGACTCAACGCAGGCCGCAGACAAAAGACCCGCCGCCCGGAGGGTTTTCGCGGAAAAGGCCGGCTGGCTTCGTTGCTCGCTCCTTACATATCCATTCCGGGATATGCTCGTCGCTCGCGCCTCGTCTGGCCGAAAAATCCCTGGCCGCGAACGTCATGTCGGGGCGGGTACAAAAGGGGACGGCTGCGAGTTCAAA